>JAZPZL010000227.1:0-5109 GCA_045544655.1 Eubacteriales bacterium
AAAGCCGTTGGGGAAGAAGCTTCTCTGAGATCCGTCCTCCACGATACCGTTTACGTTCATATACTTCAGACCGCGGATATCCTCATAGATGCGCTTTGCAATATAAAGACCGCCGGGATCGCGTACCTGATGACGCCAGAAGTGATATTCGTATTCAAAGCAGTCGCCCTTCCACAGCTTGAACCAGCCGTTCAAAAGAGCCTGATTTTCTTCTGCGGAAACGGGCGTTTTCCAAGCGTTGCGCACGTAAGGCGCGGGCTCGGGAACCACGCTGTTTTCGGTGAAGGAGGAGCAGTAGGAGCGGGAAATGGGAGCGTACAGGAGAGAGAAGCGCTTGGGATTCTTGATGGCAACCTTTTCGGGTCCCCACAAGGTGTCCACGTAGGAGATGAAGACGATGCGGGTATCCAGCCCTGCCTTTTCCAGCTTCTCGTCGATCTCGTTCATGATCATCATATACCAGTCGGAGGGACGCATCTTCGCGCATTCCTCACACTCGCAGTGATTGCGGGTGCCGTCAGCCAGCCATACGTGGAGGAAATCCACGTTCTGATGATTCTTGGCGTATTCCACGACCGCATCCGCCATAATGGAGCGTACGATGGGCTGGGACATACAGGGGTTGGTCCACTGAGGGTCGGATTTGAACAGCTCTCTCACGCCACCGCGAAGGGCGATATACTTGCGGCATTCCTCGGGGAGCTTGATGGTGCCGTTTCTCCAGCCTCTGCGGTCAGCGGTATCCATTCCGTATGGATCTGCGGTCCAGCCGTGACCCATATCGTGGAACATTAAGCCGCGCTTTGCAATCTCCACCTCGCACTGCCGCTTCCACTGCAATACCTGCTGGGTGCTTACGGGTTCGGGCTCACGGTTTTTCGTATTGGATCTGTGAGAATAGTAGGAGTTGTAGTAGCTGAAGGGAATCTTGAACTCCAGCATATATACGTTCAATTCCTGCTTTGCGTAGAATTCAATGGTCTCCAGCATACACTGCTGGCTTTCCGCGCCTTCGTTGCAGTGACCGCGGAATCTGTGGTCTGCCATTTTGTGATACTTGACGGCTTCAATGTCCTTCAGGGGAACGTAGTCGCCGTCTACACCGGGGTAAAGCCAGCGGCAACCGTTTTCTCTCAAAAAGCGATATACGGCAAAGAGTACGCTTCTGGGGTTGGAGCCTGCCAGAATGCCGCCCGTCTCATCGGCGTCAACGTGGATCACGTCATCGAGAACCGCATCCTCCCCCTCGAAGGGAAGACCGAAATCCTCCAGAAGTCCCAGACGGAAGCCGTCTTTGGCTTCAGGGTCGTAGGAAATGTCGATGTCGCCGTTTTCGGGCATCATCATTCTCAGGTACTTTTTCAGTTCCTCTGCGGCATAATCCAAAACGTGGTCAGCTCGCATTTTTTTGATGGTCAGCATAGTTTTTCCTTTCTTTCCCGATTTATATTTCAAAGATAAATTTAGGACGTTTTTTCAGCATAATGTTGGTGCAGGAGCACCACATCGCGTGATCGAAATACCGCTGGATGGCAATTTCGTGCTTGCCGAATTCGTGATAAAACTTCTGCGCCATTTCGTAGGCGGTATTGTTGTAGCCTCGTGCCTTCTCGTACATAAAAGCGGCGTAGCCCTCACAAAATTCCGTATGAAGAAGCAAAAGACGCCAGGAAACGGTTTGGGGGCGGGTAGGCATTGCCAAATGCTTTTTGGCAAGGGCGCGTCCTTCGGCGGCAATTTCGGGTACTGCAAGAAACTTTGGCGCAACCTGGGGATTGTAGTGCTTGCTGATATTCTTATTCAGGGATTTTTCTCCCTCCATATAAGCCCAGTCGAAGGCGGCGCTCATCTTGAGAAGATACTCCTTTGCCTCTCGCCAATTCTCTCCGTAAATATGGGAGAAATAATCCTCTTCCATCTCCTCAAAGCTTTTTTCGGGATCAAGGAGTGTTTCGGCGTATACGTGCATGGCAAAGCCGTTGGGCCAGAAGCTTCTTTGAGAACCGTCCTCGATAAAGCCTTCAAAGCCGTGATCCTTCAGTCCCCGGATATCCTCGTATACTCTTCTTGCAAGATTCATCAATCCCGGATCGTAGCACTGATGGAACCAAAAATGGTATTCGTACGTAATGCACGGTCCCTTCCAGGTTTTCTTCCATTCGGGCATATGAGCAAAATTTCCCTCAGTGGTATAATCCCGCACCCATTTGTTGCGAAGGTAGGGAGCAGGCGGGGGAAGCTTGGTGTCTTTGGTAATGCTGGAGGTGTAAAAACGGTACACCGGCGCGTACATCAGGCAAAAGCGACGGGGATTTTGAACGGTGATCTTTTCCGGCGCAAACATCGTGTCTACGTACGCGATGAAAACGATGCGGGTGTCCAGACCGCGGCGGCTCAATTCTCCGTCGATCTCGTTCATGATCATCAAGTACCAGTCAGCGGGACGCATTTTTTGGCATTCCTCGCATTCGCAGTGGTTCACAAAGCCGTCTGCCAGCCAAACGTGCAGGTAGTCTACGTTTTTATGCTTTTCGGCGTAATCGGCAACCGCCTTTGCCATAATGGAGCGGACCTCGGGATTGGACATACAAACGTTTGTCAGCTGAGGATCGTTCATATAAAGACTGCGCTCACCGCCGCGCAGGGCAAGGTATTTCTTCGTTTCTTCGGGAAGGTTCAGCGCCCCTTCCGTCCATAAAGCGCGGTTGTCTGTATTCAGTCCGAAGGGATAGGCAGTCCAGCCGTGACCCATATCGTGGAACATCATTCCCCGCTTTGCGATCTCCACCTCACACCCCCGCTTCCACTGCAGTGCCTGAAGCTCGGTAATGGGTTCGGGAGGTCGGTTCTTATCGTTGAATTTGTGGTTATAATAGCGCTCGTAATAAACGTAAGGATTCTGGAATTCCAGCATATATACGTTCAGCTCTTGCTTGGCGTAAAACTCAATGGTCTCCAGCATACATTCCTGGTATTCGTAGCCCTCGTTGCAATGACCTCGGAAACGCATAGAAGCCATTTTATGGTAGGAGATCGGCTGAATATCACGCAAAGGAATAAATTCACCGTCAATACCCGGGTAGAGCCAGCGGCATCCGTTTTCTTTGAAAAAGCGATATACGGCAAAAAGCACGCTTCTGGGATTGGAGCCTGCCAGGATCCCGCTGTTTTCATCGGCTTGGATATGAACCACGTCGTCAAGGAAGGCATCCGTTCCTTCAAAGGGAATGTCGAAATCCTCCAAAAGACCGAGGCGGAAGCCGTCCTTTGCCTCAGGGTCGTAGACGATCTCTACGTCCCCGCATTCGGGCATCATCATTCTGAGATATTTCTTGAATTCTTCTGCGGCAAAATCTACTACGTGGTCTGCCCGCATTTTGCAAATTTTCAGCATGAAAACCTCCTTGGCATTCCTACGCCTAGCATACCACGAATCAAAAGGCAGGTCAAGCCTTTTCAAGGTTTTTCCCCTAAGTTTTTCCTTTTTCGGGAACGAAAAAAGGAAACCGCCGAAGCGGTTTCCGAAAATACTATTCAAAGATGATTTTTTTGGGTTTTTTTACGATGCGGTTGACCACCCCGGATGCCAGACCGTGGTCGTAATAGGGGTCGATGGAAAGCTCGTATTTTCCCATTTCCAATTGGAAGTTTTCCGCAAGCGCAAGAGCTTTTTCATCCTCTCCCTTTGCTTTTGCCGTCATCACCCGGCTAAGAAGAGAGCAAAAGACGGTGTGACATTCCAGAAGACGGCGGGAAATTACCTGAGGGCGGGAGGGATCGGAAGGGATCCTCTTAGCCAGCGCTCTGCCTTCTGCGCAAAGCTCGGGAATATGAGAGAGTCGCTCGACCCGTTGCGGATCGTAAAAATTACCTCTTGCGGGATTCTTGGATTTTTCCCCCTCCATATACTCGAATTCGAAAGCCGCGCTGATACGCTCGAAGTAAGAAAGAACCTCTTTCCAATCCTTTCCGTAAATGTGGGAGAAGTAGTCCTCCAGGATCTCCTCGAAGCTCTTTTCGCCATCCAGAAGTGCTTCTGCATAAACGTAAATGGAAAAACCGTTGGGGAAGAAGCTTCGCTGTGAGCCGTCTTCCACGTATCCGTCCAGGTTTACGTATTTCAGTCCCCGAATATCCTCGTAAATGCGACGGGCAAGGGTAAGAACGCCGGGGTCCAGAAACTGATGCCGCCAAAAATGATACTCGTAGGAGAAGCAGTTTCCGCGAAATACCTTTTGCCAATCCAAAAGATAGGAAAGGCTTTCCTCCGTGGTTTTCGGCACCTCCCATCCATTCAGTACGAAGGGACGAGGCTGGGGAAATACCGTATTTCCGTTTACACTGGAGGAATAGGAACGGGTGATGGGAGCGTATAGGAGAGAAAAACGATCGGGATTTTTGATAAAGACCTCCCGCGGTCTCCACAGGGTATCCACGTAGGCAATGAAGACGATGCGGGTATCCAGCCCTCTGGCATTGAGCTCGTCCTCCAGCTCGTTCATGATCATCACGTACCAATCGCTGGGGGTCTTTTTGCGGCAATTCTCGCATTCACAATGGTTGTGGGAAAGGTCCGCCAGCCAGATGTGCAGATACGTCACGTGACCGTTTTTCTCTGCGTAATTTGCAATATAGTCCACCATCATCTTGCGGACGGTAGGGCTGGACATGCAAACGTTGGTCAAAAGAGGATCGTTTTGATTCAGCTTCCGCTCGCCGCCGATCTGGGCTACGTATTGCAGAGCCTCTTCGGGTGCCTTCCCGCCACGCTTCCAATAGCGTCGGTCACGGGTCTGCAGACCGAAGGGATCTCCCGTCCAGCCGTGACCCATGGCGTGATACTGCAGACCGCGTTTTGCGATCTCCGTCTCACACCACACCTTCCACTGAAGCACCTGCTCCGGCTCGATGGGCTCGGGAATGCGGTTCCGGTCGTTGAATCTGTGCTTGTAGTAGAAATTGTAGTAGAAAAAGGGAATCTCAAATTCCAGCATATATACGTTCAATTCCTGCTTTGCATAGAAATCGATGGTTTCCAGCATCGCCGTCTGGCTTTCACTGCCCTCGTTGCAATGTCCGCGAAATCTGTGGGACGCCATTTTGTGGTAA
>JAZPZL010000228.1:0-3839 GCA_045544655.1 Eubacteriales bacterium
CGTAAAAATGAAAAAGCGAATAATAAAGGCAGAAGAAAAGCAACAGACTTACATACTCATGCGAGAATTCATAAACAAAAAATTCATGCGCCTGCGTTTAAAGAACTAGTTCATGCGCTCAAAGTGCCGCCAGAATTGCACGATATTCTTGATGATGAACGCTATATTACGGACTACGGATTTGATGGGTGGATGGAACTTGATAGTAGGATCGCAAAAATCTATATGAGAACACTAGCGGAATACACGGTAAAGGCCTCAACTCAAGAGATGGTAATCGGGTCCGACCAATATTCATCACGTCAAGAATTATACTTCAGGTCATTTCCTGGGGCAAATCAGCGTTGTTATAGTCTCAGCCTTAATAGTTGTTTTCCACAACCAGCTTTGGATGTTGGGATTGAAAATCTCCTGCGCTTTAAAGAAATGCGTGCTCAAGAACTTCAGCATTTCAGATTACAATTAAGAGAATTGGAAAACGATCTCGCTCGATGCCAAACAATTGAAGAGATAAAGTATGCAGAAGGTGCTTTTCGTGATAATTGGATAGTTGCCGTAGACAATCTGAGAAAAGCATACAAAGATGCTCGAATACATTGCTTTTGGGGAAGCCTATCTTCCCTTATTGCTACAACTGCAGTACCAGAGTTAATTGGAAATATCACAAATACGACTTTATCGTCGGTTGCATCTTCTGCAATTCTTGGGGGAGCTGGTTTGATTAATATTGGATGCCAGTATCTAAACTACAAAAATAAGATTCACGACTATAACCGAAACTCTGGATTCCTATACATCCTACACGGTCAAAAAGACGGTATGCTTGAAATGTACTAGCCGCAATAACGGATAATACGGGAACCAGGTAGAGCAAAAAGCGACAAGAAAGATTATCTTGTCAAGTCTGCAAATCTGATTTTTGCACATTGGACTCTGGTGCGGTGCCTGGCTATCATGTACGCGAAGGGAAACCAAAACAATGCGTATATGAAGGAGGCGCGGTATGGAAAACAGATTTGCAGCGGCGCGGAGGCGGTATCTACGCACACACGTGGACGGGATCTACACAGGGATGCTGCTGACGGGGACCCTGGAGCCGCATCTTGCCGAGATCGGCGAGTCGGCGCAGGCCATGTTCGACCGGCTCATGGAGCAAATGAAAAAGGCCGAAGGCGTTACAGAGCAGCTAAAGGCCTCCGATCAGATGGAATGGGTCGGACGGATGAACTCTATCCGCAGCCGTGCGGAGGAGATCGTCTTCTCTGAGCTGGTCTACTGCTGAGGTGCTGCCATGGAAAGTGGGTATATCGTTCGTTTTGTCCGAAGAGACGGAAAGCCAAACGAGGAATACTTATATCGCACGGTAGAAGAAGCTCGGCAACACTTCGATCTATTCAACGAAGATGATTCCGGCTTGTATGACAGCATAGAAGTTATAGATCAAAGAAAGCTTGACGAGGTCATTGTCTTTCACCGCTTTGTTTGGATCGGTGATGTGTGATGTTCCGGCGAAAGAAGATCGTCCTGGCGCTTACACGCGCTGAACATCGGCTGCTGACAAGCGCAATGCTGTCCTTTCGGAACAAACTGCTGTCCAGCGGCAAACCCACGGAGGACGTCAACGAGCTGTTGATCCGGCTGATGAAGTAAAAACTGAATAAAAAAAGAGCGTCTGCTTCTGAAAAGAGGCAGGCGCTCTTTTTGCGCTTTGAGCCGTGGAATCCCACTAATTTGTGAATTTTCTGAGAACTTTCAAAATTCAATGTCGTTTTTCGGCCTCCGAGGTTGCGGTAAGAGAGTAGAAGGAGTTTTTGAAAAAAACTGCAATTTGATGTCGTTTTCAAGACCTCTCATGTGGCTGTTAAGTAGTAGAGGGAAAAACGTTTCGATGCGGTGTTTACTTTTTGTCCCAAAACCGTGCGGTACAGGAGTAGAGGTAATACGACGTTAGCCCCGCCAGGATTGGCCTCCGCTGACCGGCTCAACAGAAGATCAAAACTGATGTCCATTTGGGGGGCGATGTTGTGGTTATAGAGATAGGAAGTTTTTTGAGCGGATTTACAAATCCGATGTCGTTTTTTGAGGGGTGCAGGCTTCGGTTATATAGTAGGAAGATTTTTTGAAAAACCGTGTCGTTTTTCGGCTCTCAATGTTGCGGTAAGGGGATGGAGGGAGAAAACGAGGAAAGTCCTCCGGCAGACCGAAGAGCAGCTGCGAAAACGAGACGCGAAGATTTTTTCAGAAAAAAATGTCGTTTTGGAGGCCCGAAGGTTACGGTAAGGGACTGAGAGGAGCTTTTGCCTTCGATATTGGCTCCGAATCGGAGCCTCGTGACGAACCAGTCAGATAATTGGCTCCGTTTCGGAGCCTCGAGTGAAAAAAAGAGAGCTTCTACGGTGTGGCATCAGTTTTGATGCCGTGTTCAGAGGTCGAATCGGGCTATGGCATCAATTTTGACGCCACTAAAGAAAATTTCCCCTGATCCTTATATTTTTCGCCTTCCCATGACCTACCACTTGGGGGGGGGTTCAAAATTCTTTTCGGAAGCACCCATAAAAACGACCCTGCTAATTCCTTACTTAGTGAGGGGCTTCGAAAAATTTTTCCGGAAGGCTTAATTTTTCCGCTTTCCCGTGATCTACCCCTTGAGGGAGAAATTTTTCCCGGCAACACCCGTAAAAACGGTGCTTCCCATTCCTAAGTTAGTGAGAGGACTCAAAAAAACTTCTGCAAGGCTTAATTTTTCGCCTTTCTCGTGACCTACCACTTGAGGGATAAATTATTTCTCTGCGGCACCCATAAAATCGACCCCTCCCAATCATCCCTTAGTGAGGGGATATATCAAAACCGGCCGATCACAAAAATATTTTTTCCCGGCACCCCCATAAAGGCCCTCTCAAATTGCTTAACTAGTGGAGGGGTTCCTCAGGAGCATCCGACACCCTCACCCGACAAGGAGGTGATAACCACCCGACAACTGAATAACCGTCACCGAAACAGATATGATCGCGCGAGGATATGAGCGCGGCGACGCTGCGGGGCAGCCGAAAGGTCCCGGGGCAGGCACACAAAAACCGTATCGGAAGGACGGCGCTCTATTCCAATAAGTAATTAAGTAAGTAATTACTTTTCTACCAGCTCAAAGGAAGAAGTACCTACTGATAGAAGGACTGCGGCGGGAACAATTCCCCTCCCTTTGAGCCGGTCATACATAGGCGGGCGATCCCGCCCGCCTAAATCAAACAGAAAGGAGAAAACCGAAATGAAAGAAATCAAGAAAGAGATCGTGCGGCACATCGGTGTGATCTCAGAATCCACCAGGGGCTGGCAGCTGGAGCTGAACATGGTCCGCTGGGACGGCGGAGAGCCCAAGCTGGATCTCCATGTCTGGTCCCCCGACCACGAGAAGTGCAGCACACGCGGGACCTTCACCCGCGAGGAAGCCAAGGCACTGCTGCGGCTTCTGAAGAAGGAGGTGTGAGCATGAAAGACGACGTTTACACCCAGAACGATCTGCGGCGGTACAACATCCTCACCATGGACTACGTGCTGAACCTGGAGCCGGGAGACTTCCTTGCCGTGCTGGATCTGAAGGCGGAGGCCCGCCGCTGTTTGCGGGCCTTCTTCACCTTCGACGACGGGCGGCGGATCATGTCCACCGTCCACTGGTGGCAGCGTTATCTGGGGCTCTACGAGATCCCCTGCAAGTCCAGATTGAGGCTTCACTACGACGCCAACAGCCACGGCGAGGTGTATCTCACGGCAGTAGAGAGACTGTGATGGCACTGTCTTACCAAGCAACGAATCCGCTGCAGCAGATTCCATTTTCAGGGGATGAC
>JAZPZL010000229.1:0-4092 GCA_045544655.1 Eubacteriales bacterium
GTTATCCCTTTTTCGATGTGTTTTCGACGGCAGACACCCGATTGTTCCGAGCCGAATGGCGATGGAAGAATCCCGGTGTCAACGCGGGCCAGGGGAGACTTTTTCAAAAGTCCCCCTGCATTTTTCAAAAAGCCAAAAAAAGAAGGAAGCGGTCGCTTCCTTCTTTTTTGTTCTTATTTATTCTTAGTGAAAAGGGCCTTTACGCCTTTTGCAAAATAGCCTTCGTCACCGCCGAATTTTGCAAGCAGGGCAACGGTGAGAATGATAATACCGATTACCACGAAAATGCCCATCATTCCCGCTACCATAATGGGAAGGCCCTGGGAGATCACGTTGTTCAGATTGTCCTGAAAGCTTGCTACGATCCAATTCATCATATTCTTATCCTCCTATTCTCAGCCCTGTACCATTGCAAGAATGATACCGCCTGCGATTACGGATGCTACCTGACCGGATACGTTGACACCGATGGAGTGCATCAAAAGGAAGTTCTGAGGATCCTCTGCAAGACCCATCTTATGAACCACACGACCGGACATGGGGAATGCGGAGATACCTGCCGCGCCGATCATAGGATTGATCTTCTTGCCCTGGGGCAGGAAGAGGTTCATTAATTTCGCAAGCATTACGCCGCCTACGGTATCAAATACGAATGCCGCAAGACCCAGACCCAGAATGAGAATGGTTTCCCAGGTCAGGAACTTGTCCGCAGTCATCTGGGATGCTACGGAAATACCCAGCAGGATGGTGATCAGGTTTGCCAGAACGTTCTGCGCAGTCTCGGAAAGGGAATCCAGCACGCCGCATTCACGGAGCAAGTTGCCGAACATCAAGAAGCCTACCAGAGCAACGGAGCCGGGTGCGAAAAGACCGACGATGATGGTTACCACGATGGGGAAGAGGATCTTGGTCAGCTTGGAAACGGGCTTCGCGCCGGAATTGCTCATACGGATCAAGCGCTCCTTCTTGGTGGTACAGAGCTTGATGATGGGGGGCTGTACCACGGGAACCAGTGCCATATAGGAGTAAGCGGCTACCATGATCGCGCCCATATACTTGGAATTCAAGGTCTGCGCTACGACGATGGAGGTAGGACCGTCTGCCGCGCCGATGATGGCGGCGGAGGCGGCGTCGTTGAGATCAAAGCCTACCAAAAGACCCAGGCACAGGGTAAAGAAGATACCGAACTGTGCGGCGGCGCCGAAGATCATCAGCTTGGGATTGGAAAGCACGGGACCGAAGTCGATCATCGCGCCGATACCGATAAAGAGGAGCAAGGGGAACAGCTCAAAGCTTTCGTGGGTCATACCCATATTGAACAGGTGGTTCAATACGCCGTTGATACCCTCACCGGCTTCCTCGGGATTGATGGGCAGGTTGACCAGAATGGCACCCAGACCCATGGGGAGCAGGAGCGTAGGCTCCATTTCCTTTTTGATTGCCAGGAAGATCAAGAGACCGCCGATGACCCACATCGCGATCTGGTTCCACTGCAGATACTGAAAGTTTTCAAAGAGCTTGAAAAACTGAGACAAAATATCCATTTACTTCTTTCCTTTCTTATTCTACGACTTTTACGGACAGGGTGACCTTTTCACCGTTGATATCCCATTCCTTTGCAGTTTCGGAAAGGGCGGCGGTAATGGCATTTGCCAGGGTATCGCCGCAGATCTCGTCACGGTTTGCCTCGGCAAGAGCAAAAAGCTTGTCGTTGCCTTGGATTCCGATCTCGATGCGGTCGGTTACGTTGAAGTCAGCGTCCTTACGCATGGTCTGTACCTTGGAAATGATCTCGCGGACGAAGCCCTCGGTAATCAACTCCTCGGTAAGGTTGATATCCAAAACCACGGTAAGGTCTGCATCAGTCACGGCAAAGTAGCCGTCCTTCTGCTCGTTTTGAATGATCAGGTCTTCACGATCCAGAACGACTCTGCCGGAGGGAAGTTCAAGAGCGATGGAGCCGTCTGCATTCAGCTCTGCCATTGCCTTTGCTCCGTCCAGCTGAGGCAGGGCGGCGCGAAGCTCACCCAGCTGCTTGCCGAACTTAGGACCGCAGGTCTTCAGCTGAGGCTTGAAGGAGTAAGAAAGGAATTCCTCTACGTCCCGGGAGAATACGATCTCTTTTACGTTCAATTCTTCGCGAACGATCTGGCAGCATTCCTCGGAAAGGACGGTTTCCGCCTTGACGATCATTTTTGCAAGGGGTTGACGGTTCTTTCTGCCACTGCCTGCACGGGCGGCTCTGCCCGCTACCACGATCTTCAGAACCTCTTCCATCTGTGCTTCCAGATCTTCATTGATCCAAGCTTGGTTTACCTCGGGGAAGTCGGTGAGGTGAACGGATTCGGCTGCGGTCTTATCTACGGAGCAAACCAGATTTCTGTAAATATCCTCCGCCATAAAGGGGATCATGGGCGCGGCGGTCTTTGCAATGGTGACCAGCGCGGTATAAAGGGTCATATACGCGTTGATCTTATCCTGAGGCATACCGCTGACCCAATATCTTTCTCTGCCACGGCGTACGTACCAGTTGGAAAGATCGTCCACGAACTTCTGCAGGACTCTGCAGGCCTCGGGGATGCGGTAGTTTTCCAGATTCTCGTCTACCGCCTTGACGGTGGAGGCAAGACCGGAGAGAAGCCACTTATCCATCACGGAAAGGCTCTCGTAATCCAGAGTGTACTTCGTAGGATCGAAATTGTCAATGTTGGCGTAAAGCACGTAGAAGGCGTAGGTATTCCAAAGGGTACCCATAAATTTTCTCTGACCCTCTACCACAGCCTTGCCGTGGAAGCGGTTGGGAAGCCAGGGAGCGGAGTTGGTGTAGAAGTACCAGCGAATGGCGTCTGCACCGTAGGATTCCAAAGCGTCGAAGGGATCCACCGCGTTGCCCTTGGATTTACTCATTTTCTGACCGTTCTCATCCTGCACGTGACCCAGAACGATAACGTTCTTGTAGGGAGCCTTGTCAAAGATGAGGGTGGAGATGGCAAGGAGAGAATAGAACCAGCCACGGGTCTGGTCTACTGCCTCGGAAATAAAGTCTGCGGGGAATTCCGCCTCAAACTTCTCTTTGTTTTCAAAGGGATAGTGATGCTGCGCGAAGGGCATTGCACCGGAGTCGAACCAGCAGTCGATGACCTCGGGCACTCTCTTCATTTCCTTGCCGCATTCGGGACAGGTAATGGTAACTGCGTCGATGTAGGGGCGGTGGAGCTCGATGTCCTCGGGACAGTTCTTGCTCATTTTCTTCAGCTCTGCAATGGAGCCGATGGAATGACGGTGACCGCATTCGCATTCCCAGATGTTCAGGGGAGTACCCCAGTAACGGTTACGGGAGATACCCCAATCCTGCACGTTCTCCAGCCAGTCGCCGAATCTTCCCTTACCGATGGATTCGGGGATCCAGTTAATGGTGTTGTTGTTGCGGATCAGATTCTCACGCACGTCGGTCATACGGATGAACCAGGACTCTCTTGCGTAATAGATCAGGGGAGTGTCGCATCTCCAGCAGAAGGGATAATCGTGCTCAAACTTGGGAGCGTCGAAGAGAAGTCCACGGGAGGAAAGATCCTTGAGGACCTCGGGATCCGCATCCTTTACGAACATTCCCGCGAAGGGAGTGTTGTCGGTGAGGCACCCCTTGGCGTCTACCAGTTGAACGAAGGGCAGATCGTACTTTCTGCCTACCTTGGCGTCGTCTTCACCGAAGGCGGGAGCAATATGTACGATACCGGTACCGTCGGTCATGGTAACGTAGGTGTCGCATACGATGTAGTGACCCTTCTTGCCCTGCTTCTCGGCAAGCTCGCCTGCAATGGCGTACAAAGGCTCGTAAGCCTTGCCCTCCAGCTCGGTACCCTTGTAGGTCTCCAGAACCTCGAAGGCGCTTCCGCTCTCTGCAAGGGGAGCAAGAACGGTTTCAGCCAGCTTTGCAGCCAGGTAATATACCTTGCCGTCTATCGCCTTGACCTTTACGTAATCCTCCTCGGGGTTGACACAGAGGGCAACGTTGGAGGGAAGGGTCCAGGGGGTGGTGGTCCAAGCCAGGAAAAAAGAATCCTCGCCAATGACCTTGAAGCGTACCACGGC
>JAZPZL010000230.1:0-3964 GCA_045544655.1 Eubacteriales bacterium
TCCCTTGCTTCCTGAGAATCGGGATGGGCAAGGAGCCACTTATTGCAGGCGGTCATCCATTCATCCTCCGCGTTTTTCGCCTCCATCTCGGGCTTTTCCGTATTGGTTCCCCAAGGCAAGGCGATCAGCACCCGATACCCCTTTTCGGGATCGGTATGGCAGGGCGCGTAATGAAGGGAGGTTGCAAAAACCTCTACCAGAACCCCTGCAGGCACGCGAAAGCCTTTCACCTTGGCGGTATCGAAAAAGCCGTTTTCGATCTCCTTCTGCTCCCCCAAAAGGAGAATAAAATCCTCCGTGCCCAGATTGAATTCACTGTTTCTGTGATACTCCAGGCAGTTCAGACGGGAATTGTGACCGTTGCACCAGCCCATTTGCACGGGCATTCCGCCAAAGCAGTGCTCGGATACCTCCACCGCCGCAGGCAATTCCTGCAGGATGGGATCGGAGGGGACGTAGCCAACCCCGTCGGGCAAGGGCGTTTGCTCCAAAGCCAAGCAGATCTCCGCCGCCGCTTCCTCCAGCCCCGCCACGACCTGACCGAAGGGCGTGAATTCCTTATCAAATACCGAATAGATCTTCATATTCTTCCTCCTTAAAATCCGAAACGGATCAATAGGTCAGCTTGTTGGCGATGGCGTCCTCCACGGGATTCAATTCCACGTCAAAGCCCAGATCCTTCAGCACCGCAGTATATACGTAGGCGCGGAGAGACTGGATGGAAGAGGAGGTCATATGCTGAGAATAGTACAAACTGATCCCGTTGGGAATATCCACGTGCAGGCTTGCCCCTGCGGCGCCGCCCCAGCCGAAGTCCGCCTGAGGGGTACCGGGCTTTCTCATTCTCATTCCCAGACCGTACTCATAGGCTTTCATCTGGGTAAGGGTGCGCTTTTCGGATTCATTGAGCCAGGGTCTGGTGATGAGATCCACGGTTTCCTTCTTCAAAAGGGCGTAGGTGCGCAGACCCTCGGCAAAGCGGATATATTCATCCACCGTGGAAACGCATCCCGCGCCGCCGCTGGCGTGGTGAGATCCCAAGCGGTAACTCGGGATCTTACTTCCCAAAACCGCCTTTTCCTCCGCCCACTGATAACGGGGCGCTACCTTGCTTTCATACTCCTCCAAGGGGAGCAGGAAGGAGGAGCGGGGCATTCCCATAGGATCGAAAATGTTTTTCTTTACGTAATCCTCGAATTTTTCACCGGAGATCACTTCCACCAGTGCCGCCAAAACGTCGTGGCAAAGGCTGTAGCGGTACTCGGTGCCCGGCTCGGCATACAAGGGCTCCTTCGCAAGATATCGGGCGAATTCGCGGGTGGGGCATTTGCCCTCCGTATCCTCGATCAATTTCAGCAGCCAGGGGGATTTCAGCTTATAGGAAAAGCCTGCGCTCATAGTGAAAAGCTGACGGATCAGAATGGGATTCTTCGCCTCCGTCACGCCGCCCTCGGGGGTGAGAACGGTCATTTTTCCGTATTCGGGAAGATATTCGGAAAGAGGATCCTCCAGCTTGAAAAGTCCCTTTTCCCAAAGCTGCATCGCCGCGGTCACGGTAATGGGCTTGGAGCAGGAATAAATGGTGTACAGCTCGTCTCCCTTGACGGGGATCTTATTTTCCAGATCCGCAAAGCCGTCCATGTGGCGGAAGATCTCTTTTCCGTCTCTCATCACCTTCAGATCGAAGCCGGGAACGCCCCGATCCAGAAAATGCTGCAGCAAGGCTTTCGTGTTTTCAAACATCTCAATTCTCCTTTTTTCAACGAAGCTTCTGCCGTCAGTATACCAAATCCCCTTCCGTTTGTAAAGAAAGGACGAAAAAAATCCTCGGATGATCCGAGGATTTTTCTGCAAAAAGCTTATTTGCCTTCTTCCATCTTTTCCAGAGCCTCTTTTACGAAGAAGCTGCCGCCAATGGCTGCGATCTTATCAAACTCCAGAAATTCGTCGATGTTGCTTCTGTCCACACCGCCGGTGGGGATGAACTTCACCTGGGGGAAGGGAGCGGAAAGGGCCTTCAGTGCCTTCAGTCCGCCGTAAACTCCTGCGGGGAAGAATTTCACGGTGGTAATGCCAAGCTCCAGCGCCATCATAATTTCGGTAGGCGTTACGCAACCGGGGTAGTAAGGAACGTTCTTTTCCTTGCATACCTTGGCAACTCCCTCGGAAAGACCGGGGGATACGATAAAGGTCGCGCCTGCGGCAAGAGCCGCCTCACACTGCTGAGCGTTGATGACGGTGCCTGCGCCGATCTCCATATCGGGGTAATTTTTAACCGCGTAAGCAATGGCCTCTGCGGCACAAGCGGTGCGGAAAGTGATCTCCGCGCAGTTGATTCCGTTGTTTTTCAGGGCAGTCAGGATCTTATCGGTTTCACCCAATTCCTTGATAACTACCACGGGAATGAATTTTTCCATATTTCTTTCTCCTTCGGCTTTTATTTATCAAATTTCTCCAGGCTGTCCCAGATGCCCAGCATATACATAATGCCCAGGGCTCTGTCGTAAAGACCGTAGCCGGGACGCACGTTACCGGGACCCTCATCCCACAGATGTCTGCCGTGGTCGGGACGGATATACCCCTTAAAGCCGCAGTCGTGGTATGCCTTGAGAATATCCAGAATACCGGTATCGCCGTCGCAATCTCTGTGGCTTGCCTCGGAGAAGTCACCGTTTTCAAAGTGCTTTACGTTTCTGATGTGGGCAAAGGCGATTCTGTCGCAATGCTTGCGAACGATCTCGGCAACGTTGTTTTCGGGATTTGCATTCAGACTTCCGGAGCAAAGGGTAAGACAGTTGTATTCATCGTCTACCATCTTCAGGAAGCGGTCGATATTTTCCTCGTTTACCAGAAGTCTGGGAAGACCGAAGATATCCCATGGCGGATCGTCCATGTGGATCGCCATTTTCACGTCGCATTCGCGGCAGGTGGGCATCAGTGCTTCCAGGAAGTATTTCAGGTTTGCCCAAAGCTTTTCGTGGTCAACGCCCTCGTAAGCGCGGAACAGCTCGTCCAGCTTTGCCATACGCTCAGGCTCCCAGCCGGGGAAGGACATATTGTACTTCTCGGTAAAATCGAGGATGTACTTTGCCATGGCGTTGTAATCGTCCTGGATCATATTCTTTTCGTAGAACAGGGCGGTGGAGCCGTCTCCTACGGGATGGAACAGATTGCTTCTGGTCCAATCGAAAATGGGCATAAAGTTATAGCAAATTACCTTTACGCCGAATGCCGCCAGATTGCGGATGGTGGTCTTATAATTCTCGATATACCCGTCTCTGGTGGGCAAGCCGATCTTAATATCGTCGTGTACGTTTACCGATTCCACCACGTCCATATTAAAGCCGTAGGGTTCGAGTTGTTTTTGCACACGGGCAATCTCCTCGACTTCCCATACTTCGCCGGGCATTTTGTCGTGTAATGCCCAGACTAAACCGGTAACGCCCGGTATCTGCTTTATATCTGCAGGTGTAATACGGTCGTTACCTTCACCGTACCAGCGAAATGTCATTTGCATAGCGTTGTCCTCCTTTTAAATACCGAAATACCGTGCGGCATTGTTGTAACAGATATCCCTGACCAGCGTAGCCAAGGTCGCAGTATCGTTGGGATACTCGCCGTTTTCAACCCAGTTGCCGATAAGCTCGCAAAGTATACGTCTGAAATACTCGTGACGGGTGTAACTCAAAAAGCTGCGCGAGTCGGTAAGCATACCGATGAAATTGCCGAGTATTGAAAGGTTAGCAAGGTTTATAAGCTGTTCTTGCATACCCGTCTTGTTATCGTTAAACCACCATGCGCTTCCGTGCTGGATCTTGCCTTTAACACCTGCGCCCTGAAACGCGCCGATGATTGTCGCAAGCGCTGAATTGTCACCGCCGTCAAGACTGTAAAGCACCGTCTTTGGCAGACTGTCCTTGACGTTGAGCGCGTCAAGTATCTGCGCGATCTTTTTCGCGCCGTT
>JAZPZL010000231.1:0-8757 GCA_045544655.1 Eubacteriales bacterium
GCGGCTGGAGGAGATGGTCTTCGCCCATTCCTCGTCACTCACTTCCATCCACAAAAGAGAAACGTCGGTACGGTGAACGGCAATTTCACCCACCGTTACGTCGTCGAACTCGAAGATGTTCTCGATCATTTCTCTTTCTTCTTTTTCGATAATACCCATTTCCGCGCTGGCTTCCGCCATCATACGGATATCCTCTTCGCTCACCTCTTCTTCGTCGGCGTTGGGATCGATCCCCAGCAGGCGCAAAACGCCGTTGGTAGAAACGGTCAAAAACCAAACGATGGGAGCAAAGACCTTGGACACCGTGTAAACGGTACCGGAAAGTCCGAGGGAAACGGACTCCGTCTTTCTCATGGCAAGACGCTTGGGTACGAGCTCACCGCAGATCAGGGAGAAGTAGGAAAGCACCAGGGTGATGATAATGACTGCAATGCTGTCCAGCACCGCAGGATTTGCCTTCGGAAGAAGGATCTGAAACAGCTCCACCAAATAGCCGGAAAAATTATCGGCGGCAAATGCGGAGCCGAGGAAGCCTGACAGAGTGATGGCAACCTGAATGGTAGCAAGAAACTTTGCGGGATCGCTTTTCAGCTTCAGAAGCTTTCCTGCTTTTTTGTTTCCCTCCGACTGGAGCTTGGTCAGTTTCGTATCGTTCATGCTGATAACGGCAATCTCCGCCATAGCAAAAACAGCGTTTAATATAATCAGTATAACCTGTAATAATAGGGGTCCGACAAGATTCATTTTACTTTATCCTTTCCAAAACATAAAATTTCAAAATTGCAAACAAAAAGGGCATAACCTATCCTCGAATATAGTAAGATAGGCGACGCCGTATAAAGATCAAATCTGAAATTTTAAGTCGTATGGGAGGCTTGTCGTTCTGATTGCAACTGTGACTGTCCGTATCCATAATGTAAGTACTATCATCTCCTTTCAAAAGATTCGCTCTATTATACACAGTTTTCACTTCTTTGTCAAGGGGAGGGTGTTTTTTCTTTTTCGGGGAGTTTTTTCATCTTTCCCGTTGACCTAAGATGAAAAAAAGGGTATAATATTACCAATAAAATGAAGGAGATGCGGTATGGACTATCAAACGAAATACGACCTTTGGCTCAGCGACCCCGCTTTTGACGAGGAAACGAAGAACGAGCTTCGCGCCTTGACGGATCAAAAAGAAATCGAAGAACGCTTTTATACGGATCTGGCCTTCGGCACGGCAGGACTGCGCGGCATTATGGGCGCAGGCACCAACCGTATGAATCGCTACACAGTAGGTAAGGCGAGCCTCGGACTTGCCATTCACCTGAAAAACACCTTCCCAGATGCAGCAAAGCGAGGCGTTGTCATTGCCTGTGACACCCGCAACAACTCCACCCTTTTTGCAAAATGCGCCGCAGACGTATTCACGGCACAGGGCATTCCCACCAGACTTTTTGATGCTCCTGTTCCCACTCCCGTGCTTTCCTTTGCAGTGCGCTATTTCGGTGCTTGCGCGGGCGTAGTGGTAACCGCAAGTCACAATCCTTCCGCTTACAACGGCTATAAGGCTTACGACGAGACCGGCTGTCAGCTGGGACCCGACGCGGCAGACGCCGTCTACGCGATCATGCAGAGCGTTACCGATTGGTCCCGCATTCCTACCCAAGGAAACGACGCACTACTGACGATGATCGGCGCAGAGACCCTGGAGGCGTTTGAAAAAGCAGTTCTCAAGCAGGCGACCTTCCGTGATGCAGATGCGAAAAAGAATCTGAAGATCGTTTATACCCCCATTCACGGAACGGGTCTTCTCCCCATCACCCACGTGCTGAAAAAGGACGGCTTTACCGACGTTACCATCGTGGAGGAGCAGACCACTCCCGACGGCAACTTTCCCACCGTAAAAAGTCCCAATCCCGAGGAAAAATGGGCACTGCAGATGGGAATCGATCTGGCTGAAAAGATCGGCGCGGACCTTGTCATCGGCTCCGATCCCGATGCAGATCGCGTAGGAACCGCAGTTCGTCACGAGGGGAAGGTCAGCCTTCTCAGCGGAAATCAGATCGGCGCGCTTTTGGTTGATTTTCTTCTGAAAAACCGTACGGTTCTGGGCAGCAATCCCACCGTGATCACCAGCATCGTAACCGGTGAAATGGGTCCCAAGATCGCCAAGGCGCACGGTTGCTGTGCGCAGAACGTTTTGACGGGATTCCGCTTCATCGGAAACGCCATCACTGCCTTCGACAAAGAAATTGCAGAGAAACAGGCGGGTGCCCACCACTTCCTCATCGGTTACGAGGAGAGCTACGGCTATCTGGTAGGTAATCACGCAAGAGATAAGGACGCGGTGGTTGCCGCAATGCTGGTAGCGGAAATGGCGGCTTGGCACAAATCCCACGGTCACACGCTGATCGATGCACTGAACCTGCTTTATGAAGAATACGGCTATTATCTGGATACGGTAAAGGCTTTTTCCCTTCAGGGAATGGACGGCATCAAGCGGATTGCCGAAATTATGGCAGAGCTTCGGGAGGATCCCCATCTCTTCCCCGAGGCGGAGATGATAGATTACAAAATAGGGATCGACGGCTTCCCCCCCTCCAACGCGCTGAAATACCGCTTTGAGGACGGCTCCTGGATCTCCGCACGTCCCTCCGGTACCGAGCCGAAGATCAAATTCTACTACTGCATTCGCGGCAAGGACAAGGCCGAGGCAGAAGCAAAATTCGATGCCTACCACGGCACCATCCTCAAGAAAACAAAGCTGTAAAACAAAAAGAAAACCTCCGACGGAGGTTTTCTTTTTTTAGTAATCGTAGCCGTCCAGCTCAGCCAGATCCAGAAGACAAACGGTGCGGTGACCGGTGTGGATGCTGTCAAAGCTGATATATCTTCCGCTCCGATCGAAGCGGGCGTGGAGATCACAGCGGCGATCCCGATTGGTATTGTCACTGATAAAGGAGTGGTATCTGCCCAGAATGAGATCGGTATTGGTCTCGGTATCGATCAGATGCAGGGTGCGGTACTCATCCTCCTTGGGGTAATCGTCACCGGAAATATAGCGGCGGTTGGGAGAATACAGACAGTGCACGTCCTTATTCGGATTTGGCTCGGGCAAACGCTGTGCGCCCGTGATCCCCGCCGTAAATAACCACAAAGCTCCGTCTGCACGGTCGTTGGAGAAATTACCGCCGTACATCACAAGCTCCTTTTCATTCTTCCAGTGATAATGAGACTGATAGCTGAAGGGCGCCCAAAGGAAAAGATTCCCCTTCAGATCGGAGGTCAAAAGCTGGGTCTTCCACTTTACGGTGCCGTCTGCGCTCTTGAAATTCCGCAGAAGCATCACGAAATGCTCCCCGTCGGGAGAAAACGTGATATGATTGATGAGAAGCTTTCCATCGGAGCAAGGAGACTCGTAATGGAATTTTTTCAACTCGGAAAGAGACAGCAAAAGCTCCGTCTCCCCCGTTATGGTATCCATCAAATAAACGCCGTCGTCGGCAGGGGCGTTTTCATCCTTCCAAGGATCCGTGATCCCCGCATAGCCGTAGCCCGGGCGAAAATCGAACATACGGGAGAAATTGACGCACAAGGCCTTTTTGGAATCGGGGGAAAGGCAGGTGTACGCACGGGGAAGATACCGCTTTTCACCGCTTTTGATATTCTGCACACAGGCGGCGTAAGCGCCGTTTCGTCTGACGTTGTAGATCACGTGATCACAGTCACCGTACCACTGCAGAAGAGCTCCCTGCTGAAAATTCCAGGCAGTGGTTTCGGCAAATTTAATAAAGGAACCCGTTTTCAGATCGATCACACCGAGCTCGCATACGTCCTCGGGAGCGGGAATCCGATCCTCGAAAGGTGCCTTGTGGCAAAGGTGGTATCTGCCGGTGGTGTCAAAGGGCTGAAGATCGTAATAACCAAAGAAATAGTGTCCCCCGTCCTCAGGAGTAATCACGCGGGCGGAGATTCCTGCGTTTTCCATACAATTCATCACGTAAACCTCCTTTTTTTCTTCTCATATTATAGAAAAAAAACGCGACAGAGTCAATCCTTGTCTAAGGAAAAACTTTGCCACAATCCTTCTTTTTCGGTTCAATATTTGTAAAATCACGTTTTTTCCGTGACAATCGAAATGATCCGTGGTAAAATGCGGTGAGAAAACAAAGGAGCTGAATTATGGAACTGATCATTCATCCTCACGAGCTGACCGACCGCTGGATCGAATTGGCAAAGGAATTGAAGCTTGACCGACTGAGCTTGCATCCCGTCGGTGGGAAGAACGCCCACGAAACCCTGCAAATGCTTTTGGAGACTCTGCAGGATCCCGCCTTTCTGAAAAAGATCGACCGTGTCCGTGCCGCAGGCATCGGGATCGGCTATGAGTTTCACGCCTTAAGCTTCCTCCTTCCCCGCGACCTGTTCGAGACTCATCCCGAATACTTCCGTATGGATGCGGAGGGAAATCGGGTTACCAAAGGAAATTTTTGCTTTTCCAACAAGGAAGCGAGAAGGATCATTTGCGAAAATGCGGTAGCCCTTGCGGACAAGCTTTACGGCAGTGACCAGGAGTATTATTTTTGGCTGGACGACGCCACGAAGCTGACCTGCCACTGCGAGGAATGTAAAAAACACAACTTCGCCTATCATCAATTGGTTTTGATGAACGAGATCGCCGCCGCTCTGCAAGTGAAAAAGCCAGGTGCCCGCGTTTGCTATCTTGCTTATTACGAGGGAGTTGCCGTCCCTGACGGAGACGTTCGTCCCGCAAAGGGCGTTTTTCTGGAATACGCTCCCTTTGAACGCTACACCAAGCCGGAAACCTTCTCCTTTGAAGGAGACTACTTGCAATTGGTCAAGGACATCGTCGCTTTCTTCGGAACAAAGCATTCCAAGGTGCTGGAATACTGGTACGACAATTCCATTTACTACCGCAGAGCGGGAAAGAAGCTGGTTCCCTTTTCTCCGAAAAACGAACAGATCCGCGCTGATTTTGAGTTCTACAAAAAGCTTGGCTTTGAGAGGCTTTCCTCCTTTGCCTGCAGCCTTTGCGACGAATACGTTTCCCTCTTCGGGGATCCCGATTTTTCCGCATTACAATAAAAAAGACCCGAGAGGGTCTTTTTTTATTGTAATGGGTATTTCTCAGGGAAGTTCACGTGATACAGCAGGTAGATGGCGTCGTTCAGATCCTCCTTGGAATCGCCGTCATAATCTACGGGCTGATTCACCGCGTACTTTGCGGGGAAGTTCACATAGTACAGCAAATAAATGGCGTCGTTCAGATCCACGTTTTCGCTGTTGTCCAAGTCGCCGAGGATATAAGTCGGTCTTTCGTAGCCGCAAAGGTTGCAGGTCAGATCCGATTCACCGTCGTATTCGTGGGGAGGCTTTCTGTTTTCACCGCAAATATTACAGTCTTCATCGCAGACGTTGGTATAGATATGCTCGTGCGCGTGGGAATGCGCCTCGTAGATCTGCGTTTTCAGATTGGTATGATTGGTGTCCTCGTCAAAATTGGGAGTATCACTGTATACGCACATCAAGGCGTTATTCCATAACTTAAATCCGAAAATGGCAGTGCCGTCGGGAAGAGAAGGGGTCCAGATCGCTTCGGTTTGCCCCGTTTCCGTGCAATAACGATAGATCTTATCCTTGCCGGAATACAGAAGATCCTGCCCGTCGGTGGACAGAGACTGATACCCGTCTCCCCAATTTCCGTAATGAGTTCTCCAGGCATCGGAAACGTCCGCAATCACCTGATGCTCTACCGGAGCCACCTGCATCAGCTTGGCGTGATCTCCCGAATCGGAAACGTAGTAAACCTTTCCGTCAAGCACCTGAAACGCCGCTAGACTATTCTGCCAATAGGCAACGTCGTAACGGGTATCCTGAGGGGTGTCGTCGTAATCGTACGCGCCGTTTAAGTGGTGACCCGTCTCCTTCATTCCTTCCGTGGAACGCAGGAAATTCGTGTGATATACCCGACCCATACGGTCATGGACGGGGTCGTCCCAGGTTACGTCCACGTGGTATTTCACTCCGTCGATATACAGGATATTCCAACCGTGATTGATCAGCTCGGACTGACAGTAGTAATTTCGGATTCCCACCTGATCCAAAAGGTAAGAATACGCCATCGCATAGCCTTCGCAAACGGAGGTCTGATTCACCAGAGCGCCGACCATTTCGTGGGTATAGGGCGCGTTGTAGGTAAGGTCGTACTCATTGTGCACAGCCAGACGGTCGTGCAGGATCAGCGCCTTTTCCGCTTCGGAAAGACGGGGATCGTCCACTCCCTCAAGCATTTTTTCGGCAACGTCACGGCACTGCTTCAACAAGCCGGCGTATTCGTTCTTATCCAGCGAGTACTCTGCGTACAAAGCGTAAATTTTTCCGGCGGAGGACGAATAATTCATCCCGTCTACGTGAAACGCCTCGGGAATTTCCTTCCAGACGTAAAAAGCAAGCTCATTGATCAAGGTAGTGGGAATCCCATATTCGAGAAGATAGATCTCTTCCCGACACTCCGCAAAGGCATCGGTCAACGTTTTCCGAAAAGACGCCATATCGTCAACGTAGGCATCCAGCGCCTCGTAGCTGGGACCCGAATTTTTCTCATAGCCGGGGAAGGCGATCGCGATCACCTTGTTCGTTTCCACAGCAAAAGCATTGGGGGAAAACAGCCCCATCAGAATCACTACCGTCAAAAACAGTCCGCAAAACCGTTTCATTCTACCACCGTCCCTTTTCTTTCTTCTATCATTGTATCCCTTTCCCTCTCTTTTGTCAAGGCGGATCATATAACGCCAAAATACCGGGGACTGCCATCGCGGCGGCGAAGGGCAGTGACGGATGCCACAGCACGGGAAATCCGATCCAGGCTCAGGCTTTTCCGTGGCAGTTTTCCCTTGATGCGATAGCGGTGCGAGACGGTGCGGATCGACTTTGGCGCTACCTGCTTCATCGCTTCCATCAGGGCAAGGCGGGCGTGCCTTGCGTAGCGGTAAACGGTTCGAACGCAGAAAAAGCTTTGATCCGCGATCTGCTCGTAAGTCAAGCCGTAAAGGTAATGCTGAAGTGCATAATCCCTCAATTCCCCTGCTTCCATTAAGGAAATGGCGCGGGTCAGGCGAATGGCGTACCGCTCGCACATACGCTGTTTTTTTGCAAGATCCTCCTTGAGCCTTTCCGTACTGAACAGTACCGAGGAAAGCTCGGGGCGACCGCAGCTCCCAAAACGCTTCAAAAAGCCCTGATAGGCACCGGAGGAATACAGCTCCAATCTGCGCTGAGCCTTTTCCGCGCTATGCTGAAGCAGGCGGAATCTTCCTACGTATTCCTCCAGCGTCATACGACCCCTCCCGAATACAGTGCGTTTTCCGGCAAAGCGAGACGGTCTGAGCGTACCAGGGTCAAGCGGGTTCCCAATTCCTCCAGAAACCAATTCAATTCCTCTGCAAGCTCGGGGAAAAATTCGGAAAGAGCCTCTGCGGCATCTTCAATTCTATCCTTGGCAAGTAAAATCGCCTCTTCTTTCAAATCCATTCTTTCACGAGTCATTTTACGTTCTCCTTTCTTAAATTCGTTGTATTTCCATCGATCGAGTGGATTATATCACGAAATTTCGTAATTGTCAATTAAAAATACGAATTTTTGTTCGTTTATTTGCGGAATGATAAAAAAATGGCGCACGTTCGTTCGCAAAACAGCGCAACTGCAAATCTCCGATATTGCCTTTGCTTTTTCCGTTATCAAATTGACTTTAAAGAGAAAGGATGATAAACTAATAGAAACTGAAGGAAGGAAGGCAATACAATGCGTTACTTATCTCACGAATCCATTTCCACCTACCGTGGAAACGTACTTCCCTTACGGCTTTTGGGCGGTGAGGAATACAATAGGGATAAAATTACCTGGTCTACCGACAATAAAAAAGTGGTACAGATCACCAAATATTCGGAAAATTACCTTTACGGCGGTGAATTTACAAACGGTGTACTCCTGACCTTCCTCGAGGAGGGAGAAGCCACCGTTACCGCAAGATACGGTAAAAAAGCCTACACCTGCACCATTCAGGTTCGTGAAATGCGCCACGCAGAGTCCTCCCCAGATCTGCAGTATTTTGTGGGCGATATGCACGACCACACCTACAACAAGCACAAGCTTGCAGAGTTTTCCCAGCGCGATGAAGCCTTTTATCATAAGAATTATTATATGAAGAGAATGAAGGAAGACGGCAGACTGGATTTCGGTGCGGTTTCCGATCATTCCGGTGTATTGAATGCCCGTGACTTTTACCGCGGCTATGCAGATGCCGAAACCTTTTCCCCGCAGATCGTCTTCTTCCCCGGATCCGAGGGACAGGTGACCATCCGCGAAAGTGACCGCTACGGCGTGGAACATATGCACGGCGGCGAGGTACTGACCTTCAATGCTGACATTGCCTTCACCGCAAAATCCTGGGACAAATTCTTTGACCGTCTCAAGCACAGTCCCTTTGCCTTCTGCGGTTATCCCCATCCCCAGATCATCGGATATTCCGTGAAGGGCGTGTGGGATTTCAGACATCGGGAAAACAACTCTCCCCGCTTCCGGAATCTCTTCCGCTTCGTGGAAATGGGAGACGGAAGCAATCGCTCCTCCAATCTGATCAACGAGTACGTTTATTCCGCTGCTCTGGATGAAGGCTTCCACCTGGCGCCGACCTGCTCCAGCGACGGACACGGTCCCGGACACTGGGGATATGACAAATTCCCCGGCAAGACCGTT
>JAZPZL010000232.1:0-7667 GCA_045544655.1 Eubacteriales bacterium
GGGACTGGACACCCGTATCGTATTCATCGCCTATGTGGATACCCTGTGGGGACCGGAGAAGATCGCCATTAAAAACCCCAAGCGGTTTGCGCTGCTGTACGCACCCATTACCCGTTCCTACTGCTCCTCCTTCCGGGAGGACAGCGTTCTGGCGGAGCCGCTGCCCTATGAGCGCAATGCCTGGCAAAGGCCCTCCTCCGCTGAGGAAAATCAGGCTCTGCTCAACGGCTGGTTCAACCTCTGGAAGGGTGACAATTTCTGCTATGAGTACCATTTCTGGCGCCATCAGGTTTTCGATCCCAGCGGCCTTTACATTGCAAAGCGGATCTACGAGGACATCCGGGCCCTGAAGTGTATGAACATCAATGGTATTGTGGAGGACGGCTCTCAGCGAAGCTTCTTCCCCAACGGCTTTGCCATTTACATTTACGCAGAAGCCCTGATGAACCGTGACTGTGATTTTGAAGCGGTCAGAGACGATTATTTTGCTCATATTTACGGCAAGGATTGGAAGGATGCTCTGAGCCTGCTCAGTCGCATTTCCACCGCCTTCGACTATGAATTCACCTCCGGCAGAAAGTCCAAGAAACCCGAAGCCTCCAAGTTCTACAATCCCGATATGCTTCCCCTTCTGGAAAGCGTAAAAGAATTGGCAAAAGAGGAGCGCGCACTGGTTGCCACCCATATGGCAATGCCTACCCGTCCTCAAACCGTTTCCTGGAGACTGCTCGGTTACCACGCTACCTACATTGAGCTGTTTGCAGAGATCCTCATTGCAAAAGCCAAGGGTCACAGCTACACCGCCAAGGAGGCAGTTGCCCGCTTTGAAGAGGAATTCGGAAAGTATGAGATCGAGATCGAGCGTTACTACGATCAGTCAAACACCTGCTACGCCCTGGGCGATTATGCAAAAGACAGTAAGTCCATCATTCTGGAATAATTCCATTTATCCCGACCTGTTAAAATATCATATATAAAGAGAAAGAGGTAAATTATGTACGAAATCAAAAAGATCCGCGCCGATCACGTGATCGACTTTGCCGCAGAAGAGCTGAAGAAATATCTGCGCATGATGATGCCCGAATGCGGTGACATCGCCATCACCTACGCCCCTGAAGCAAAGGACGGCTTCCGTCTCGGTCTTCTGGAGGATTTCGGTCTGGAAAACGAAGCAGACGACCCCGTTCTGGATGACGTGGTTCACATTGATACCGACGAAAAGGGCGGTATTCTGGCAGGCTCCAACCCCAGAAGCGTTCTCTTTGCCGTTTACCGTTTTCTGAGACTGAACGGTTGCCGCTGGCTCTACCCCGGCGTTGACGGTGACTACGTTCCCCTCAAGGATATCGAAGCCACGAAGTATCACAAAAAGGCAGATCACAGATTCCGCGGTCACTGCAACGAAGGTGCAGAATTCCAGCAGTGTATGCTGGAGACCATTGATTTCTATGCAAAGCAGGAAATCAATATCTATATGATCGAGTTTGATAACCCCTACTTCTACTACGATTCCTACTACGATCACGTACACAACAGAAGATACCGTCCCTCCGAGAAGGTTTCTCCCCAGATCATTATGCAGTGGAAGAGACAGTGTGAAGCAGAGATCGCAAAGCGCGGTCTTCAGTTCCACGATATGGGTCACGGCTGGACCGCCGAGCCCTTCGGTCTCTCCTCTACCGACGGATGGAAAGCAAATCACAACCTGAAAATCACCGACAAGCAGCGCAGCTATCTGGCCGAGATCAACGGCGTTCGTGAGCCCTTCCGCGGTGTTTGCCTAAACACCAACCTCTGTATGTCTAATCCCGAGGTTCGCACCATTATGGCAACCGGTATTGCAGACTACGCCGAGAAGCACAAGAACGTTACCTACCTCCACGTTTGGCTGGCTGACTCCAACTCCAACCACTGTGAGTGTCCCGAATGCCAGAAGATGCGTCCCTCCGACTTTTATCTGATGATCATGAACGAGGTAGACGAGCTTCTGACTGCAAGAGGACTGGATACCCGCGTAGTATTCATCGCTTACTACGACACCCTCTTTGCTCCCGAGCACGTAAAGATCGCCAACCCCAAGCGTATCTCTCTCCTGTACGCGCCCATTACCCGTACCTATTCCGAGTCCGTTACCGCAGAGACCAAGCTTCCCGAGCTGCCTCCTTACATCCGCAACGCCTGGAAGAAGCCCAAGGGAGCCGAGGAAAACCTGGTATTCCTGAAGAGCTGGCAGGAGATCTGGGACGGTCCCTGCTTCTCCTACGAG
This sequence comes from Eubacteriales bacterium, assembly GCA_045544655.1. GTDB lineage: Bacteria > Bacillota > Clostridia > Oscillospirales > SIG627 > RGIG5579. The sequence continues at coordinate 2,267 of JAZPZL010000232.1, forward strand.
TATCACTTCTGGCGTCACCAGTATATGGATCCCAGCGGACTTTACATTGCAAAGAGAATCTTCGAGGATATCCGCGGCTTGAAGTATATGGGTCTGGACGGCTTCGTTGAAGACGGTTCCCAGAGAAGCTTCTGGCCCAACGGTCTTGCCATCTACGTTTACGCAGAGGCGCTTCTCGATGAAAACGTTACCTATGATGAACTGGTTGAGGATTACTTCTCTCACATTTACGGCAAAGACTGGAAGGAAGCTTACGACTATCTGCAGAAGGTTTCCAATGCATTCGATTTCTCCTTTATGTCCGGTGAAAAGACGAAGAATGCTGCTATCTCCCTCCGCTACGATCCCACCCGCAAGGCAAACTTCGAAGCCATCAGCGAGCTTGCCGCTGAGTGCCGCGCAATGGTTGCAACTCATATGGCAATGCCCACCCGTCCTCAGACCGTTTCCTGGAGAATGCTTCTCAAGCACGCTGAGTACTGCGAAGGCGTAGCAAGCTTTATGAAGGAAAAGGTAGTCGGTCATAACGCGACCGCTCTTGAAATTGCCGAAGAATTCTTTGCGGAATTCGGTAAATACGAGATCGAGCTGGAGCGCTATTACGACCACTATCTGGCAGCAAAGTCCCTGCTCCCCATCGTCAGAAAGCCCGCTAAGTTCGTTCTGCAGGCAGGTATGGAAAACTAATTCAACGCTACAAAAAAAATCCTCGGATAATTCCGAGGATTTTTTTCGTTATATCATTCTTCCGCGCTTTAAAACCCGTTTCAGAACATGGGATAAAGGTACCACGAGGGTACAAAACACCGCGTTTCCTGCGGCGTGGACGATATCCCAGGTAAAGCCTGCAGCGATCCAAAGAAGGGTCTGCTTAAAATTCAGACCAAAGAGGAGCGCCTGGGAGGGGGCGTAAAGTGTGCCGAAGGAAAGCCCGAACACACCTCCGATGAGGGGATAAAGGATCATTTTCCATTTATCGGGGGTCTTTTGGGGAACGAGCATTACCAGTGCCCACAAGATCAACCACAAATACAAATACGGGATCCAGGCCAATCCGAATCCCCAGCGCACACCGATGAGAAATACGTACAGATAAATGGGGATCAAGGCTTTTTTGCGGAAAAGAACGGTATAAAGGATCACAAACATTCCGGACAGGTGAACGTTTGGAAGCACCTCCATCACCACCTGAGCCCCAAACATCAAGGCGCCCAGCATGGCAAAAAGTGCTATTTCGGGAACAGTCAGCGTTTTTTTATCAGGCGTTTTATTTGGTGCGGACAAGCTCAAAAGATTCACCGCCTTGGATCTTGGCATCGCTGACACCGTTCATCTGCGCTTCACCGCCGATCTGGAAAGACCAGTAGGTTTGATCCACGTCGTAATCTGCCAAAATTCCGTTCACCTTTTTGATGTAAAGACCGTATGCGCCGTCTTCGCCTTCCACCAATTTATGCTCCAGGAGAGCGTCGCCCAGATTATCCTTATCGGTTTTCAAGGTGAAGATTACGCTGTGGTCACCTGCCTTTACCGTGACCTTGACGGTCTTTGCCCCGTCACCGAAGGTTTTATCCTCCCGATAGGTCGCCTTTTCCCACAAGCCCTCTGCGGGGATACCGTCATTGTCCTTGGTGACGGTTTCTTCAGCAGTCAGAGCTTCGGTAGCGGTAGGTGCCTTGGGCTCCTCCGCAGCGCAGGAGAAAAAAGTCAGAAGCAGGGTAAGCACAAAGAGAATTGATAAAAGTTTCGTTTTCATTTTTTCTTTTTCCTTTCTTTTTTCAAAAGGATAAAACAAAAGCGCCCTCCCCTGGGCGCAAAAACAAGAGAAGATCCCTGCCGATCTTCTTCCCCGTCTCGCCCGTTTGCCCGAGAGACCTTTCGTGGGTCACAGTCCGATCAGCATTCCGACTGATGAAAAATTCAATCACGGCAATGGCGGTTGCTACGGAGTTTCACCGTATTTCCTGATCCCCGAGGATATTTTTCCCCGACAAAGATAAATCTATGAACTGTGTTTATTCTTTTGTTAAGCTGAGTATATCATACATTTTTTTACTTTGCAATACAAAAAACGATGAATTTTATAAAAACACAACCCCGAACCGTATCTTCTTCTCGCGGTTCGGGGTTTAAATCTGGTCCGGCTTGTTCATGGGACCTTACCTCCATATATTCTGTTGTCGTTGTGAACACTTCGTTTGATTGGATCCTGAACTCGATAACCGATTCTCTTAATCCCCCATTGGGGCTTACCTTATAAAGGCTTGATCACTGATCTGCCGGGATCCTTTTGATTCCTCCGAAATCTCGGGTCACTGGATTTTGTATTTTGGACCGTACCTCCATTTTTTCTTACGGGTTACTCCGAAAACACTCGGGTCTATTTGACTTTGTTCTTTGGACCGTACCTCCGTTTTTTTATGAAGCTTTTACTCCGAATCTTCGGGTCACTTTAAATAGTTCCTTTGGACCGTCCTCCATATTCAATCGGGTGTGTTTCCTAATTTTCATTACTCCCTATTACCGGGGTCACTGTATTCAGATCTTTGGACTGTCCTCCTTTCCTTTTTTTGGAAGAGTTCCTTGACTCTTTTTTGTTTCTTTCTTCCTTGCACCTATATAGTAGCACATGTTATCTTTTTTGTAAATTCACAAAATAACCAAATATTTTTGTGATTTTTTATTAAAATTCACACTTGATTCTAATTTTTCCTTTTGTTAAAATAAATATGTTGGATGCGGTTTTTAGACCGCACCTTTTTTTACAAAAGCGTTCTGATCCCCGCAAAGCAGAGTGTTAACAGAAACGAGAGAAAGACGGCACCCAGGAAAAAGAGACAGTAGCTCATCAAAAAACGCAGATTAACCGAGCCTCGGGAAAACGCAGAATAAAACAGAGTGCCACCGTACATTCTTCTCTCTCCCCCATGTCTTTTCGAGGGATCGGAAAAGATCTGCAAAGCGGTTGTGGTACAAAAGGTGGTATACGCCAAAAACAGCCAGGCTGAAAAAAGCAAATAGAAAAAGCTTAAAACCAACAGCCATACCCCCTTCCCGCTTTTCAGATCCGAGCATAAAACAGCAAGGCAGAAGCCGGAGAAGGCTCCCCTGGCTGCCGTGCTGACAATTCCGAATACGGGCGCGTACAAGGTCACCCCAAAAAGGAATACCAAAAGCAATATCAAGGCTTCTCCCGCGAACAGATCTGAGAAAAAAGCGGAAAACGATACATCAGAGCCGGTATAGCGATAATCAAGTCCTCCGAACCAAAACAGTTCTCCCGCGAGAGAAGCCAGAAACACCGATGCAAGGACCAGGTAAAAGATCCGATATTTTTGGAATTTTTCCCGATAGCGGATGCGATTATACTTTTTGATCATATTTAACTCCTTTTATCCGATTCTATGATAAAAGGAAAAGGAAAAGAACGCCGAAGCGTTCTTTTTTATTTTGCGTATTTGACAAGGCTGAGGACTGTCTCAGGATCCGTTTCCGGAGTAACGGTACATTCATATACCACGTTGCCCGCGTCCAAGGCGTAAAAGGTAATGGATCCGTAAACAAAGTCATTTTCTCCGATGGTCGCCATTACGCTTCTGCAAGCATCGGCAAAGCCGCGACGCTCCGGCTTCTCCTCACGGAAGGTGGCGGAAAAATGAAAGAGAGGTTCCATTTCCGTCCCGACTTTTCCGTAGTAGCCGTGGAAAACACCGTCGGGCGTTTTTTCGGAAAGTCCTGCGGAATTGATCAAAACGTCCTCCTCGCTTTTTTTCACCACGTCGATCAAATGAGATTTCCGTTTCTCCTGCATCCAGGAAACAAAATCGTCCAGAAAGCCGTCTTTGATCTTTTCGGAAAAGAGAACGGAGGAGGTCAGGTCATTTTCCTCATACAAATACTCCACCTCCGCTGAATAACACCCTTCGCGAAGATTATAATAAACGGTGATCTCTTCAAATTTTTGCTCCGGATAGGTGGTGGAAAAATACGCTTTGGCTTCCTTTTGAGCAGAAAGAAAAGCAGTAGGCGTTCCGCTGAATACAAGGGGTATCAGGATCGCCCCCACCGTCACTGCCGCGACGGACAGGATCGGCAAAACTTTTTTTCCGTTTAAAAAGCTGCGCACCCCACGAACCGCAAGAGCGGCAAAAAGGGTGGAAAGCACGGAAAACAGCGCAAAGGAAAAAGGATCGTAGAAATCGGTGGTTAAGCCGTAGAAAAACGCAATCGCTCCGACGGTACCAAGGAGGATCCCCATACGGTCAAAAATCAGGTAAGCAAGGATGGAAGCGAAAAAGCAAAAAGGGAGTGTCGCCACGATGCCGTGAACGGGATAAGCAAGATATACGCCCAGGGTCAAAAGCAAGGTGGCAATTAAAAAGCGCACCGTCTTCTGCTCGGGCAAAAATTTTTTGAGAGTAATTTTTTTCACGGAAAAATCCTTTCTTCGGATGATATACATATTATAACAAACAAGGGTATATACCGTCAAGCGCAAAAGAAAAAAAGAGGCTTCCCGCCCCTTTTTTTCAAAAACGATTCTCCTAAGCTCTTCGCTTAAGCCTCTTGCAAAATAGACAAAAGAAAGGTATAATAAATCAAAGCGTATCTTCTGCGGGAGCTTCTGCAAGTGCCTTTTCATAAGCCGCCAGCACTGCTTCCTCCAGATTTGCGCGAAAATCCGCGGTAATGGGATGAGCAATGTCGCGGTAGGTACCGTCGGCATTCTTACGGCTGGGCATTACAATAAAACGGCGATCGTTTGCGAGGATCACCTTCACGTCGTGAACGACGAATACTCCCTCAAGCGTAATGCTTGCCACAGCGAGCATCGGTCCTTCCGTAAAGGTTTTTCTGATTTTTACATCGGTAATCTGCATATTTTTTCTCCTTTGTGAAAAAAGTTGGAAAGCAAATTCTTCCCATTTGAGCAAATTCTAACATCCTTATGTGAATTTTAGGTGAAATCATGAAAAAACAAACAAATTTTTTGGAGCAAAAACCGAATATTTTCTTTCTGGGCATCGGCGGTGTCAGTATGTCCTCCCTTGCCTTTACCGCAAAACGCTACGGATGTAAGGTAGCGGGCTACGATGCGGCGGAGAGTGATACCACGCGAAAGCTGGTTGCCGACGGGATTCCCGTTTATACCCGGTTTCACGAGGAGCAGTATCAAAACGTTGAGCTGGTCGTATATACCGGTGCCATTCGTGAAGACGATATCGTTTTCTCCTATCCCAAGGGGTTGGGGATCCCTATGATGCCCAGAGCCAAATTTTTGGGTCTTTTGATGCAGCAGAGCAAGAATCCCATCGGAGTATCAGGTACTCACGGAAAAAGCTCTACCACGGGAATGCTTTCCAAGTCGGATCGTAGCCATGTCGTTCTGTGAGCCAAGGAG
>JAZPZL010000233.1:0-5455 GCA_045544655.1 Eubacteriales bacterium
CATCTACGATCTTTGCAGCCTGACCTTCCGCCGTGCCGATCTTACTCTCGGCGATGTGCTTGCGGTAGATCACGCCCGCTGCAAAACCAACGATGAGTGTCAGCACCGCAACGGCGACACAAATGATGATTTCCATTATGTACTTGAACACCTCCTTGCTTTTTTCATTACGATTTTCATCGGAACAAGATTCATAATGACGTATTTTCAATACGCCCTTATATTGTACCTTAAAAATGCAATTGAGTCAAGAGAAAATGTTCAAAAATTCCAGGTTTTACAAGGCTTTTTCCCGTTTGATCTCTTCTTTCAGCCAGTGAAGCGCAGTTGCCAAGGTCCCGATCTCATCCACCAGTCCCTCCGCTACCGCCTCCCGCGCCTCCACGATGGTGCCGATATCCGTTGCCATATCGTGTCTGCCGTGCATCCATTCCTCCAGCTTTTCCGGTGAAATCCTGCTGTTTTCCACAATGAAATGCACGATCCTTTCCTGCATATTTTTCAGGTATTCAAAGCTTTGGGGAACCCCCAAAACAAGACCGTTGATCCGCACGGGATGCACGGTCATCGTAGCGCTTTGGGCAATGAAGGTACGCTTTGCCGCCACGGCAAGGGGGATCCCGATGGAGTGTCCTCCCCCCAGCACCAACGCCGCCACGGGCTTTTTCATCCCCGCGATGAGCTCCGCCATACAAAGACCGGATTCCACGTCACCGCCCATGGTATTGATGAGAAGGAGTACTCCGCCGATCTCCTCACTTTCCTCCGCCATCACAAGACTCGGCAAAATATGCTCGTACCGCGTTGCCTTCATCCCCTGCGGCAGGGTGGCGTGTCCCTCGATCTGTCCCGCGATCACCAGCGTCTGAATGGCACCCTCCCTTCCCGTGACCACCTGTCCGAATTCCAGGATCCCCTGTCTGCAACCCTCGCTTTTTTCCTGCTCGCATTCGCTCATATCGTTTCCCCTTTCGCAAATTCACAATTTTTTAACCATATTTTCTCCAAATGTGGTATGCTTAATGCATCAAAAGAAGAGGTTTTTGTATGAAACGATTTTTTTCGGTCCTGCTCCTGATCTGCATGACCATAACGTTATTTTCCTGTGCCAAGGAGGAAGAAGCTCCGGAAAGCACCGGCGAGGTCTTTTCTCCCTTATTCCGATTCACGGTGAGCGAAGGGAAATCCGCCGAGACCCGTCTGTTTTACCTGCCGAAAAGCGAAGGATTTCTCTATTTACACCCCGATGCAAAGGGTGGGATCACGGGTGGGTTCGTCTCTCCCGAGCGCTCCGTATCCAGCGAAGCCATGTTTCAAAGCGAGGCTTCCCTCTCCTCCGTTTTGGTTTGGGAGGATGCCAAGGATCGCGCCCATCTTTTAACGGATCGGGAGCTTTTCACCCTGCTTTTGAAGGAAAACGGCGCCCATCGCACCTCTCTGCCTGAGGATCTTTCGGTGCAAAATCCCGTACCCTTGAACGATCTTTCCTTTATCAATGAAAAAGGTGAGCTTCTCCTCATCCATCCCGTGGATTTCAAGGAGACCTACGTGCTTGCCCAAAACCCCCGTCTGCCCGATTTCGGCGGTGTGATCCTGGCGGGCGAGGGTGGCAAAAAGATCTGGTACGCCCGCAAGGACGGCGCTTCCTATAAGGGAATCGGCTTTTTCGAATACGGCTCCAATATCCCCCTGGGAAATGAAGATTTTGCCTTCGACGCCTTTCAGCGTGTGGGAGGCTCTGCGGTACTCTTCACCCGTACGCTGGAGGACGGCGGCACCCTTTATCTCTACCGCGATCTGGACTCGGGCGAGACGCGCAGTTTGGTTTCCGATACCGTTTTCGAAGGAGTGATCTGCGATCCGTCAGGCTCTGTCCTCTGCGGTACCACCTCCTCCGGGGAAGGCGGAAAGATCCACGTTCTCGACCTTCAAACCGGCAAAAAAAAGGGAGAGTACCCCATTGATTACGGCTCCCCCGCCAAAAGCCTTGCCATCACCTCCGATGCCTCCGCTCTCCTCATTGCCGTGGGCAAGGGAAGCGACGAGATCCTGGGTACCCTGGACCTGGCACAGTTTTAGATGAAAATAAAACCAGGACTTGCGCTTGCAAGTGCCGGTTTGGTTTTTTTGTTCCTTTTTTGAAAAAAAGGAACCGAAAAAACTGTCCACAAAATTGAAAATGCGATGTCTTACTTATTAAACACAAATTTCGCCGTGTTGGAAGAAAGCCAATCAGATTTTACATTCAATTCAAGCACGCTCCAATCAGCAGGAATCTCCACTGCATACCATCCAATAAGTTTTTTGCCGGCGGCAATATCTCCGTCCAAAGTTCCATCGTCAAAAGCAGAAGAAGCTGTGAAAGACAAATCACATTTCACATCCCCCACGTAAGCATCAAAAAGAAGCAAAGAACTGACCGACTGCTCTTCAGCTGAAATGTTTTCAACTTCAAATTTTACACCTACAAAAATTTTTCCGGATTCAGGGGTAAAAAAGCTTTCTCCGTTAGATTCCTTGATCTCCAATGCGGTAATTTTCAAGTTTTCAAATACAGCAGTTTCATTCAAAGAAAAGATTTCCTCTTTGATTTCTTCCTTCACCTCTTCGTTTGTGTCTGCTTCTTCCTCAACGTATGTTTCTTTCTCCGGCGCACTTTCTTCCAAACAAGCTGACAGAGAAAATATCATAATCACTGCAAGGATCAAGGCTAAGATTTTTTTCATAAATTCATCCTCCAAAATTATTTTCGTCAACGATTGACAAAACAATTATAGACGCTTTCCGTCTATTTGTCAATAGAAAGTTTCTGTCTATGGCAAAATACTGACGGAGGTGCTTTCATGAAATTAACCTTTGGAGAAAAAATTCGAAATCTAAGAGAAGATGCCGACCTGAATCAAACGGAATTGGGAAAAGCCGTCTGTATGACCCAACGAAAGATTTCCTATATCGAATGCGGAAAATACGAGCCGAATATCGACGACATCATTGCGCTTTGCAATTTTTTTCAAGTGTCTTCCGATTACCTTTTGGGTTTATCCGAAAAAAAGTAAAACAAGCCGTGAAATTCATGGCTTGTTTTGTATTTAAAGTTTTGGTTCCTTTTTTGAAAAAACTTATGAAAAATGCTTTTTAAAGGTTTTCGGGGTTCGGACCCTTTTCCAAAAAGGGTCTGAGAATCACCCCTGCATTTCTTCAAATACCTTTAACCAAAGGCGCTTAATAATCTCATGCCCGCAGGCAGTGGGATGCACGCCGTCGCGGGTCCAGTATTCGGGAGGAGCGGACTCGCAAGCCTTGTCAAAGGCAGGCTGAAGCTCAATGCAGGGCAAAGCGTACTCCTTCGCCAGTTTTTTTACAACCTCCGCTTTTTCGGGCACTTCGGACTGAAAACGCTCCCAACGGTTGGGCTTCTCCTCGGTATTTTCCGTAGCGGTACCGTGAAGGACGAAGGGCGCAATGAGAAAGAGCTTCGTTTGAGGCAAAGCCTCCCGGATCTCGTCCAGAAGCATAGAATAGATCTTTTCAAATTTCGGAGTCGCAACGCCGTTTTCTTTGGCAATTTCGTGCCAAACGTCGTTGACACCGATGAAAATACTGGCGTAATCGGGGGCAAGATTGATAAAATCAATTTTTATCCTGGCATACAGATCCACAATGCGGTTTCCGCTGATCCCGCGATTGATAAATTCAAATTCATCGGGACGATCCATTCCCAGAGAAGCCTTTACCAAATTGGCGTAGCCGCTTCCCATTCCGTAAAAATCCTCACGCTTTCTTCCGCAGTCGGTGATAGAATCCCCCTGAAACAAAATTCTTTTTTTCATTGTCTTCTCCTTTTTAAGGCAAGATTAAAATTCTCATATTTTCATTGTAGTTTTACAGCCGAAAAAGTCAATACGTTCCCGCATTTCCCTTCATTGTTCCTTTTCATCCAAATCGATTCTCGGCAACTGCCAACGGAATCGGGTAGCAAGAAGTCTTAATAAGATCATAATCGTAACGGAAATCAAAACCGCAAGAGGTCTTTCCAAATAGGCTTTGCAAACAAAGTACGCAACGGCACCAATGATGGAAGCCACGGCGTAAACCTGCTTTTGCAAAACGGAGGGAGTCCGATCCACGAAAATATCCCGGAGGATCCCCCCTCCGATGCCGGTAAGCAGTCCCATACAAACGTCAAAAACGAACCACCCGCCGAAGCCCGCCGTCTCTGCCTTTTCCACACCGATCACGGTAAAGACCGCAAGTCCCACTGCATCAAAGTAATTGTTGATCTGATCCAGCCGCTTTTTAAAATCGCCGAAGGATCTGCGTTTAAAACGGGATACCGTGAAAACCAGAATCGCCGTCAAAGCGGCAAGGGCAAGCATAGGGGTATTGGCAAAGATCCCCGGAGGAAACCGCCCCATCAGAACGTCCCGCAAGATCCCGCCGCCCACCGCGGTCACACAGCCTACGAAAATTACACCGAACAGGTCCAGACTTCCCGCAATGGCAACCAAGGCACCGGACACCGCAAAAGCAACGGTTCCGATCAGTTCCATCACGAGAATCAAAGCATCACTCATCAAAACCACCCCGTTTTTTCATCAAATATCAAAAAGCTTGAAAACGGCTTCACTCATTACAAGAATGTCTTTTTCACTGCAAAGACTTCCTTTTTTTGCAGATACCCAAAATCCCTCGTCGAGTCCTGCGATGATTCCGGGTTTTCCCTTAATGACTACGATCACGGTTTCATCCGAATTGCGCAGCGGACGAAGCAAAGGCTTTTTCACCGCACTGGGAGTACCGTGTCCACCGGCTATATAATACTGGGTTCGATAAATCGTACCGTCCTCACCGCAATCGATCCTCGTTGCCTTCACGGCGCGTTTTTTCGTATAGTAAATCGCGTATTGCTTTCCCTTTCGCTCGAAACCGATCTTTTGAAACTCCTCGTCATCCTCCAGAACAGATCCAAAGGAGCGGGCGTAACGGTAGAGAGGAAGCTGGTTTTCCTCCGCGCATTCCATGATCTCTCCCACGTCGCAGTTCAGCGCGGAACAGATCTTTGCAACGGTATCCGTGGTTACGGTCTCGTTTTTGGAAAGCTTTGCAATTACGCGGGAGCTTAAGCCGGTCAACTCCATCAAATCGGATTTCGACAGCTCCTTCTCCGCAAGCAGACTCCACAGTTTGGAATAGTTCATGTACACTTCCGCACCCTCCCTTCAATTCTATAGTATCAGATTCCCTTACATTTGTCAATATTTTTTTACTATCGTAAATTTTTTGTTGCAAAAAGAGAACTTGCAGTCCTTGCCTTACAAACTCTTCCCTTTAAAAAATCATCAAAATACCGCTGAGAATCATCCCGATATAAATGACCTTTCTCAGCCTATCGGCATCCAGGCGATCAAAAACGGTTTTTCCCAAAGCATCCCCCAGCATACACCCCACCGCGCCC
>JAZPZL010000234.1:0-3906 GCA_045544655.1 Eubacteriales bacterium
CATGGCTACGATCCGACTTCCCTCCGTTGTTATGCTTGATGACGATCTCGGACTTTTCTATAGGCCGACGAATGGCTGTGCTTGCAAATATCACATGGCAGAGCTCAATCGTCGTGCAAAAAAGCCGATCACTCGAGAGGAACTCTATCAGCGCATCCTCAACAACACCGAGGAGGATAAATATTATTCCGACCTCTACGTAGAGGTCGTGCGCGACTCAGTCAAAGATTGTATAAAGGCTATGCGAGAGGGACTCGACGAGGTAGATCCTACCATTCAAGGCGTAGTTTCCGGCATCTACACATCCACATTCTGCGAGGTCGCCGACCATGGTGCAGAGGCATTCGCTGGTAAGGGCAATCCGAGAATAATCCGTCTCAATGGCGGACCGTACTCAAACTCCGCCAACATGGGAGGCGCACGTTACTTCACTGCAAATATGTTTCGCGCTGCGATCCTGCGCGAAAATACAAAAGACAAGGTCGATATTTTCTTGGCAGAAACCGATACTTGTCCGCAGAACAGATATTCCACCTCTGCCGCACTCCTTCATGCCCACTTTACTGCATCGATACTCGAGGGCGCAACGGGTGCAAAGCATTGGATAACCAGACTCAGTGCGCACGAGCCGGCCTCAGGTAAGGCGTACAGAAAGAAGCTCGCAAAATATTCCGGCTTTTACGAGGCTCTCACTACCTATGCGAGTAAGCTTCGTCCCTTTGGATGTCGCATTCCCTTGACGCATATGCAGGACTTCTTCTACCAGCTACGCTTAAAGAAGTATTTTAAACTCTCTGCTTGGTCGAGCTGTGTGCTTGAGCGTTTCGGTCTTCCTCTCTACTTTGGAAACGATGGTGAGGGCGCAGTCTTCCTCGACGATGTTTCCGCCAGAGGCTTCACTGACGACGAAATTCGAGAATTTATGAAAGGAACTCTCATTCTCTCTGTTGGGGCGGCTGATGCGCTTGTTGCTCGCGGTTTCGCCTCCGAGCTTGGCGTGATCGTAGCTTCCAATGCCGCACCCATTGACAAAGTTGGTGTGCCGATCGTCTCCCAAAATGTAAAAGCCGCAACCGATGAGCGAGTGAATGGTATCTCTCAGGATGTGCAGTATGGAAATAGAGAGCTTACACCTCTCTCCGACGATACCGAATGGCTTTCTGAGGTCTGTCACTTTAACCGAAAGCTTAATGTCTCCGAGCCTCTATATCCCGGTGTCACCCGCCATAAGACCTCATTCGGCGGTGAGTGTATCGTCTTCTGCGGAACTCCCGATATGCCCTTTAAGTATTATTCTGCCTTCTCACTCTTGAACGAAACGAGAAAGCGACAGTTCGTTGATATCCTTTCGAAAAATGACCTTCTTCCCGTCTATTACCCCGAGGACGCAGAGCTCTATCTCCGAGCAGGCAGACTTCCCTCGGGTGAGATAATGGCGGCAGCCTTCAACCTCTCTCAAGATGCACTCGATGAGCTTCCTTTGGCGGTAAGCTTTGATGTAACATCTGTCGAAAGGCTTAACGAAAAGGGTGAGCGTGTCGCATGCAGCTTTGAGAAGGACGGCGGTTTGATCCGTGTAAATGAGTCGATTGCATCAATGGAGCCGATCGTACTGCTGCTTTCTTAAACAAACGACAGACTTTTTTCTTTGTTAAAACCCGAAAAGAAAACCACCCCCCACGAAAAAACGAATCGCAAAGAGGCGCACTCCGTAAGGAAGTGCGCCTCAGTTATATTTGGGCTTCGCCCAGGTTATATTCGCTTCGGGCGGAACACAAGGGGGCGGTTCTGTTGTGTTCCCCTTTGTTTCTTCTATAGCTTATTTTTGAAAAAGGTCTGATGGACGTCATCATAAACAAAAGCCGCCACAGATGACCAAGCCTGCAACAAAGAGCCGTCCTTACAGTACGGTGAAAAATATTCAATCGGGGTAAAGTTTCCACGATCCAAATTATAGAAAAACCAGTTTTTAAGCGGGAATTCATAGGCAAAGCCATACTTCTTCAATGCATAGGCAAACAATGCAGACCAATAGGGCCACTCGGCTCCATTGTGATAGTCAAAGGGCCGGGCCGACTTGTTGACCGTGGCGTGAATATCTTTATATAAAGGATACACGCTCAACGTCCCGAAGGGTTCCAGAGCGGTATGGTTACGGCTGTCCAATTGTCTCATGCAATTTTCCAACAGACGAACAGATTGTTTGGGATCGGTAATTTCGAAAATAACCGCCAATACTGTGTCAATGGACAAATTGTCTTCTACGAAATTTCCGTCCGTGTAGTTGACGTAGTATCCCTTGTCCTCCATCCACAAATATCGATGAATGCTTTGTTTCACCTTCAAAAATTGCTGATCGTAATGCACGGCCTGCTGCGTCTCACCCGCCGCCGTCAACAATCTTGCAAAGCCATACAAAGCACGCGCATATAAAATTTCGTCGTAGGTAACGTAACCGTACCGATTGACTTCATCCGCCCAGTCACGACGATTATATGGCCCCTGTTTTACCAAAAGGCCTGTTTCGTCACAAAAACGACTTAATTGATCCAACACTCGCTCCATCAACTCTAAAACGGTATACGCTCCCACCTTTTCGGACAAAACCGAAAGGTCACCGGTATTGTTGACGTAGTCATAGACCATCAGGATATACAGCGACGGGCTGTCAAAATGACGCCCCCAAAAAGACGAAAAATCGTATTTGACGGCAGAAGGACAGTTGCCATCCTCATCAATGCCGCGGCTCAGGGTCAAAATCTCATTTCTGACCTTATCCCGATGTCCGTTGTACATACTCAGCACCGTAAAATAAGCATCTCTGAAATAGGTTCTTGCCGGAATAACGTATTTGCATCCCGCCATAAATCCCTTGAAGGCCCCGATTTCCTTGTAATTTTGTAATGCGCAAAAATGCGCCGCATAATATAGCGCCCGATCCCGCTGGGTGACAACGTCGGACGGAAGCTTGATGGCATCAATCTCATAAAACGCTTGCTGAATATATCTGTCGGCATTTTGCAAAACAGCGAGGAGATTGTCCGCAGAAAACCCGTATACAATATGGAAACTTTGGGTCTTGTCAAAGGGATCCATATGATAGAACAACGCGTCGTTTTCCGCTTCGCAGACAAAGTCTGCATCCGATGCAAAAGAAAAACCGGTATCCCCATAATAAAAACTGCCATCTTCTCTGCGTTCGCATTTTTTTGAAACGGCGCTCCACATAACAATCGCCAGTTCTAACGAGATGCGCTCCGTGGGGCGGACCTCCAACTTGGTAATCACCGCCTGTGCCCTTTGATCCAATACGGAAACCGTTTTAATTTCCGCAGTGGCGGTATGGTAAACGACTGTTTGTGTTCTGCCTATATTCTCCACACTTTTCGGCGTGTCAAAGGAAATTTCATGATCATTTATGAAAAACTTAAAGGTTGAAAGACCCTCAAATGCCACCAAATCATTAATTTTTTGGTAAAAATTGATGCCGCTTTGACCGTTGAATTGCACACTGATGGCATTATTGGAAACATCATAAGGTATTTCGTCACATAAAATACACTCCGTTACAACTCTTCCGTTTTTAAAATCAACGTTCATATCCGGTTTCTCCTTCCCTTTCTTTTATTTTTTCAAGAAAATGGTTTCGTTTTTGGCAATGGAGAAGCTGCCATAATCTACGTCTATGCGGGTCATCGGATGATCGACGTCAATTTTATAAACCTGAAAACCGGGTTCCAAATCCGTAGTGATGATACGGTCTTCTCCGAGATTTGTGATCAACACGCCTTTTTCCGTGCCGTTGGTTGCGGCAAGGGCATACACGTCGCCCTCTGCTCCTTCAACGCATACCTCCTGTCCGAGACGGTACAGGCGTCCGAACGCAATAAAAGAATACATCGTGCA
>JAZPZL010000235.1:0-16318 GCA_045544655.1 Eubacteriales bacterium
ATAATAAAAAAAATAGGTTTTCCGAAACGGAAAACCTATTTTTTTACAATGCTTTATTCTTCGTAAGCGGCTTTGCGACCGAAGATGGCGCGGATAATGGCGGGGTCGAATTTGGGTCTGCGGTCGTAGGTATAGAGACCGTTTTGCTCCTGCTCCACGTCGGTAAGCTGGGTGTAGCAGAGACCGAACATCATGGGATTGTCCAGAAGCACGTCAGTCAGACCTTTCAGGCGGGAGAGGAATTCCTCCTCCGTGGTGGGACCGTTTCCGTAGCCCCAGCCGGCTTCATCCTCCGTCCAGCGGATTCCGCCGTATTCACTGACGAAGAAGGGGATAGAGTTGTCGTAACGGATCTGTCTGTCCAGAAAGGCGGTGCGGAAATTAAATTCATTGGTCTTGCCCAGAGGCTCGTAATGCTTTGCGAAGGTTTCGGGATCCTGCATATAGTCGTGAAGATCGTATACGTCGGTCACCACGTGGAAGTTGCCGCTGGTATCAATGCAGGGACGGGTGGGATCGGCAGATTTTGTTGCCTGATAGACCAGAGCGAGCAGGGGATCGTACTGCTTGCGGAAGTTCTTGTCCCAGGTTTCGTTGAAGGGACCCCAGCCGATGATGGCGGGATGGTTAAAGTCGCGCTCTACTTCCTCCAGCCACTCGGGGAGAACGCCGTAAACGCTGTCGGAATAGCTGTGATCCAGACCCCAGTTGGGGAACTCGCCCCAGACGATGTAGCCGAGACGGTCCGCGTGATAGAGGAAACGCTCCTCAAATACCTTTTCGTGGAGGCGTGCGCCGTTGAAGCCCATGGCAACGCTACGCTCAATGTCGGCAATAAGCTCCTTGTCGTCGGGCGCGGTGTAAATGCCGTCTGGATAGAAGCCCTGATCCAGAATGAGTCTCTGGAAGACCTTTTCCTCGTTGATGAGGAATTTTTCTTTTTCCAGACGGACGTCGCGGAGACCGAAGTAGCTCTTCACGCGATCCTCGCCGTAGCTCAGCTCCAGATCGTACAGACCGCCCTTGCCAACCTGCCAAAGGTGCTTTTCCTCCAGAAGCACGTTCAGGGTCACAACGCCCCCTTTTGCTTCCACCTCGGTACAGCCCATCTCCTTGCCCTCAAAGGAGGCGGTAGCAGTCAGGGTTCCCGCTCCCTCCAGGGTAGCGATAATGGTCAGGCTCTGATCCTGAACGGAGGGATAATATTTTACCTTTTTGATATACGCTTTGGGAACGAATTCCAGCCAAACGCTTTGCCAGATACCCGTGGTACGGGTGTAATAGCACTTAAAGGATTCGTACTTGAAGGACTGCTTGCCCGAGGGGATCAGGCGATCTCTGGAATCATCCTCCGCGTAAAGGGTAACCACGTTTTTCCCTACGCTTACGAAATCGGTAATATCAAAGGAGAAGGAAACGTAGCCGCCACGGTGCATTCCCACTTCCTTACCGTTAATATATACGGTAGCTTCGTAGTCTACTGCGCCGAAGTGAAGGATCACGCGACCTGCCAGCTCCTTCTCGGTCAATTCAAATTCTCTCTTATACCAAACGGCGTTGATAAAATCCGTATGACCGATGCCGGAAAGGCGGCTCTCGGGACAGAAGGGAACCTGAATTTCGTCCTTCAGCTGAGTCTCCGGTTTGAAAAGCCCCCTTGCTTTTCCGGAAGCGCCCTGATCCATTTCAAATTGCCAGGGACCGTTGAGGGTGCGCCAGGTGGTACGCTCGAACTGGGGCTTGGGGTGTTCGGTACGGTAGATGTTCATGGTTTTCAACCTCTCTTTCTGATCGATAAAATTGGCTGCGACTTTGTTCTGCATCGGAGAAAGTCTCGATCATTTACGGAAAGTAAACTCACTCGCCTTTCCCTTGCACGCCTCGTCTCGCGCAATTTTATCGCTCAGTATTACTGAAAATTGATTTTTGGAAAGTTTTTCGGGGGTCGGACCGTTTTTTCAAAAAGGGTCCGAAAAATTATTTATTCTACTGCGAAAAAAACTTCCTTTAAAGCTATCATAACAGAAAAGGGGGCGGAATTGCAAGACATATTCTCCCGAAATAATTGACATATCCTACTGTTTTGGTATAATGAAGAAAAAGGGGTGGTTTTATGTTTGAGATTACCGGTGTGCGGCACATGTATCCCGAGCCTGCCGGCTTTTTTATGGATCGGAGAAAGGGACATGAACGCTACACGTTTTTGCATTTTCACAACAGCGTACGGATCCGAATCGGGGATAAAGAGCTGGTTACACAGCCTCACGCAGTGATCCTGTATGCACCCCGGACTCCCCAATATTTTTCCAGCACGGAGCCGCTTTTGCACGACTGGTTTCACTTTTCGGGGGATTTTGATGCCCTGCCCTTGGAGAGGTTTGCCGCAGAGGAGGTATTTTATCCCGCCTGCCACGAGCAGATCACCCGCATGGTGGCACAGCTGGAAACGGAGTTTTTCTTAGGAGAAGGAGATTCTTCTACCCTGTCCGATTGCAAACTGAAGGAGCTTTTCATTACCCTGGATCGGGATCTGCGGGAGAAGGGCGCCCACGCGGTGGGAAATGAAACTTTGGAGAAATTCCGCTTTTTGCGTGGAGAAATGTTTTCATCCCTGGATCAGCACCACAGCGTAGAGGCTCTTTCGGAAAAGGCGGGACTCAGTCCCTCCCGATTTTTTGCTTTGTACCGAAAAATATACGGAACCTCCCCGGTATCGGATCTGATCGTTGCCCGCATCCGCAGTGCCAAGAATAAGCTGGCGTATACCGAGGCAAGCGTAGATGCCATTGCCGCTTCCCTTGCTTATGAAAATACCACCCATTTTATCCGTCAATTCAAATCCCGCACCGGCACCACTCCCAGCGCCTACCGCAAAGCGATCCGCAAAGAAAAAAGCACCTCGTGAGAGGTGCTTTTGTTCGTATAGGGAAGGTTCTTTTCAAAGAAAAAGAGCTTACTTATCCTCCAGGAAGAGGGTCTCACCGGGAGCGATCTTGTAGTCGTTGCCGTCGATGGCAAAGCAGAGAAGGGTCTGGGTGGGATTGTAGATGCGTGTGCCGTCGGCACTGTAGACCAGGCGGTTATACGCTTCCACGTATTCGTACAGCTCGATATTCGTGCAGTACCAGATATCCTCTTTGCCGCCCAGGTTTTCACCGATGCGGTCCAGTAGATCCCAATTGTCTTCACGGTCGAATTCAAAGCTGTGTCCCCACAGATAGAACAGACGGGGGAAGCGGTTCGCCTTGTATTTGGAATTGACGTCTAAATTGACGAATTCCTCGATCCACTCCATCAGCTTGGGGTTTGGGTGATGGGCGGTGGGGATCCAGCTGTGCCAATCCCGCGGCAGGCGGAACTCGTTGTTGTCACCTCCCAGAGAGCGGGCGTAAACGATGCCAAGATCCGTTAGGTACTTTTTCACGTCCTCGTAAGAGGAGGTGTTGGTCAATTTGGTAATGCCGCTGTCGGGGAACGCCATTCCGCGAATGATCCTGCCGTATTCGGCTTCCAGCTCCAGTCTGCAATCCAGCACCTCACGGATGCCCTCAATGGGGCGCAGGTGTCCCTCGGCTCTGTGACCCCAGCCGTGTACGGCAACCTCGTGTCCGCGGGAGAAAATGTATTCCTCGGCGGTTTCACGGGAAAAGGATTTTTCACCTCGGTAGGAAATACCGTTGAGATTAAAGGTACATTTCAGCCCGTATTTGGTGACGGTATCGGAAAGGCGAAGATCGGAAGGGTGACCGTCGTCGTAGCTCAAGGTGACCGCCTTTGGCTTTCCTTCGGGGAATCGTAAAAATTGGTAGCGGATCATAGTGCCTCCTTCAGAGTGAATTTATTCGCTTCGGTAAGACCGAGGCTGTCAAGTGCGCGTTCCCAGCGGGGGATCTGCTTCTGATAGTCCGTGGGAGTATGAATATCCGAGCCAAGATAGAAGCGGCAGCCCTCTTTTTTGGCAATGCGGAAGAGGCGCAGGACCACGTCTTCCTCCTCGGGTGCGTAATTCATATCCGCGCTGTTCAATTCAATCCCCATTCCAAGACGAGCCGCCTTGGCAAACAGGCTTTGCAGGGCATCCTCGGGCAGGGCGGCGAGGGTATCCAGGTACCCTTCGCGGTTATCCTTGTGGATCAGAGGGCAGGCGGGATGGGCAAGTCCTACCTTATAAAAGGGAAGATCCATTGCCAAAAGGGCGTCCAGCCTTGCAATATAGGCTTTCACCCTCTTTTCCACCGTGTCCTTTTCTTCAGGGGCGAGATTGGTAGACATATGAAAATGGGTGGTGGGAACGATGATGAAATCAAACTTTTCGTATTTGCCTTTTGAAAGGCCAAGGGTGAGCGATCCATTCAGATCCGTTTCACAGCCAAAGAGAAAAGAAATTCCCTCTGCAGTGGGCAGAGGGAGATCTTTGCAGATATGGGGATAATTCTGCTCACTGTACCAATTACTTGCACCGGGGACGGCCTCGTCCCAGAAGTGATTGGTGAGACAGACGGTGCGGATCCCCGCTTGCCTTGCCCCGTCCAGGATCCTTTGGGGAGTCTGGGCGGGGTCTTTGGCACACTTTGACAGGAAGGAGTGAATGTGAAGATCGTGATCAATGACGTACTTCACGTTGTTTCTCCTTATTATTTGTTTTTCATTTCGCGAAGAGCATCTTTCAGAGCTGTGGCAACGCCGTCGCCGGTACCGTCTTCATAGCGGCAGGTATAAACCTCGTATCCGCCGTAGTGCTCCTTTGCAGCCTCGTTGTTGATGGAGGACAGATTGGAGGGAACGTAGCTCTTGGTACCGTTGGTATAACCGCCGGAGATGCAGATCTTGTAAAGATCGTCTACACCGTCGCGCATCTGCTTGCCGTTGGTGTCGAACTGCTCGTAGGGAACAAAGCCCATGGCAATGTCACCGAAGGAGAAGGCGAAGATATCGATGATCAGATGGGTGGTTTTCTGAGTCTTGTAGTTATCACGAGTGAGAATCGAGGATAAATGATAGGTGGACTGGAGGTAGGGAGCTGCATCGGCAAAGTTTTGGAAAATGTAATTTCTTTGCTGGGCAATGCTGGTCCAGGCACCGTTTGCGGCGGTATATGCCTTGCAGGCCTCGTTGACCGCCAATGCTTTTTCACGGATGTCGTCAGGGTCCACCTTAACGGGAGCGTTGTACTCAATGTGATCCACCAGGAATTTGCCGGTGCTGACCTTTTCTTCTGCGGCAACGGCTTCTTGGACGGTTCCGACCAGACTCTTACCGACGCCTTCGAAGTATTGATTGGTAAAGTAGTCTGCAGCGATGTCTTCCGCGGTCTTGGGGGTGAAGTTCAGGTTGCCGGAAGAACCGTTGCAGTAAATGAAGTGGGCACCGGTTTCTTCCTGAACGCCCTTGCGGAGCCAATAAACGAAGTCTCCGGTAAACTGGGTCTTGTAGAGGTTTGCGCCGTGAGCGGCGTGACCCTGCCAGTTGGCGAAGATGATGTCCGTCTTGTCACCGCGCTCGAAGCGAAGGGTACGAAGCTCTTTGTCTGCCTCGGATTCGTAGCCTACAACGGGAGAAGTTTTCTGATCCTCGGTTTCATAAACATGGATGCCGGTGAAGCTTCCGTCCTCACGAACGTAGCGGCGGACGTAGTTGGTACCGGGCGCGGAGGTTGCCTTTCCTGCATAGACCTCGGCGGGAGCCAGATCCAGAATTGCCTGCTTGGTAGCGCTGATCAGGCTGGGCTCAAAGATCTCGCTGTACCATCTGGGAACGTTTTCTTTTGTTGTTGCCGTAGTGTCGGGGCTGGAGTGGTTATGGGTGGCGTTGAAGAAGATCTTGTCGGGATCTACGCCGAATTCCTCGGCAAGCAACGCCTTGTAGGTCTTGGTAAAGGAGTCGTTGCACTGACGTACGTCAACGGAGTAGTAGAGAGCAAGCTCACCGCCGTCCCACAGAGCAAGACAGGAGATGTAGCAGGGGTCAATGTAGATCTGTCCTACCGCGTAGCTGTACATGTGCATCTTGTAGCCGTAAGAGGAGATATCTGCCATTGCAAAGCCTGCGGAGAAGGTTTCGGGATACTCGAAGCTTTCGGGGAGCTGTTGCTTTGCGTAGTATGCTTCACTTGCCTGGAGATAGTATTGGAAGGCTTTGCCCACTTCTTCAAATCCATCTGCCGCGGCAAAGCTTTCAGCCATTGCATCTATTTGATCGCAGTGGTCGATGACGTAGGTGGTGGAGTTGTTCAGAGTTGCCTGCTCGGTAACGAGGAAACGGATGTAGTTGCCGATGGCAGAGGGGTAAACGGGAATATCCACGGTGATCTCGTAATAGCCCTTTCCCAAGGAAGTCGAAACCCACGTTTTGGTAATGTTGTCGGTGATATCCTCACAACCGTTCCAGAAATACAGCTTGTGAACCTTTGCACTACTCTGATTGAAGGAGTAAAGCTCTTGACCTCTCAGCGTATAGCGAACGTAAATATTATCGTCCAAAATGAGTTGTTGTCCGGTGAAATATACGTGAGCGGTGTCCGTCAAGGTCATATAGCCGTAGCCACGCGTGGCGGACTGATTGTTCATCTGTGCCTGAATCTCAGCGTAGTCGGCGGGAGTTGCAAGGTTTACATAGGGAAGATCGTTAGACGCGCCGTTTTTATAGTTTGCAATGGCAACTGCATAGTTGGAGAAGGCTTTCAAGAGGGTTCCCAGCTCCTGATACTGGCCGGGCTTGTCGTATACCTTGATACCGGTGGCGGCAACGTCGGTCATTTTGAAGCTGCGCACGGGGATATAGGTGCCGGAGTAAACGACGTCACTGTTATAGTTGATGGCTTTGATCGCATCGGATACTACGGTGTAGTAGCCGTCCTTGAGGATCAGGTCACTGAAGCTTGCCGCGTCTACGATGGTCTGGGTACCTGCCTTTGCGGTAAAGGAGAAGTTTGTCTTTACGCTGTCGACCCATTCCTTGTCAAAGGCAAAACGGAGGGAAACGGTGTCGTCAAAGACGAAGGCTACGCCTGCCAGTGCAGAGGAGAGACCCTTTACGACGCCGTTCTTATTTTCCACTCTGCCGAAGGCGTTTTCGTCCTCGGAGAGGTTGATCACGGTATTTGCGGGAGAGGAGAAGTAGGTGTTTGCCGCCCAAAGCTCAGTCTGGTGGAGATTTACTTCGCCAACTACCTCGGTAGCGGTGATCTTGGTTTTTGCGCCGAGATTGACGGTTTCACCGTTGGCAGTGAACGTACCGACTCGTACCGTTCCGTAAACGGTGGGGGTTGCCGCGCCCGTTTCAACGGTGAAGGTATCGGTGGTGAAATTGGTATTGATCTGCAAGGGCATTTTGCTACGTGCGATCACGTTCTTTGCAGTGAAGGGAACGGTCAGGGTGAGTGGGTAGGAATCGGAGGAGGCAATTACGTCCACAGCGTCGAACGTTTCTACAAGAGAAAGGGGTTCCACAGCCTTTTCGGTATCAATGAAAAGCTCTGTGGTTCCGCTGTAGGTACCCCAGCGGGAGGCGGGATTTACAACGTCCTTGAAGGTACCGCCTGCCAGGATCAGCTGGGTATTACCCTCGCTGTCCTTCTTGTAGGATTCGTCGTTGGGGATGGAACCGCCTGCCACGTAGCCCTCGAAAACGCCGCCGCGGATCAGGGTCTTTACGTTGCCTACTTGCTTACCGTTACGGCTACCGCCTGCGAAGGAGTTGTTTTTGGAGGCGTTGTACCCGTTGAAGGTACCGCCGGTGATCTCATTGTAGATGTTACCGTGCTGAACGGTACCGCCACCGCCGCTACCGCCCCAGACGCCCTTGAAGGAGCCGCCGGAGAAGGTGTTTTTCACGGTGTAATCCAGGGTGGTATTGGTGATCTTACCGCTACGGGTTCCGCAGTACAGGTAGATCCTCTGGAAGTCGCCGCCGGAGACGTTGTTGATGATCTGTCCCTGGTTGTCTACGGAGTAGCCGCCCAGGTATACCTCTTCGTCAAAGATACCGCCCTGAATGTTGTTGGTAACGGTTCCCTTGACCACGCCATCGTAGTTGGAGCCGTAAACGCATTCAAAGAAGCTGCCGCTCTTGATGGTAGAGGTGATATTACCGTCGTGCGTTCCCTTGTAAGAACCCATGCAAAGGGCTAAGTTGTCGGGAACGGTAACGTTCTCCAGGGTGTTGGTGAAATTACCCTTGATGGTAGGTTCTTTGGTGGAACCCAAATAAACGTATGTCAAAGAGGTGTATTCACCGGTAAAGGTTACGTCTTTCAAGCTTGTGGTAAGGTTACCGGTAAGGCTGGGACATTCGTCCAGTCCCTTGTAGTGATTCAGCTTTACGTTTTCCAAGGTATTGGAAACGTTACCCACGATTTGAGCGGTTCCGTAGCCGCCGTAGAACCAGCGGGAGAATTCACAGTTCTTGGCAGTAGCGGTAACGTTGCCGTTGATTTCTCCGCCGGAAAGGGCACCGTAGTAGCGGTCCGCCTTCACGTTTTCCATATAGACGTTGATATCGCCGTTGACGTTGGCACTGCTGAAGCCGATCTGGACCATCTTACCGTTTTCGGTGGTGTTATTCATCAGGTCCACGTTCTTCAGCGTTACGTTCAGGTCACCGTTGAGAGTAACCGCTCTCAGCAAGCGGGGAAAGTCCCAAAGAGTACCGCCGTCTACGATGACGGTCATATCACCGTTCAGGGTAGTTTGGGTACTGTGACCGCCTGCGCGAAGGCTTCCGATGGTACCGCTCTTTACGTGAAGGATGGCGTTTCCGGTGGGGTTTTTACCGGTCTTTACCATGGAGTGACCTACTACTGCGCCGTCTACGATCAGCTTGGGTGCGGTATCGTCTGCAGAGATGGTCTTCGTTCCTACCTTTGCGGAAAAGTCAATGGAGGAGCCGACTGCCGCGTAACGATTGGCGACAGCGGTGGCGTAATTGAATCCGTGTGCCAGGGTCATGGAGGAGGTGAAAAGACCGTTCTCGGTATAGAGAGACAGCTTGTCCTCATCCCAACCCGCAAAAACGTTGGCGGTGTAGTTGTCACCGTAGAAATAGGATTTATTCTCGCTTGCCGTTCCGTTCAGGTCCGTGATGACGTTGCTCATGGTCACGTTACCGGAGCCTGCGTAAAGCTGGGTCTTTACGTCGTCAAAGGGAATGGAAATATTCGTAAAGGTATAGTCGTTGGCACAGGCAACCTTTCCTTCAGGGAAATGGAGCGTGCCGCCGGAGATGGTGATGGGAAGCTTCAATCCGCTGGGCAGAAAGATGGTTTCCTGACCGAACAAAAGCTCGTTGGATTTGGTAGCGGTATGCTCACCCGTCAGAACCAGGTTTACTCCCGCTGCGCTCAATTCGCCGTTTGCGGCCTTGGTTTCAAGAGCCTTCAGAGCGCTTTCAATGGTGGTGTAATCTCCTCCGCTTGCCGCTACGGAATACGTAGGCACACCGTCCGCCTGCGCAGTGAACGCAAGGCACGAAAATACGATGCAGACGGTGAGAAGGAATACCCAAAGAGTTTTTTTCATCGTTGAAAAATCCTTTCTGTGTTGATTTTTGTATTTGCAGATACAAACACGTATCCCTTATACAAATCTACATCTTATACTATATCACAGTTTATTTCAAGTTGCAACAACGGAAAAAAATCCGAAAAAACTTTCCACTATTTGCACAAATAATGAACGGGGTATTTGGTAGTTAAAAACAAAAAAGTACGGTGATTTTTTCACCGTACTTTTGAAAGAATGGGGGATCAATTGGTTTTCATTTCCCTCAGGGCATCCCGAAGGGCAAAGGCGATATCGTCGCCTGTGGAATCCACGTAGCGGGAGGAGTATACCTCGTAGCCGCCGTGGGGTGCCGCGTATGCGGAGGGAATATAGCTGTGGGAGCCGTTGGAATACGCCGCGGTAAAGACTACCTCGTAGAGATCTGCGACACCGTCGCGGGTCTGCATGGCGTTGGTATCGAATTGCTCAAAGGGAACGAAGGTCATTCCCACGTCACCGAAGGAGAAGGCGGAGATTCCGATGATGTTGGTCTCTCCCATATTGGAGCGGGTGATGATGTGAGAGATCTCGTATTTGGACTGGAAGCCGGTCTGCTCCTGGATCTGCTTTGCGGGCATATCGGCGCCGTGCTCCGCCTTGTACGCCTTCAGGATCTCGTTGGCGGCCTTTGCCCGTTCCACGGTATCGGCATCCTCGTGCTTGACCGTTGCAAGGAAAGGAATATAGGTGACCTTAAAATCACCGGTTTGGATCTCGTGATCGTCGGCAACCGCCTTTTTCACGGTTCCTACCAGGCTTTTACCTACCTGGGAGAAGTAGGGAGAGGTGAAGGGGGTATCGTTCAGCTTCGCGGTGAAGTTCAGGTTTCCGGAGGCACCGTTGGCATACATGAAGTGTACGCCCAGATCTTTTTCCACGCCCTCGCGCATCCAGTGGATAAAGTCTGCGGTGAACTGGTATCTGTAGGCGGCACCGTGGGCGGCGTGTCCCTGCCAGTTGGCGTAGACGATGTCCTTCTTGCCATCGCGGATGAAGCGCATGGTGCGAAGCTCCTTGTCTGCCTCGGTCTCGTAGCCGATGATGTTGGTGGTGGGAACGATGTTGTGAATACCCGTGAATTCTCCCTTGCCGTCCGTGTTATCGCGGACGTAGCGGCGGACGAAGTTGGTTCCGGGATCGGACTGTGCCTTGCCGGTGTACAGCTTGGTGGGGGCAAGGTCCAGAATCGCCTTTTTCGTCGCCATCATAAAGGCGTCGTCAAAAATCGTCTCGTACCAAAGCTTGACGTTTGGACCGTTGGGGCTGGAGGCGTTGGGACCCGAGTGGTCGTGGGTGGCGTTGAAGAAGATCTTGTCCGTGTCGATCAGATCCTTCAGCTCGTTTTTCAGAACGCTCTTGTATTTAGAGGTGAAGTCCGCGCTGGCACCGCGAAAGTCCAAAGAGTAGATGAGCGCCAGATCGTCTCCGTCCCAAAGGGCGAGACAGGTCACGTACATGGGATCCAGAACTACCTTGCCGTTTTTACCGCTGTACATATCCATATCGTAGCCGTAAGGAGAAAAGTCCTCACGGGCGTATCCTGCGGAAAATTCGGTGGGGAAGGTGAACTCGGAAATGTCGGGTTGGGACTTATAATAGGTGGCTCCCGCCTGCAGATAGTAGAGAAGTGCGCTTCCCAGCTCCTCGGAGCCTACCGTACCTGCGCATTCCTGAGCAATGGAATCCAGACGGTCGATGTAATCCAGGGAAACGTAGGTGGTATAGGGCTCGGTGGAATCTGCGGGAAGGGCAGAGTGAAGATCGTCCTTGCTGGTTACGATAAAGCGAAAGTGATCCTTGCTGTCCGAGGGATAAACGGGCAGGTCCACGGTGATGTCGTAATAGCCCTTTTGGAAGCCGGAGGAGACCCAAGTCTTTTTGACGTTTGTGGTAACGTCTACGCAATTGTAGAAGTAATGCAGATTCTGGGTGGTTTTGTAGTCGGAGGAAGAGGTGCTCACGGGAATGGATCTCAGGTAATAGCGAACGCGCATACCGCCATCCAGAATCAGCTGCTTGCTCAGAAGCTGAACAAGGGGAGTCTCAATGATGGGAGCGTATCCCTGCTGACCGATAAAGCCGGTATCCACCGCCTTGTTTTCATAGGGGAGGGGGGCATCTTTTCCGTTCTTGTAATTGTCGCACGCTACTGCGTAATTGGAGAATGCTTTGAGCAGATCGCCCAGCTCGGCATCCTGACTGTCCTTGCCGTAGATGCGGATACCCGTTTCCGCAAGCTCGGTCAGGGTGAAGCGGCGGTTCTCGATGATGGAGCCGAAGGCGGTAATGGAATTACAAAGCTCCGTTGCGGATAAAACGTCGGAAAGCACGGAGTAGTAGGAGTCGTGCTTCGTAAGATCGGCAAAGGTGATGCTATCCACGATGGCGCGCTCTCCGCAAAAGGCGCTGAAGGTGAACTCGTTTTGGCTGGCATCTACCCATTCCTTGTCAAAGGCAAAGCGGAGAGCAACGTTGTCGTCGAAGACGAAGGCTACGCCCTTGAAGGCTGAGTTTTCGCCCTTGACCACGCCGCCGTTTACGGTGGCTTCGCCGTACACGCCTTTCCCCTGAGACAGAACGATGGCAGTTTCCGCCGGTGAGGTGAAGTAGGTTCTTGCCAGCCAGTATTCGCTTTGATGGAGAGAGACGCTACCCTCGGGGATCTTTTCTACCGTGGCGTTGCCCTTTGCACCCAGGATCAAGGGGGTTCCGTCGGTGGTCAGCTCTTTGGCGGTTACCGTGCCGTAGATCTCGGGGGAGGCGGCACCGGATTCCACAATGAATCTGTCGCAGTTTACGGTGCCGAATACCTTCAAAGGCGCTTTTCCGCAGGAGATCAGCTCTTTACAGGTGACTTCCCGCGTTAGTGTGGCGGGGACGGTATCGGAGGCGGCGATGAAGGACTCACATTCCAGATCGTAGGTGATGGAAAGAGGCTCCAGAGCTTTTTCCGTGTTGACGTAAAGGTAGCTTTCGGTATAGGTGCCCCAGCGGCAATCGGGAGAGACGATATAGCGGAAGTCACCGCCTGCCAGGGTCAGAGTGGATCTTCCCTGATGGTTGTGGCTCCAATCCTCCTGGTTGGGAATGGAACCGCCCACGACCCAGCCCTCAAAGGTGCCGCCGCGGATCAGGGTATCCACGTTACCGTTGTGGGCGCCGTTGCGGGTGCTTCCCGCAAAGGAATTGATCTTTCCGGTGGTATTGTATACGCCGAAATGTCCGCCGGAGATCTCGTTATAGATGTTACCGGTCTGCACGGAATCCGTGCCGTTTCCGCCGCCGCCCCAGACACCCACGAAGGAGCCCCCGGTGAAATAGTTTTCAATGGCGTAGGGGATACTCTTGTTGTCGGCGTTGCCGCTGCGGGTACCGCAGAAGAGGTACAGCGTGTTGAATTCACCGCCGGAAATATGGTTTTCGATCTTACCGGTAACGTTACAGTAATATCCGCCCAGGAACACCTCCTGGAAGTAGGTACCGCCCTGAATATCGTTGCGGAGGGTTCCTTTGACGGTGCCCTTATAGGAGCCGCCGTAAAGGTTGTGACTGTAAGTGCCGCTCTTGACGGTGTTGGTGATGTTGCCGGCGACGGTGCCGTTGTAGCTTGCAAGGTACAGGGCAAGCTTGCCCTGGGTGATGACGTTGTCGAGTTCGTTGGTGATGCTGCCTGCGATGGCGCAGCTTCCCTTGGAGCCGAAATAAGAGATTGCATCCGCCGCAGGCGCGGCAAAGGTCACGTTTTTCAGCCGGTTGGTCAGGTTGCCCACGCTTTTTTCCTTGCCCGTGTATTCTGCGGCTTTGCCTAAGACAGAGCATTCGTCCAGACCGAGAAATTCGGGACCGATCTGTACGTTTTCCAGGATATTGGTTACGCTTCCGCAGACGGTGGACTGACCGAAGCCGCTTCGGATGAATCTTGTGAATTCGCAGTTTTTGATATTCAGATTCAGGTCACCGCTGAGGAGCTTGGTCTTTCCTCCCATAGAGCCGTAATAGCGGTCTGCTTTGACGTTTTCCAGGGTGACGAAAACGTCTCCCAGGACCGAGGTATCGGAAAAGCCGATCTCGATCATACGGGCGTCGTCCTTATCCTCGTTTTCCAGAAGGTTGACGTTTTTCAGCGTAACGGATAAATTGCCCTTCAGCGTGGTTTTTTGCAGAATGCGGATGAAGTGATTGAGCCTTCCTCCTTCCGCTGAAACGGTGATATTACCGGTGTATTCGGTAGCGGAAGAGGGTGCGGTACCGTACAAATGGTTGATACTGCCGCTTGCGATGCGGAGGACGGAATCTCCCACGGGGTTGGTGCCCTTGCGAGCCAAGACGTTTTTCAGATTGGCACCGTCCACGATCAATTCCGCCCGGGTATCGTCGGCAGAAAGGGTTTTATTGCCGATCTTTGCGGAAAAGTCCGTAGAAGAGCCGGCGGCGGCGCAGGTGATGGATCCGCTTACGTAGTCAAAGCCCTCGCCCAGGGTCAGGGAGGAGGTGAAAAGCCCGTCCTTCGTGTAGAGTGCCAGGGCTTGCTCGGTCCAGCCTGCGAATACGTTGGGAGTAAAGCTATCGGCGTAAAAATAACTCTTGTATTCCGCCGTGCCGTTCAGATCCACGGTGATATTTTTCAAGGTCACGTCGCCGCTTCCCGCATACAGATTGGTCTGCGCGTCGTCAAAGGGGATCGTGATCCCGTCAAACGCGTAGTCGTTGGCGCAGGCAACGTTGCCCGTGGGCATACGCAGAGTTGCGCCCGATCCTTTGATGGTGACGGGCAGCTTCTTTCCGTTCAGAAAGACGGTCTTCTGTCCGAAGAGAACGCCGTTTTTCACGGTGGCGGTATGCTCTCCCGATAAAACCAGGACAACGCCTTTTTCGTTCAATTCCCCTGCCTTTGCCATATTTTCCACGGCGGCAAGGGCGCTTTCTACGGTGGGGTAATCTCCTCCGCTTGCCGCGACCGACAGGGTCAAAGCGGTATCTGCCTGTACGGAAAAAGCCAAAGCGGCAAAAGCAAGGCAGAAGCTGAGCGCGAGGGTCAGAATCGTTTTTTTCATCCTGAAAAATCCTTTCAAAGATATTTTATAAATATATTCTGAATATACAAGTACACAAAATAGATTATATCACAATGTTTGAGGGTTGCAAAGACTTGGAATTGAACAATTTTTTCGCCCTCGTTTTGTGCAAAAAAGCAAAAAAGCGATGAAAGGCGGTGCTTTCATCGCTTTTTCTTCTAGTCGTGCATTTGCGTCAGCGCGGAACCCAGCTTTGCGGCTACCTCGTCCCCCGTGGAGAATACGTAACGGCAGGTGTAGACCTCGTAGCCGTTGTGGGGTGCCGCGTAAGCGGAGGGGATGTAGCTGTGGGAGCCGTTGGTATAGCCGCCGATCATCGTCACCGCAAAGGGAGAGGCGGTGCGGATCTGCTGACCGTTGGTATCAAACATTTCGTAGGGGGCGAACGCCATTCCCACGTCACCGAAGGAGAGCGCCCAGACGGGCAGAGTCTCGCTTGCGCCCATTTCAGCGCGTCCGCGGATGGCGGTCACCTCGTATTTGGACTGGAAGCCGTAATTGGTCTGGAACCAGCTGATTGCGGGATCGGAGCCTTTTTCTTTTTTGTATGCCTGCCAGGCGGTGTAGCATTCGTTTGCTTTTTTCACGGTTTCTTCATCCTCGTGACGGACGATACCCTCGTGGGGAATATAGGTGACCTTCAGCTCGCCCGTTCCGATTGCCTTTTCCGCCTGAACTGCCTTTTCCACCGTTCCGACCAGACTCTTACCGACTCCCTGGAAATAGGGGCTGGTAAAGTATTTTGCATTTTTGTCTGCAGTGGTCTTGGGAGTGAAGTTCAGGTTGCCCGAGGCACCGTTGCAGTAGATGAAATGCACGTCGAGGGCGTTTTCCACACCGTCGCGGAGAAAGCCCACGAAATCGGAGGTGATCGCGTAGCTGTAGGCGGCACCGTGGGCGGCGTGTCCTTGCCAGTTGACGAAGAGGATGTCCTTTTTCTCGCCCCGGTCGAAGCGCAGGGAGCGAAGCTCCTTATCCGCCTCGGTCTCGTATGCAACCACGTTGGTGGCGGGAACGATGTTGTGAATGCCCGTGTAGGTGCCGTCCGCATTCACGTAGCGGCGGACGAAATTGGTACCCGGATCGGAAGTGGCTTTTCCCGTGTAAAGGGTGGCGGGAGCAAGATCCAGAACTGCCGTCTTGGCTGCCTGAAGCATTTTGGGGAAGAAGATCTCGTTGTACCACGTTTTCAGATCCCCGCGGGTGTAAGAGGTGGTATTGGGGGAAGAGTGGTTGTGGGTAGCGTTGAAGAAGATCTTGTCCGTGTCGATGTCGAATTCTTCCGCTAAAAGCTTTTTGGAGGTATCGGTCAGGTATTCGGGGCATTGGCGCACGTCGACGGAGTAGAACAGTGCCAGCTCCTTGCCGTCCCACAGAGCAAGGCAGGTGGCGTAAATGGGATCCAGGACGGTATTGCCTACTTTTCCGCCGGAAAGGTCGATGGAAAATCCGTAGGGAGTAATGTCCTCTCTGGCGTAGCCTGCCGAGAAGGTGTCGGGATAGGTGAAGGAGGAAAGGTCGGGCTGAGCTGCATAGTAATCCGCGCCTGCCTGCAAATAAGCTAGAAGGGCGGTTCCCAGCTCCTCGGAGCCTGCGGTGTGAGAAAGGGTCTCTGCCACGGCGTCCAGTCGGTCTATGTAGTCCTCGTGGACGTAGGAGGTATAGGGGGAGGAGGTGTCGGGGAGAGCCAGATGCAGGTTTTCC
>JAZPZL010000236.1:0-11963 GCA_045544655.1 Eubacteriales bacterium
ACTGGGGTATGCTCCCGATTCCTGGGACGCGCTTTCGCAGCATCTGACCCGGATGGGGTATCGCCCGGAGGAGATCAAGGAAGCCTTTCTGGGCGGGATCGGAAAAAGCGGAAAGCTGTTTGATTATTTCCGCGGAAGAGCCATGTTTCCCGTAATCGATGTATCGGGGAATGTGGTGGCTTTCAGCGGCAGACAGATCGCTCCCATGAAAGAGGGCGACCGAAAGTATTTTAATACCAATGATACGCCGGTATTCAAAAAAAGCCGGACGGTCTTTGCTTTAAATCTTGCCAAAAACAGTCCCGAAAAGGAGCTCGTTCTTTGCGAGGGCAATATGGATGCGGTCTCACTCCACGCTCACGGCATTTCCAATGCGGTAGCGTCTCTGGGAACGGCCTTGACTCCCCATCAGTGCCGATTGATCGCCCGCTTTACCGAGCGAGTCAGCATTTGTTATGATTCGGATTCTGCAGGTGTGAAGGCAACGGGAACTGCCATCCGTCTGTTGCAGGAGGCGGGACTTCGGGTTCGGGTCATTTCTCTGTCGGGTACCGATGCCAACGGAAAAGAGATCAAGGATCCGGACGATTTTATCCGCGCCTTTGGCAAAATGGCATTTGAAAAGGCGGCGAATACCGCGCCGGGCGCCATTGAGTATCTGTTCGGGCGCATTGCCGCAGGCAAGGATCTGTCCACCATGGACGGCAAGGATGAATTTATCAAGGAATGCACGGCTCTGTTTGCTACGGTGCAAAGCCCCGTGGAAAAGGAGCTTTATATTGCGAGAGCCGCAGAGATCACGGGGATCCCCGCTCAGGTGATCCGCTTGCAGACCGATAAAAAGGCGGGTAGTAAGCTCAGGCAGGAGCAAAGGCAGCTACTGCAAAAGGAAGTGGATAAGACCCGGGGACTGGGTAATCGGGTCAATCCCGACAAGGCAAAATTCGTTTCCTCCGCCAACAAAGAAGAAAATATTCTGGGAATTCTGCTTCTCAGGACCGATTATCTGACCGATCCCAAGTATCGGGGGCTTTTGGATCCGGAGCTGTTCCGCTGTGAATTCTGCAAACGGGTCCTGCTTGCCCTTCTTGAGCTGTCGGAAAATGCCGAGGAGCCTGCCGTTGCCGCACTCAACGAACGCTTTTCTCCCGAGGAAATGGGGGAAATGGAAGGAATGCGGAAAAAGCGGGAGGAGCTGGGCAACAATTCTCCCGAGGTGCTGAAGGAAATGCTGGAGCGCCTTGCCGAAGAAGCGAAAAAAGAGGAAACCAAGGTCGAGCCCTTATCGGGTGAATGGCTGAAAAAGTTAAAAGAAGAAAAATCGAGAAAGGATAAAAAAGAATGACGAAGAAAAGCGTGGAAAAAAACGAAGAAATGACCCCCGAAATGAAGCTGAAAAAGGCCTTTGAGGCGATTTTGGAAAAGGGCAAGGCAAAGGGAAGCCTGAAAAATTCCGAAATTATGGAGCTTTTGGAGGACGTGGAGTACGAATCCGATCAGCTGGAGAAGCTTTACGATCTTCTGGAGGCAAGCGGCGTGGATATTTCCGCGGTCATGGATATTGCCCCCGAGCTGGATGAGCTGAAGGATGAGGAAGAGGTTGAGGCTCTGGAAACCAGCGAGGATATGGAGCAGATGCTTCAGGGCGAGGGAATGGCACTGGAGGATCACGTCAGAATGTACCTGAAGGAGATCGGTAAGGTACCTCTGCTTTCCGGCGAGGAGGAATTGGTCCTGGCTCAGCAGATGATCGAGGGCGAGACTGAGGAGATCCGCGAAAATGCCAAGCAGAAGCTGGTGGAGGCAAACCTGCGTCTCGTGGTCAGCATTGCAAAGCGTTACGTGGGCAGAGGAATGTTCTTCCTGGATCTGATTCAGGAGGGAAATCTGGGTCTGATGAAGGCTGTGGAAAAATTCGATTACAACAAGGGCTTTAAGTTTTCCACCTACGCTACCTGGTGGATCCGTCAGGCGATCACCCGAGCCATTGCCGATCAGGCGAGAACCATCCGTATCCCCGTACATATGGTGGAGACCATCAATAAGGTTCTGCGTGTTTCCCGTCAGCTTCTTCAGGAATTGGGTCACGAGGCAAGTGCAGAGGAGATCGCGGAGGTTATGAATATCCCCGTGGAAAAGGTGCGCGAGACGATGAAGATCGCTCAGGAGCCGGTTTCTCTGGAAACTCCCATCGGTGAGGAGGAGGACAGCCATTTGGGTGACTTTATTCCCGACGACGACGCTCCCGCTCCCGCAGAGGCGGCAAGCTATACCATGCTCCGCGAGCATCTGGACGAGGTGCTTCACACCCTGACCCCCAGAGAAATGCAAGTGCTTAAGCTTCGCTTCGGCTTTGACGACGGCAGGACCCGCACCCTGGAAGAGGTGGGAAAAGAGTTTAACATTACCCGTGAAAGAATCCGTCAGATCGAGGCAAAGGCGCTTCGCAAGCTGCGCCATCCCAGCCGTGCCAAGAAGCTGAAGGACTACTTGGATTAAGTTTTTTTACAAAGTGGTTACAACTAAACCGAATTTTGACAAGTAACACAGTTTTTGCCTTTTCTTTTTAGGGATATTGACGAAGCTGTGATGCCTTGACACTAGGCGGCTTTTCGTGTAGAATATATGTAAATATCTATGCCTATTTTTATGCTTAGGTACAACTACCAACTACAAGGAGGATTTCAAAATGACCAAAAGACTGATCAGTCTTGTACTGGCATTGATTATGCTTCTCTCCCTTTGTATGACCTCTTGCGCGACTCCCGCAGAAGAAGAGGGCGAGGAAGGCGAAGAGGAACAGGTAGAGGTTCAGAGACCCAATATCGGCTTGACCCTCTATGCCATCAAAGATGCGAAAATGACCAAGGAAGCTGAAGAAGCTGTTGAAGAAAAGGTCAGCAACTACTGCATCGCAAAATATAAGACTGCGATTCGCTTTGAGTTCTTTACCGAGGACGAGTATCAGGCAGAGCTGGACAAGGTCTACGCTGAGTTTGCCGCTGAGTCTGCTGCAAAGCTGAAGGCTGAGCAGGAGGCTGCTGCCATCGCAAAGAGTGAGGCCGCTTATAAGGCAAAGCTTCCTCCCGAGGAAAGAGTAAAGTACGACCAGAAGAAGCGTCTGGAAGCCAAGAAGAAGGCTGACGAGGCCAAGAAGAAGGCTGAGGAGGAGGCTGAGCTGGTTGAAAAGGGTAAGGACAAGGTAAAGTGGGACGATACCCAGATGGATATCATTTACATCCCCGGCCAGGCTCAGTACTACGATTGGGTACAGAAGGGCAAGCTGGTGGA
The DNA here is from genome assembly GCA_045544655.1 of Eubacteriales bacterium. Taxonomy (GTDB): domain Bacteria; phylum Bacillota; class Clostridia; order Oscillospirales; family SIG627; genus RGIG5579. The sequence continues at coordinate 3,292 of JAZPZL010000236.1, forward strand.
TATGAAGACCTTCCTGGATAACACCTATAAGAAGATCCGCGACTACGTATATCCCTCCTTCCTGACCGCGGCTACCGTGGACGGCGGTATCTTCGGTATTCCCAACAACCGTGATATCAACACCAACGAGACCTATCTGATCCTTAACACCGCTCTGGTTGAGAAGTATAACGTAGATCTTTCCAAGGTTCGCTCCATTACCGATCTGAACGACGCTTTTGCCGCTGTGAAGGCAGGCGAGGCAGGGGTTACTCCCATCTACGGCGACTTTGATCCCGAGGGCTTCGTATTCTACGAGGGCGTGGATATGGCGCACACCACCGGTGTATTTGCCGATAACCTTTTGGGCGGCACCGAAATGGCGGTTACCACCAACGCTGCCCTCAATCCCGAAAGCACCTACGATGCAATGCGTAATTACTTCCAGATGAAGGCAGATTACCGCGCAAACGGCTACCTTTCCGATACCAATACCAACTTCTTCGCTTCCGTTCAGGAATTGACCGAGGCACAGAAGAAGGAGTGGGAGGACAAGGGCTACACCCTGCATCTGTACAAGGGTGCTCCCGTTACCGACGAGGCAGTTTTGGATGCAGGTCTCTTCGGCATCAGCGCACACTGCAAGCAGCCGGAAAGAGCAATGGAGATCATTACTCTTCTCTCTACCGACACCGAGCTTCACAACCTTTTGACCTTCGGTATTGAAGAGGTCCACTACATTGTAAATGCAGACAATGAGAACGTGATCACCGTAGTAGACGATTCCTATGCAATGGACTTCTACAAGACCGGTAACTCCCTCCTTGGCTACGTGACCGAGGATATGGATCCCGATTACGCTGCAAAGGCAAAAGCAAAGAATCTGAATTCCTTCGTCTCTCCCTTCCTTGGCTATCGCTACGATTGGAATACCGAGGAAAATGAGAAGTATATGAAGGGCTACGAGGAATGGAAGGCATATCTGGATCCCATTTATGCACAGCTCTCCTACGGTACTCCCGAATGGAGAACGATCCTGACCGAAGCATATCAGAACCTTCGCTACAACGAGAACAAAATGTTCTCCGTGGATTACGGCGAATGGCAGAATACCTGCACCTTCCGTGGCGGCTACGGTGCCTTCGCTGAAAAGGCAAAGGCTCTGAAGGAAAGCCTGGGTACTACGGATCTGACGGAAGCAGTAAAATAAAAAACAAAAAAATCAGCGAGACTTCCAAATAGGAAGTCTCGCTTTTTGCGTTCGTAGCTTACTCCAGCTCCCACAAATAGCGCAGGGAGGGCTTCAGTTTTTCTTTTTCCTCTTCCGTTTCGATGGCGCTGGAAGCGCAAAGCTTTTCGAAGTATCGGAGGTAGATTTTATCCCCTTTTTCAACACCGATATCCTCTAAGCGATAAGGCATATTGTTCTTTTTCATAAGTTCAAGTAAAGCGATGTTGTTTTGTTCCTCGCTGTTAAAATGGTTTTGCAAAAGAAGTCCAACGCCGACGATTTCACCGTGGAGATAGGGCTTTGCAGTCTCCGGAAACAGAGTTCTCGTCGTTTCGTAGAATTTATGAGCAAGGGCGCATTGGTTGGAGCCGCGGGCGATGCCGCTGATGACACCGGTTGCCGCAATGGAGGTGAAGATCACCCGCTCCACAGCCTCGGTGATCTCTCCTTTTTTCATATCCTCAATGCAGCGATCGGTAAGCTCGTTTAAGGTATTGTAGGAGGTTTCCGCCATGGAAAAGGCATAGTCCAGTCCCAAAGGGGAATTTGCCGTAAAGCGCTGCTTGATCTCGATGAATTTCGCCAAAGCATCGAAAACTCCTGCGAGAAGCAAACGGACGGGTTGCTTTGCCAGGATCTCGGTATCGACGACAACGGCGTTCACCTCGTAGCTGTAATGGAGGGAGCCCACCGTTCTTCCCTCGGGGGTATAACGGACGCTCAGGGGCGTGTACGCCGCGCAGGTGGCGCTTGAAGTGGGGACGCATATTACGGGAAGACCGGCAAAATATCCGCACAGCTTGGCAAAGTCGCAGATGACACCACCGCCTACGCCTACAATAACGTCGTAGCCTTTTTCATCGGCAAGCTGTGCCAATTCCTTTGCGCGTTCCTCGTTGCAGGTTCCCGTGTGCTCAATAAATTCATATTGATTGCACGTTTTGGCAACACTTTTTTCGATTTCGGATTTTGTGATGCTAAGGGCGGTCTTTCCCCCAACGATCAGGGGAACTCTGCCCAGTCGCAGCACTTCTTCTCCCACTCTTTTGATATATCCTGATCCCTGTATGTATCTTCCGCAACCGATTCTGAACGATTCCTCTCTTACAGGCATAGATACCTCCCAAAATCTGAAACTTGACTTCTTTCAAGATCGCCTTTCACTTGCGATCGCTTTCGGTCATTGTACCACAATTCCTCTGAAAAAACAAGTAGGGTGGGAGCAATGCCCCGCCTTGTCGCTTTTTGAAAAAGTTTGATTTTGTTTGTTCCTTTTTGAAAAAAGGAACCGAAAAACTTCCACCGGATGGATTAAAAATACCGATACCCACTACGTTTGTGGAAAACCTTTTTGTTCTACATTTGGTTGCGGGTATATTGTAGGGGTGATTCACGAATCGCCCGTGGACGAGCGAACAGAATTTAGAAAAAGCACCCGTGAGGGTGCTTTTTACTATTTGACAAACGTCAGGTATTCGCAGAGTCTGTCGGGGAAATTCACCGTCATTCCATCTACGCCCATTTCACACATTTTCCGCATCAGGGCAAGGGTATGAACGCAGCAGCCTCTGACACCAAGCCCTGCCTCTCGGCAGGTCTTTACCTGCTCGTCGGTGAGGGGATTTGCTTTGGGAACGATTTCCTCCGCGCCGATGGCATGAAGCTTTTCAATAACCTCGTCCGTCACCTCGGAAACGATCCAACCGACACGCGCGTTAGGGCAAATCCTCTTTGCGGTAGCAAGATATTCGTAGTTGAAGCTGGTGAAAGTGGTCCTCTCCATGATGCCGAATTCCCGGGAAAGCTCCAGCGTTTCCCTCTCCACGTTCTCCCCCTTCAGCTCAATGGCAAATTGTATTTCGCGAGAAGCGAACTTTTCCAAAAACTCGCGGAAGGAGATCATACGATCGTAAAATCCCGTGGTGCAGTTTCCGTACACCTTGACCCGCTGCAGTTCTTCCCAGGTATAATCGGAAACCTTTCCCGTATGGTCGGTAACACGGTCAAGGGTTTGGTCGTGAAACAAAACGAGTACCCCGTCGCGGGACTTCTGTACGTCCGTTTCCAAGCCGTTCGCGCCCTGCATCAGTCCCAGATAGAAAGAGGACAGGGTGTTTTCGGGAGCGTATTCACTGGCTCCCCTATGCGCGTAATTAATCATAATTTCACTCTCCTTTTATACGTCCTGCATGAAAAGATTGGCACCAAACCGAAACGCATGGGCCGTCTGCTTTACCTGTACCTTCGTATAGGGCATCGGCTTGCCGGCTGCATCGCAGACCGTCACAACGCAGTCGCCCTTGCGGTACTTTTCTATGTTGGGCAGCACCGTTTCCTGCATAAATTCCTTTTACAGTTCAAACTCTTCCAAAACATTTTTGCGATCACACATTGTTATTACACCTCCGCTAAAATATCCGATATGTGGTATTCTGTGTTAAATTCCAGCACCCGGCTTTGTGGGACAAAGTCCGTAAATGCCCGTGGATCCTCACTGTTGGATGCAAACATATCATAGTGATTCGGGATACTTACCTTGGCACCGATGATATTTGCCAATTGCACAGCCTCTTGTGCGTTCATGTTCCCCAGCCTGCCGTTGATACAGATGAACGCAAGGTCCGGATGATACCCGGCAATGTCAAAAAGCTTTTCGTGATAAAGGGTATCACCGCTGAAATAGAGGGTCTTTCCTTCACCCTCCACGATCAGCCCAAAGGCCTCCGCTGTATGGTCGGCAAAAACCGCTGTGAGCTTACAGTCACCAACGGTTATGCTGTCACCCACAAGAAGCGCTTTGACATTGGGTTGCCCCAGGCTCTCCAGATGGGCTTTCCCTTCGTTTGTGGTAATGAAAAGCTGACCCTTGGGGATCTGTGCAACGGTATCGGGATCCAAATGATCCAAATGGTCGTGGGTGCAAATGATGGCATCGCAGCAGATGTCCCGGGGCAGTATGGGGATCGGTAACACGCGGGGTCTGCCTGCCACGCGGTTGACGCTGTCGGACAAATAAGGGTCGATGATGAGCTGCGTTTTTTCTGTGCGGATCACATAGTCGCTCTGTCCTAAAAACCGTATTTTCATAGTACACTCTTACCTCCGTCCACAAAGATATTTTGCCCTGTAATGTATCTGCCTGCATCGGAGCAAAGCAGTGCTACCAGTTCGGAAATATCCTCCGGTACGCCGTAAAACCCTGCGGGAATGCTGTCTGTCACCTTTTTTGTGTACACGGGATCTGAAAGCGCTTCCAAATTCCGGTCGGTGTAGATCACGCCGGGGGCAACATTGTTAACGGTAATACCGTCCTTTGCCAGCTGCAGGCTGAGGGACCGCATCATATTGGTTTGCGCTGCTTTTGACGCAGCATAAACAAGCATATCCGGGTGAGGCTTTGCCTCCTGGACAGAGCCGACGGTGATGATCCTGCCCCACCTGCTTTTCTTCATATGGTCCGCCACCGCCTGGATCAGCAGCATCCCGGATACAAAATTGCAATTCAGCTGTTCCCGGCAAGCCTCCACCGAGATTTCCTGCCAGGGAGTACGATACTGCAAGGAGGCGTTCAGGACAATCACATCGATGGGGGGCAGGCTTTTACAAAATGCGCTTACTTTCTCTGTGTTGGTCAGATCGCAGGCCATAACCTGTGCAGTACCGCCGTTTTCTTCTATGATCTGCTTGGTTTTCCGGGCGTTGGCACTTTCCGAAACGCCGTGAATAATCACCTGATAACCGTCCTTGGCAAGCCGGATGGCGATGGCTCTGCCAATGCCTCTGGCAGAACCGGTGATAAAAGCTGTTTTCATATATGTACCTCGTTACAGCGCAGTCTGGGTGTCGTTGGGATCGCCGTTACGGGCAAGGTCATATTCCTTGCTCCAGTCCAGATCCCGGTAGGCTTCACCTCTGGGGTCGTTCTTGATCCAATCAAGCAGCATATCCAGCATTTCTTCTGTCCAGGTGTTGCGGTCGATTTGTGCAGTGGTGAATTTGCCCTGTCCGATCATCTCAAAGCCAAAATCGTCCTTTACATGGGTCTTGGCAGCGCCCTCTACCACATCTGCCACCAAATGAGAGGGGATAAACAGCACACCGCCACCGGCACCAAATACCACATCACCGGGCAGACATACCGCACCGCCGAAGTTGGTAATATCATTCCAGTCCTTCATCACGAATTCCCGGATGGGGGTGGGGTCAATACCTCTGTAGTAGACCTGGACATCGGGCACTTTTTTCATCTGTTCCACATCACGGATTCCACCCCAAATGACAGCGCCGCCGTTTTTCGTACGGTTTTGCAAGGCGGTGGTCAAATTTCCGCCTAAAAATGTTCCTTTGTAGATCTTGTCATACATATCGCAGACCACCACATCCCGCTCCTGCAGGCTGTCGATGACCCACTGATTATAGTTGCCTTGTAGACCATCTTCAGCACCTCTGCCAAACTGAACATCGTGCAAATCGGGGCGAGTAGGACAATAAGTACAAGTAACCGCACGGCCTACCAGCTTTCTGCCGTCATCGTGAAGGGTGTGCAAAGGATGCTCACCGCCGCCTACAAACTGATGCTCATAGCCCAGCACAAAAATGGGCTTCCACACTTCTTCCAGGGTCATTCCGTAAAGGGCATCCAAATACTTGTCCGCTACCTTAGGTCTGCCGTCCGGCATTCTTTCTCCCTTCCACAAGGGGGTCAGGGCAATTATTTTTTCTCTGTCATTATAATTCATAGTTTATCCCTTCTCAAAAAAATAGTTTTCGGTATTAACGCTTGAGGTGTCATCATTTTCCACAATCGCAACCTTTGCGCCGGGTTTCATAGTAATACAGTGCCATTCCCCGCGTTTAACCGTATAAATCTTTCCTGTCTCTAACGGATACGGTGTTAACGCTTTGCCGATATGCAGCACCGCTTCCCCGGAAAGCAAAAGAAACACTTCGTCTGTTTCCAAATGCCGCTCTACACGAATAATGTTTTCTTCACGTAGCCGATCGCAATAATTTGCGATCGCCACACGCCAACCGTTATACGAAACGACCGGGGCATACCCCTCACCGCAAAACTCTTTGATATCCATAGGCGTATCATTGCTCCAGATCCGTGTGGTTGCAGGCACCGCATTTTCTCATGATCACATATCCGTAGGCGGAAAAACGCACAGCGCCATTTTCTATAACGGAATTGCTGGAAAGAAGAACTTCCCCACCATCCACTTGGATCTGTCCGGCGTCTCCGGAGAAATTACCGGCGAAGAAGATCCGCTCATTCTTGCCGACTCGCATAAAGGCCAGCACGGAAGTGTGTTCCTGGGGGATCCATTCAGTCTCCCCGTCAGCCAAAGCGGGCACTTCCGCTTTCAAAGCGTTCAGCTTCTTTATAATTTCTTTTCTTCTGGCGACCGGCTCTCCTGTGGCATTCCGATCCGTGCATGCGAAGACTCCGGGATAGAAGCGGTTGGCGAACATGCTGAGTTTTGACTGATCAGCCAGTTCATTTCCGCAGTAGACCATGGGCACACCGTCAATTGTATAGTTCATAGCCAGGATCAGCTCCATGCAGGCATTGCCGAAATGCTCCTCGATTCTGTAAGGCCAGTCGGTAACAGTGTCGTGGTTATCCATATCCCGGAGCACGATCCCTCCTGCCGGATACAGATCCTTATAGTAGGCATGCTTTTCCATAACGCCCTTAGCTGTCATAGCGCCGGTCAGGAGATCAAACAGGCAATTGTGCCAGTAGAACCCGTAGTTGGCGTCAAATACAGAAAGGTGCTCTGCCTTTTTGCCCTCGTTGATCATCACCGCGTCCGGTTTGATCGCCCGTACCCGGCGAATGCCTTCCTTCCAGAAATCCAGCGGAACTTCATCACCCACATCACACCGGAAACCATCAACGCCGATGGCACCGATATAATAGGTCATATTGCTCCAAAGATACTCCCGCAGCCCCTGGCTTTCGTAATTTAGATACGGGAAATTCCACCGTGTGCATTTCACGGTACCATCTTCATTTTTTGCCGCGAAGTCCGGAAAACTTTTTAGAATGCCCGCATTGGGACCGATATGCAGATATACCAGATCCAGGATCACACGCATACCGAGGCCGTGGGATTTCTGTACGAATTCCCGCAGATCGTCCATCGTGCCGTATTCGCTGTCGACCTGAAAATAATCGTTCATCCGGTAGGGGTTCTTTGGATTTCCGGTTTGGGAAGCTTTCTGCCGTGTGCTCCAATTCTGCCGGTCTTCGGAATCGTCTTCCTGGAAAATGGGACACAAATACATGATTTTAAATCCCAGCTCCGCCAAAACGGGCAGTTGCTTCGTTACCGCCTGAATAGTTCCTTCCTCGCAGAAAGTGCGGGGATTGATTTGATAAACCGCGGATTTTTTAAACCAATCGGGGGCTTTGTTTTTCATATACATCAACTCCAAATTCTGTCATTAGAAAATTCTTTATTCCATTCGTCGGTGGGTTCGAAATAGCCGGGAATGTTGGGATTGATGTGCGCGCGCAGCACTTCTTCGTTCAAATCGTCAAAGCCAAGGCCCGGCTTTTCGGGCACCTTGATGAAGCCGTTTTTGAAAATGGGGTTATCGATCCCGGTGACCATATCCGCCCACCAGGGCACATCCACGGAGTGGAATTCCAGTGCCAGCACATTGTGCATGGCAGCAGCCGTATGAACAGCCGCAAGGCACGCAACCGGACTTTCTGCCATATGGATGGCAGTGGCAACACCGTGTTCGTCGGCAATGTCGGCGATTTTCTTCAGCTCCAGCGCGCCGCCGCAGGTGAGGATGTCCGGGTGGATCACGGATACACCACCTGCCTTAATAAGGGTCTCAAAGCCCTCCTTCAGGTAAATATCCTCGCCGGTACAGACAGGGATCGTGGTGGAATTGCGCAGACGCACATACTGATCCGTGTACATCCAGGGCACCATATCCTCGATCCACGCTAGATTATAGGGCTCCATTCTCCGGGCAAAGCGAATGCAATCCTCAACGCAAATATGACCGAAGTGGTCAATGGCAAGCGGTACTTCATAGCCGATGACCTCACGAACCTCACGGATGTAGTTTTCCAGATAATCCAGGCCCTTTTCGGTCAGATGGATGCCAGTGTGGGGGTGTGCGGTGGTTACAATGGAATAGCTTTTCTGGTGGCGCACCATATCCGCAGTCACAGAGCCGCCCTGTACATTGAGAATGTGGGAAGCGTACTTCTTCATATCCTCAATAAAGCCAAGGGGCGCATTGAGCGTTCCGGGCTCATCCAGCAAAAGACCGATGCCCAAGTCCATCTTCAAGAAGGTAAAGCCCATTTCCATTCTCTTCTTTAATGCAAGTCCCATGTCGTGGCCGGTGTGTTTTCCATCCACATCGGTGTCACAGTACACGCGGACCTCGTCACGGAACTTACCGCCCAGCATCTGATAGAGCGGCACGC
>JAZPZL010000237.1:0-2167 GCA_045544655.1 Eubacteriales bacterium
AGTCGTACTGGAAGAAGACGGGAAGTTTACCTTGTCAATTACTTTGCAGAATTTGACAAAAACTCCCTTCTCCAACGTTCAGTGTTTCGTATTCAGCGAGAGCGAAGATTTGAAATTTAATGAGAATTGTGCATTTATGCAGGATAGTTCCGGTACCGTTCTTTACGGTGGCTTGTTGAACTCCATTGCTCCTCTCGGTACCGCAACGATGTTGCTTGATTTGACCACCTGCAAGAATCCTCATGCACAACTTGATATGATCGTTCTGTTTCCCTACGACGGTGAAACTGTGTACGCCGGTGCAACCTATAACGAGAAGAACGTCGGTCAGGCGGAATTTAAGGATATTTTGAAGGAAGAAAAAGCACTTTCCAAGCTTGACGTGATCGTGAATTTCCTGAAGCAAAGCGGATTTTCCATGATCGGTGAGAACTGGAAGGTTCTCGTAATGTTTGCTATTTCTTTCGTTTTGATCTATCTTGCCATTGTTAAGAATTTCGAGCCCTTGCTCCTTCTTCCCATTGCTTTCGGTATGCTGTTGACCAATCTTCCCGGTGCGGGAATGTACCATCCCGAGCTGTTTGAAGGCGGTCACGTTCATTGGGATATGTTCTCAACGATCGGAGCCGGTCTTTTGGACTATCTCTATCTTGGAATCAAGCTGGGGATTTACCCTTGTCTGATTTTCCTCGGAATCGGTGCAATGACCGATTTTGGACCCTTGATCGCAAATCCGAAAAGCCTTCTTTTGGGCGCTGCAGCTCAGATGGGTATCTTTATTACTTACTTCGGCGCATCTGAGCTTTTAGGCTTTACCCCTCTGGAAGCAAGCTCCATCGGAATCATCGGCGGTGCAGACGGTCCTACTGCGATCTTCGTAACCTCGAAGCTTGCACCTCATTTGCTTGGTCCTATCGCCGTTGCCGCATATTCCTATATGGCTCTTGTTCCCTTTATCCAGCCTCCCATTATGAAGCTTCTTACCACCAAGAAGGAAAGAAGCATCGTAATGAAGAACCTTCGCCCCGTTGGCAAGGTTGAAAAGATCCTCTTCCCCATCGCTGTTACCGTATTCGTTACTCTGCTCGTGCCTTCCGCCGGGCCCCTGGTCGGATGCTTGATGCTCGGTAACCTGATGAGAGAAAGCGGCGTGGTTGACAGAATTTCCAAGGCTGCTCAGAATGAACTTATGAATATCGTTACCATCTTCCTCGGAATTTCCGTAGGCGCAACAGCAACTGCAGAAACCTTCCTGAGCTTGAAGACGATCTTCATTCTCGCATTGGGTATCGTTGCCTTTAGCTTCGGTACAGCCGGCGGCGTATTGCTTGCGAAATTTATGAACCTGTTCCTGCCTAAGGGCAAAAAGATCAATCCTCTGATCGGCTCTGCCGGCGTTTCTGCCGTTCCTATGGCTGCGCGCGTTTCTCAGGCGGTTGGTCAGAAGGAGAATCCTTCCAACTTCCTTTTGATGCACGCTATGGGTCCCAACGTTGCCGGCGTGATCGGCTCTGCCATTGCAGCAGGTGTTTTGATCGCACTCTTTGGTTAATATAAGGAGATAATTATGTCAGAAAAGAAACTGTTTATTACTGATACCATCCTTCGCGATGCACATCAGTCTCAAGCCGCTACCAGAATGAAGCTGGAGGATATGCTCCCTGCTTGTGAGATCCTGGATAAGGTTGGTTATTGGTCTCTGGAGTGTTGGGGTGGCGCAACCTTCGACGCTTGTATGAGATTTTTGAATGAAGATCCCTGGGAAAGACTTCGCACCTTAAAGAAGGCTCTTCCCAACACCAAGCTGCAGATGCTCTTCCGTGGTCAGAACATCCTCGGTTATAAGCATTATGCAGACGACGTAGTTGATGCTTTTGTAAGAAAGTCTATTGAAAACGGTATCGACGTAGTGCGCGTTTTCGACGCTCTTAACGATACCAGAAACATGAAGCAGGCAGTTGATTCCGTAAAGAATTACGGTGGCATCTGTGAGGTTGCGATCAGCTACACCACAAGCCCCGTACACAACCAGGAATACTTCGTTACTCTTGCAAAGAAAATTGAAGAAATGGGCGCTGACGTGATCTGTATCAAGGATATGGCAAACCTGCTTCTCCCCTATGATGCTTTTTCTCTTGTAAAGGCAATCAAGGAAGCTGTTTCCTGC
>JAZPZL010000238.1:0-8622 GCA_045544655.1 Eubacteriales bacterium
CGTTGCATTATTTCGGGAATTTTGCAATCAGATAAGAGGTATGCGGGGGAAGGTGAACGGTGCAGGTATCTCCCTCCCGTGTAACGGTCGCCTCGCCTCCGTCAAAGGGAATGAATATTTCGGGAACGCGGTCGGTGGCGAACACAAGGTTTCTCGTAATGCCGATGGGCGTTACCCGATTCACGTAATTGACGCGACTGCGGTGGAAACGCATTTCGTCCAGCTTATGGTCAATATCCGTATCGTAATCTGCAGCAAGAAAATGCATCAGATAACCGTCGTCCGTTTCAAAAAGACCGGTCAGATATCCCGTGCAGTCCAAGGTCTCAAAGGGGAGCTTTGCGGCAAAACGCTTCACAAGCTCAAGAAAACTCTCGCCGATCTCCTGATCCCTCAGACGGTGGGGATTGTAGTACAAGCCCTCCTTCACCTCGTTCCATTCATTTTTCTCACTGCTTTTCGGAAGGACGGTTTCGGTGACCCATGCAGGCGGCTTGATCCAGACACCGTTTGCAATGGTAGCAAAAAAACTCTCGGGTTCCCCGATCTCAGGATGAGTGGGAAGCTTCCAGGAATTTTTGCACAGCTTCGTATCACAGGGACCGCATACAATAACCTTGCCCCCTACGGAAAGATAGGCAGACACCGCTTTCCTTTCCTCCTCAGTCATCTGCGCCACGCTTGCCAAAACGATCACGGGATAGGTTTTTGCATCCGTGGGCAAATGCAAAAGGGTATGGGCGCTGATCCCCGCGGAAAAAAGGGTCTTGAGGGCGGAGGAATAATCGGAGTAATAGCCCTTATTGAAGCTGCCGAAGAAGGTATTGTTTCGGGTCTCGTAAGAAAAATACACGCCCACCTGCGCCACCTGCTCTCCGCAGAACAGCTCGGGATGGTCCTTTTCAAAGGTATATACCTTCTCTACCACCTCCGGCTCCTCGGGAAGCTTTTTCAGCATATGATCGGGAAGTCCCAGACGGGCTTTCAAGGTGGAAAAGCAGCAATCGGTATCCAAGAGCTTGTTCACCGCCCAAATGATATTGGCGGAAGGCTCGGTGAAGCCGTAGCCGGTGGAAAAGGAGCGGATCCCGTTTTCCCGCGCTACTGCCTGGTGATGAGAAAAGCCGACGGCAACGCCTGAAAGAGGACGGTTGACGGTGACGGGGTCGTTTTTATAAGGCGGGGTATTGCCGGAGAGCTCCATATGAACGTAATTGCTTCCCCCTGCCACGAAGCGGGAGGCGTCGGATGCGGAGGCAGTGGTCGTCGCCGCCGCAGAATTGGAGCCGCAGGTAGTCACGGTAAAGCCCTCAGGGAGAGCGGGCATCAGCTTCTGGAAAAATTCCTTGCCCGATTCATAACGCAGCTCGATCCACTCCCGCCAGGCAGGATTTTCCCAGTTGCCCCAAAAGCTGCGGTCCTCCACGGGAGGAAGATCCACACCCGTGCGCTTTTTCAGCTCCCCGCGGCAATGCTCACAGCCGCAGGAATTCATATGCATATAGTGGACGGGATCCTCCGCTGCAAGTCCGTCGATCCCCGTATCCGCCACAAGCCTTTTGGCATAGTCGCAGTACGCCTCGATAAAATCCGGATTGCGATAGCAAAAGCCCTCGGAGGCGTATTGGGGATAATACAGAGCATTTCCGCTTCGCACGTCCAGCATTCGCCAATCGTTGAGCCTTTTCCCCTTATATTCCCAGGAAGATGCCGCCTCGCGGGAAGGAGAAAAAGGAATATGGGGTCCACTGTGAAGCATCACGTGGCGCATTTGATCCACCGTATCGTAGCGATGGATCAGATTGATGGAATGTCGGTCGTACAGCTCAATTCCATATTTGTGAAGCTCCCGGCAGGTGGTGGCGATATGGTCGTGAAGCAAGGTAAAATAGGGCAAATAATCCCATCGGAAATGGCATCCAAACAGCACCGCTGTCGTCACGTTTGCCTTGGCGGCAGCCTCGGCGCGGCGGCGGATCTTATCCATCATATCCACGCTGGGCCAATTCAGATCCTCCCAGGTAAGCCACCAGTTGATCAGGCGTTTCGGTTGTTTCTTTTCCACAATATACCTCCAACGATTTTTCATTGGTACCATTGTATTATAAAAATTACTATAAATCTATCAATATTTTACCGAGTTTATCAGAAATCTTACTTTTCGATCCTGTAATGAGTCGTAGCGTTCCACACCGTACCGGCAGGGATCTCGTCCGGATTCCCACCCGCAAATGCAATATACATCTTGTTGTAATTCATATTCCCGTTATCGGTCAAAAGCCCGAGGTAGGAATTGGGATAGACGGGATCATAGTTTTCCACGGACATGGTAAAGACGTAGCCGCTTTCCTCCCCTGCTACCGTGATCCGACGGGTCTCACGATTCTCCAAAGGAAGCTTGGTAATGGGAGCGACTTCCCCGCCAAAGGAAAAGGAATCGGTTATGATCCGATCCTCATTTTTGGGACGATGCTTCATGGGAGGCATCATCGCCAGAAAGCTTTTAAACTTCGGATCCAGAACCCCGTCCTTTTTCCAGATAACTCTTTGGGACAAATGCACCCCATCCTCATCGTAAACGTAGCTTTTGCAATGGGAAAGCACTTCCTCGGAAGGCTCTGCGGGATCGAAGCCCGTGGATTCCACGGCAATTTCCAGCCTTGCAAATTCCCGCCAATCGGTAAGCGCCTCGGGAGCGATCTCTTCTCCATCCAGGAGAAAAACGGGAGCCTTTCCCCTTTCGTCACCGTGGTTATAGCCGCCGATAAAATCCGGACGATCCTTCAGGCGGATCGCCATTTCCCATTCCGCGTGTCCCTTGGTCAAGGCGTGCAAAAGATCACCCTTGGCATCAAGGGCATTGACCACGCTCATTCGCCAAATATCACAGTTCTTTTCGGGAACCGCAGAATGAACGAAGGTATATTCCACAAAGCCGTCCCTTACGGGATATTGAATGCGAAGCCCCCCGCAGGAGGAGTCACAGGTTATGCTACTATCGTAAACGATCCTCATTTTTTCATAAAACCTCCCAGTGGTTTTTGTAAAAGCTGGCGGAAAAATTTCACGAAAAGCCCTACCAGAAGAGCGGTGATCACCGTGCCTTCGCGGATGCCCTCGATCCTTCCGAAAAAGATCAGAGAAAGGACAATGGCGATCAACACCATCACCACGTCCAGGGCGATCTTCAAAAAGCCGAATTCCTTTTTCGTAGTATCGGCTACCGCTTTCACGAACGCCTCGGGGGAATTGAGCATCACGTTTGCGATCACCCCCAGCGCAATTCCAAAGCCGAGCACGAGCGCACCCAAAAGCACAAGCAAAAGGCGGATCGGGTAGAAATCATTGGGAAAAAGCGTTACGAAAAGCATTCCCAGATCGGTAAAAAAGCCAAATATAAAGGAAAGAGGCAATTGGAGCAGCTGATGCAGCTTAAATTCCTTTCGCAAAACCAAGATCTGCAAAAGGATAAATACGCAGTTCATCGCCGTCAGGCAGTTTCCCAATGTCAGAAAAGGAAACCTTATGCTCAAAACGTTTGCCACCGACGAAATGGGGGAGATCCCCAGATTGCTATGCTTTGCAAAAGCGATCCCAAGCCCGATAAAAAACAAACAAAAAATAAAAAGCGTATATCGCTTTACCAATTCCTTTTTTTTCACAAATATAAAACCCTTTCTTTTCCCGTTTCAAAACGAAATATTCTTTTCATCCCATTCTACCAAAAAAACCTACACTTTTCAAGATGATCTGTGAAATTCCTTTCTATCTTACATAAAGTTAATCAACCGTTTCCCTTGACAAAAGGCAAAAAAATGATATAATAGTTAGGCTAACTTTCCATTCCATCGAGATGTGGCTCAGTTTCTAAAAAAATCAATACTTATCGAGATGTGGCTCAGTTTGGTAGAGCGCTGCGTTCGGGACGCAGAAGTCGCAGGTTCGAATCCTGTCATCTCGACCAACCAAGAAACAGCGGTTTGATACGATTTGTCAAACTGCTGTTTCTTTTTTAATATAGTTTTAGATTCCGATTCTGCTTGATAAAGTAAAGATTTCATGATATAATTTTGTGTATATAGATAATAAATAAGTTCGGAGGCAATTATGCAAATTTGTCCTTATTGTGCATCGGAAAACATATTTTTTAGTAAAAAACGAAGCAAATATTACTGTGAGGATTGCGAAAAAGGGTTTGACACCCCTTCAATTACTAAAGGAATGCGCGTATTTCTTAGCTACGGACACGATAAAAACGCAAGTGTCGTTAAAAAGATCAAGGAGTACCTTGTAGATAAGGGCTATGACGTTTGGATCGATAGTAGCGAGATTCCTGCAGGTAAGGATTGGCGTGAGAGGATCACCAACGGTCTTATCGGAAGTAACGGAGTGATATCGTTTCTGTCCAAGCATTCCGTGCGCAATCCTGGAGTGTGTCTGGACGAGTTAAAAATTGCGGTCTGCCTAAAGCACGCACATATAAAGACAGTGCTTTTGGAGAGTGAATCTGAGGTCGAACCTCCCAATATTGTGCGCAATACACAGTGGATCGATATGAGCAACTGGGACAGCGTTTCCGATGAGGATTGGGATAATTACTTCGAACAAAAAATGGCTCTCCTTGTGGAAACGCTGAACAGCGACGAGGCGGTCAAATTCAATGAGGAATTAGAATTTTTAAGCGGCAAATTAGGGGTGAGTAACAACACCTCCAAGGAACAGAGGCTTCTAAAGCAAGCCTTTGTTGGCAGAGATTGGCTTATGGAGAATGTAAATCAATGGCTCGCCTCTCCGTCTCGGGAACCTTTTATGATATACGGTGTACCCGGAGCCGGAAAAAGTGCTTTTTCTGCAAATCTGGCGCAGTTCAATCCAGATGTTTTGGCAGCACTGTTTTTTGAATGGGACCATTCAGAATTTCATTCTGCAGATGCGGTCATAAAGCATTTGGCTTTCAAGTTGTCGGCGACGTTATCCGACTATCGTAGAATGCTTTGCAATCTTTATGGAAACGATGATGAAAAAAAGAAGCTTGAGCAATATCACGGTGCCGCTCTGTTTGATCATATTATTTTGAATCCCTTGCAATGTTGTATTGACGGAAATCGCGGAACGGGAATGATAGTGCTTGACGGCTTGGACGAAGCATCGGGTGAAATAGCAGACATTCTAATACGTAAAGCGACACAGATGCCGAATTGGATCAAAGTGTTATTTACATCAAGATATGATACCATCACAGCCACGCGATTCAAGGGTGCCATCACAGTCATGCTGGACAAGTCTTTAGAGAGCAATTATCGTGATATAAAGGAATACTTGACGTATCGGTTAGATTTGAGCATTGATAGTGATACTGTTTGCAAGCTTGCGGATAAAAGTGAAGGAAGCTTTATGTATGCAGTGACATTTTGCGATGCTGTGGATAACGGCAATATGTCTCTTGACGATGCAAAAACGGTACCCACGGGACTTCACAGCTTTTATTATTCATTTTTTAAGAGAATTTTTGATACGAAAGAAAGTTTCAAAGAGATGCGTCCATTTTTGGAACTGCTTTGTTTGGAAGATGACGTGCCTGAGGAGGTCATCACCGAAAGTCTGGGGCTTGATCGGTATGGTTTGTGGGAGCTTCGCCTTAATGTAAAGAGTCTTGTAACCAATGCCGAATCGACTTGCGGATCTGGAAACGCTTATAAATTCAAGACGGTCAAACTCGTGCACCAGAGCATTAAGGATTGGTTAACAAATTCTCAATCTGCGGGTGAGTTTTTTGTTGATGCTACACACGGATATTTTCATCTTGCACGGTGGTCAGAAGCGTTTTTGTCCCAAGAGGAAAAGACCCCATCTCTAACGGATGATGAAAGGACGTTACTTAAAAAACTTCAATCCATTAACCCCAACACAGTTTCAGAGGCTCAACTGAAAGAATTACAAAAAGAGCTTGAGATGAAACGAGCTGAAAATGAAGCAATAGAACGGAAAAGGCTAAACGACCGAGCGTTAAGATCGTATGCAAGCAACAACTATATTAAATGGCTAATTCTTGGCGAGGAATACGATAAAGCGAAGGCAATACTGCTGAAATCCTTTGATACAGAAGAAAGAAAAAAGAACATTGACTTCCGCAATTATACGGAATATTATAAGTATTTCGAGTTGTGGCAGTGGGTAGATCTGCTCCCTTCGTATTATCCGATAGACGATCTGAAAATAAAGTTAGAAGAAATAGTTACTTTTCCTCGAAATTATATGGTAAGCAGATACTCTCACAGAAGTATGCAAATCTCTCTATTTCTATTACGAAAAATAATGAAGTCCGGCCGTTTTGCGCCAGTACTATTTAAAATCATGGAAAACGGAGGACCCGCTGGCTATTTTACTTCTCGAGCATCGGATGATGGGGAAACTCGCGATGGCTGGGATAAATACTATATGGCACGTGATGCAGCAATCTGTTTAAAGAAACTTGACAAAGCTCGCGTGGATGTGCCGGATGTGATCAGAGGTGCTTGCGAAAAAATAAAGTTGACTTATAATTTTGATTGTGGAGATCCCACTGGTGGTATGTTCTATGACGGGTCTGATGGATATTGGATGTACGGCATTTTAAGCGAACCGGAGTTATTTAAAGATCTTTGCCTCGTTAATGATATAGAAGGCAAGGTTGGTTTGGCTGATATTAAACCTCTTCTTATTCATTATAATACGACAAGTTTAAGTTTCTATCTTTCTAATAGTGATGAAGAAGATCTCGATTTTATTAAGAAATGTGTAGCAAACCACGCCGATCTTTCTACTGCATGCGATAAAGCAATTGAAAACATTCAAAAACGCACAAGTAAAAGTAATCGCCACGGAGTACAGCCCATAAATATTACTCAAAGAATTCAGTTCATTCAATTATTGCTGACGCAAAACTAATAAATTCCCTTTTTCTTTGTCTACTGCACCGCATTTTTTTGAGGGCTGACCGTTTGCTTCGGTCAGCCCTCTGTGCGTTTATGCTGTTTTCATTTTTGCCTTTTCGGCTGCAATCTCCGCTTTCTTTTCGGCTATCATCTTGGCAAGTGCTTCCTCGCATTCTTCTCTCGTCTTTGCGTATACGTTGAATTTCTTTCGCTTGCCATCGGCGAGTCTTGGATAGAAGCTCCCTTCCCAAGAGGGTCTTTTTCTTTTGCTTAAAATGGATCGGAGTTTGAGCCAGCGAATTCTGCCTTTCTCTTCAAAGCACTCTGCGCTGCTTGGCGGGAGGCAGATTGCCTCCCCTACGCATAGTTGGGAGGGAGAAAAAAGACCGAAAGCTTTTGGCTTTCGGTCTTTGGTTTTAGTCTTCATCGGGGAGGTCGTCTTTGGTAAAGCGGTGAACCAAAATGAGAAGGCGGAGGATGCGGTGGTGGTCGTCTGCTTCTTTTACCATGATCGTCAGATTCTTGTAATCAAAGGAATCAAAGGCACAAGGCATTGCGCCGATCATTTCGGTTGCCCAGCCGCCCACGGTGGCGCAATCGGTTTCCAGCTCATCCTCATCCAGGTCCATTTCATCCAAAAATTCGGAGAGGTTCAATTCGCCGGCACACTCAAAGCGGTTTTCATCTAGCTTCTGGAATTCGTTGACGATATCGTCATTCTCGTCCCAGATCTCACCAACGAGCTGCTCCAAAACGTCTTCCATGGTAACGATACCCATAATTCCGCCGTATTCATCGGAAACGATGGCCATATGGGTACGGTGGCGACGGAATTCATTCATAATATCGTGCAAGTGCATTCCCTTATGAATAAAGACGGGCTCCAGAATCAGATCCTTCCAATTCAGATCGGGATTTTCCACCAATTCCTTCAGAAGGTGCTTGGCAACGAGGATGCCCACCACGTGGTCTACCGTTCCTTCGTATACGGGGAAACGGGAGAACTGGGTCTCGGAAATGGTTTGCAGAATATTCTCGGTGCTTTCGCTGATCTCAAAGCCGACCACGTCGATTCGGGGCGTAAGAATATCGGAAGCATCCAGATCGGTGAACTCCAGCGCAGACTGGAGAAGCTCCGTATCGGTTTCCTCCATAACGCCCTCTTCCTCGGCGGTATCGAGAATATTTTCCAGCTCCTCCTCGGTCACGGTCACTTCCTGACCGTCACGCTTGCGGAAAATATAATTCAGCCCCTTTACAAGCATAGAGCTGACCCAAACCAGGGGGAAGAAAACGATCATCAGAACAATAACGGGATAAGCCGCCATTTTGGCAAAGCCTTCGGTAGCTCTGCGGGCGATCATTTTGGGGGTGATCTCACCCACGATCAGGATGATGACGGTCATCACCACCGTAACGATGGGAGAAACCTGCTCAGGCGTCATATGCAATCCCTTACCGATGTCAATGGCGATAAAGGTCATAATGACGGTCGCACCGATATTTACCAGATTATTACCGATAAGTACGGTGGAAAGAGCATTGTCGTAATGGTTATAGATGAAGGAAATCAGTTTCCAGATGGGGGAAGAAGGATTTTCGCTCTCCTTCTTCAGCTTCATTTTGCTCAGAGAGGTATAGGCGATCTCGGTACCCGAGAAGAATGCAGAACCTAAGAGGCAAAGAACAATACCGATGTAAGGTAACA
>JAZPZL010000239.1:0-8596 GCA_045544655.1 Eubacteriales bacterium
TCTATGAAAAGGGGTACAACATCGTAGACGCCAATTATTTCTACGATGAGAAAAATGACGCTCCCGTAAAGGTGCTTGATCTTCCCAAGGGCAAAAAGCCCCTTCTCCTCACCTTCGACGACGTAACTTACGATTCGCGCAAGGACAATCGCGGAATGGTAGATAAGCTGATCCGCGACGACTCCGGCAGGATCTGCACCTGGAGCCGCCATACAGACGGCAAAGAGGTGGTTTCTTACGACAATGAGATTTTCCCGATCATAAATGCATTCGTTCGGGAGCATCCGGATTTCACCTTCCGCGGAGGAAGAGGAACCTTATTCTTCACCGGATTTGACGGAATTTGCGGGTATCGCTCGCAAACGGTACCGGTTGACGATAAAGAAGCGGCGCTGGGGCTGGATCGGCAAAAGGAGATTCGATCAGTCAAGCCCGTGGTGGAAGCCTTGCGCGAGGAAGGCTGGACCTTCGGTTCTCACAGCTACGCCCACAGAAGAATGCCTTCCCTCTCCTCCGAGAAGGTACGCCAGGACACCACCAGATGGCTGGAGGAGGTGGGTGCCATCGTGGGAAAGACCGGCCTTTTCTGTTGGCCCTACGGCGCTCACACCTCCGGTTCCGTTTCCCTGCGTGAAAATGCGGATCACAAGTTTCTTTTCGACAGCGGATTCAAAGTCTTTTTCGGCTGCGGTGCCATCCGTTTTCTGACAAATGAACCTGATGACAACGGCATTTTCACTGACCGCAAAGCAATTACCGGTGAGGTCCTCTACTTTTACAAAATGGGCTTTCCCATTTATCAGAGAGAATACTCCTACCTCTTTGATCCCGATGCCATTTGGGATCCCTTGCGAAAGCCCTATGAGAATATGCCGCCCTTCGATCCCGCTCAAAATAAGCGGTGAAAACACCCGAAAAAGAGAAAAGCCAACGCTCAGTTAGCTTTCTCTTTTGCTTTTTGCTTGATTTTTTGCAGGGCGGTGGGGATGGCGTAGGAGGAATTGATCTCCTCAAAGCTTTTCCAGATAAAGCGTTTATTCCCAGAGATGCTTGCTACACAAGGCAAAATCTCTGCGGTGGTGAGCAGATTTCTTTCCCTCACAAAGTAAGCAGCCCTCGCGAATTCTTTCAATCGTCAATAAGATTTTGTTTTCAGTCAATATGTTCGCTTACAAAACGATCAAATTCCCATTCGGGTAATTCGTATATAAGATTTAACACCAGGTCCCGCAATTCAGCTTTATTTAGTCGATTGACATAGTTTTCTATTCTTCGCGGTAATTCCTCACGATATTTTTCTTCTTCCTCTATTGCTTGATCAACGGCAGCTTTGAACTTGATCGCCTCTTCCGGAAAGGCGGCAAAATATACTGCCACCATATGCTTGCACACCTTGAATCCGTTTGAAAAAGGACAGCTACAATCAGACCTTTTTGGGTGTTCAAGATCAATCGTTACAATATAAGGATCAGGCTCGCTACCTGCAACTTCACCGTAAACGTGCGTGCTATCAATTTTTTTGACGAGTTGAACCTTATTCTCTGTAAAATATTCATATCCTCGCCAAGCACTTTTGCTACTTGCAGCAGTTAAAATACTCATATCCAAGTCTCCTTGTTTTCCTATGGTTTTACCAGACTATGTCCACATTGGTAACACGCATCTTTTGTAAAGTCGTTTTCTGTGCCGCACACGATGCAAGTCGTTAAAGATTGAGGGGATGCAGGTACGTATAGATTCCGATCAATTCCACGAAAATGATATACCGTGTCACCAACGTGATACTTTCTCAGAAATTCTTCGGGTTTGCCACACAATACGTGCTCAGCATATTGATACTCTATTCCAATACGCACGTTTTCTCCGCCATCGGATTTGCTGACAAATGCTTCGGCAGTAACTCCGATTTGCTTTCCATTCTCCTTTTCAACGATCAAAATAATGGTATTTTTCTCACAAAGCCTTGTTTTTCCGTAGTGAGAATAGGATCCGGTTTTTGTCTCCACTTTTACGTCCAATATTTTTCCCTTCCAGTTACGGTCAATGACGAGAAAGTAAACCTTGGAAAAATATACGGAAACTCCAATTGCTCCTAGACATAGCACGAGAATCGGAACGAATCCCATATGCCGAGGAAGAGACGGAATCAGAACCCACAAAACAAGAGCACTCAGCGCTAAATAACACAAAAACATCACGATCTTTTTCGCCATTTGCTTTTTCGCATAGTTTTGAATATCACTCGGTAATTTCATCGTTGACCTCACTTTTAATACAATCTGTTCCCACGGTCTATGTAATTGAAGAACGTATATACGCTATGGATTTCATATCCATTTACGGCATCTGTAAAGTACGAAGGTCTGGATACATCTTCATCTCCCACACGGATGTTGTTGCTTTCTTTGGTAAGGATCAAAATCTTCTTAATAGGCTTTTTGTCGGAAACTGCATCAAACTTGTATTTGTGTCGGGGATAAAAGATCCACCACCAGAAAAATCGCTTTTCGAAACAGTAGAAAACCTCATCTAAAAAATACAAGATGGCTCGCTTACTGTGAACGGGAAGAAAAGATCCTGCAATCCGTTCCCTTTTTGTTTCAAAAATAAAATCCACTTGACCGGAACAAGTTTGTGAATCTTTCAAAGGTCGCACGTTCCATTCAAAATGAAAATCTTGATCCCGTGCAGTTTTTACCAATCTTTTTTTGAATCGAGCTTTGGTGGATGCCGCTCTCTGCCACCGCAAAAACGGAACAAGACAAACCGCCAACAAAGCCAAAAAGGTTAACAAAGCATCTCTTGCAACCAAAGACGTAATGGAACCGATCAAGCCTAATATGGTGAGGAAAAAGATATGAATCAATGCTCCGCCAAACACCGTGATCGCAACGTTGAATATGCACCGCCCTTTGGGGATCGGGTTCAATTTTGCTTTACCTTTCTCTGTTTGAAAGCAGTTCATTTTCCAGCATCTGTACCAGTCTCGACGAAGCGCCCCTTCCGCGACAAGAAAAACGACAGTTTCGGGAATCAAGTACAGTAATATTTCAAATAGAGTTCGGATCAAAAAAAATCGTTTCAGGCTTTTTGGGGAAAGCAGGATCAAAACGTTTCCAATATCAAAGAAGAAGAGCAGAAGCAAAAGCGGCAGCACCGAAGCCCAAAAATAGCGTGATCGAAAGGAATCGGTAAAGGATTTTAAAATACCGGGCTTTTGCGTATACACAACCGTCACCCTTGCTTTCTTATCCTGATTGTATTCTTCAAAAAAGATATAGAGGATCGGGGGCAAGATATAAAACAAGGGTAAAACGATAAGCTCTTTTTCAATGTGAAAACCAAAATAACCCGTTGAACCGATAAAGACGGTAAAAATGATGGCTACGTTCACCAAGAAGAAAACCGCTACGGCACGAAGCAAACAAAGAACGGCGTATTTGATTTTGTTTTTAATTGAAGTTTTGTCCCCTTTCACACAATCGCACCTTTCTTTTGCTTTTTCTCATTCTACTATGGCTTTCTCTTTTGCTTTTTGCTTGATTTTTTGCAGGGCGGTGGGGATGGCGTAGGAGGAATCGATCTCCTCAAAGCTTTTCCAGACAAAGCCTTCCGTTTCTTCGGCGCATTCCACCAAAAAGCCCGTCATGTGCCACTCCAGATGGGTGAAAACGTGCTTGGCTTTCCCCAAGGGGATCACCTTTTCGGGGGCAAAGCCCTCCGCCTCCAGATGCGCTTTGGTCTCTTCGGCGGAAAGGGTGGCGTCGGTGGAGTAAAACTCCCACATACCTGCAAGCAACCCGCCCTCGGGACGGCGGCGAATGGCGATGCGATCCCCCGCTTTCAGGACGAAGACGGTCTTATTCAGAATCTTTCTTTCTTTTTTGGGACTTTTCACGGGAATGCTTTTCCACAGGCCGTCTTTGGCTTTGCAGATCTCCTTCAAGGGACAAACGGTGCAAAGCGGCACTCCCGCGGGGATGCAGACCCGTTCTCCGATCTCCATGATTCCCTCAGTCAGATCTCCCGCAGCAGAGCCGGTGGGATAGACCTCCTCCAGAAGGGCGGCAATTTTTTTCTTGGTTTCGGGCAGGACAATGTCGCTTTCATCACCCAGCACGCGGGTCATTACCCGAAGCACGTTCCCATCCACCGCAGGGGCAGGCTCACCGAAAGCGATGGAGGCAATGGCACCTGCCGTATAGTCCCCGATCCCCGTAAGACTGCAAAGCTCCTTGGCAGTTTTGGGCATTTCGCCCCCGAATTCCTCCATCACCTTCAAAGCCGCCTTTTTCAGATTGCGGGCGCGGGAATAATAGCCAAGCCCCTCCCAAAGCTTCAAAAGCTGATCCTCGGGACAGTCGGCAAGGGCAGCCACGTCGGGAAGCTCCTTCAAGAAACGGTGATAATAGGGGATCACCGCTTCGATCCTGGTTTGCTGGAGCATTACCTCGGAGATCCAGATGCGATAAGGGTTCCTCCCCTCACGCCAAGGCAAAAGTCTTCCCTCTCGGCGGAACCACTCCACCACCAGCGTTGCAAATTCGTTTGGGATCACAGACTTTTCTCCTTTCTTTGGATCAAAAGGGCGTACAAAATGGGAAATACGATGAGAAAGATCGGCACCACGAAGCGGGAAATTGCATTTGCCTCGTGGAAGACGGACAGAGCGTTGTTCAGGGAATGGGCAAGGATGCAAGGCAGGAGCGTTCCGCTTTTGTGAAAGATGATAACGAACAGATACCCGATGGCAGTGGCGTAGCAGATCTGCAAAAGGGTGGGAACAAGCTCCGCACCATTGAAGAGATTTACAATATGCCCAAAGCCAAAGGTGAGAGAGCTGACCGCAATTGCCGCCTTCACGTTATCCTTTGCCATCATTCGAAACAGATACCCACGAAAAATCAGCTCCTCAAGAAAGCCCACGTTCAGCATGGTCAAAATATGAAACAGAATTTGGGAAGGGGTATGATTGATATGTACCCCGCTCCAGAGATTGACGGAGACAATGAGGGCAAGAGGGAGAAAATACAGATACTTTTTTGGATCCTCCGCTTTTTTCAAGCCGTAATGGGAGGCTCTGCCCAAGGCAAGGGTAAAAGCCAGAAGTCCCGCGGAAAAAAGGGTGTTGACGACGGCGCTTGCAAGGCTCGCGATCCCAAAATTTTGCATACAAAAGGAATTGACCGCGATATACAAGGCGATCAAGGCAAGGCAAAAGAGCGTTTCGTGTTTTTCAAAAAGCTTTTTCATTTTCATTTCCTCCCGTTTCTGACTCCATTGTACCACAAAAACGAAAAAAAACAACCGTAGTTTTCTACGGTCGTTCTTCTTTTTACATTTCCGAATTGACAAAAACCTTTTCTTTGACGGATTTACAATAGCCGCAACGGGTACAATCCTTATTGCAGGTGCTGGTCTTCTCAAACCAATCCTCGGGAAAACGGTCGTTATCCACCACGAAAGGGGCGAACAAGGGACCGTGACCGGGCTCGAACAGATCGGCAAGGTTTCCGTGGTAGCAGCGCTTCGCATACGCGTCAATGACCACTGCCGGGAGAAAATGCATACGGGTGGCGATCTTGAACAGATCTACCATTCCCTCGTAATGATGCAGATCCTCGGGGCGGATCCAGGTATTTTGCAGAAAATCCACGTGATGCAGGGGGGTAGAGAAAAACTCACGGCAGCCTGCGGGTCTTGCCCAAGACAGATTCGCCTTGGAGCGGATCTCCAATTCGTGGGCAACGGCATTGTCGTGGAAGGACTGCATGGAGCATCTTCTCAGACAACCGCTATTGACCAGAATGGAGCAGGTCTTCCCTTTTTCGTGGATGTATTCGGTCAGTCTTCCCAGTGCCTCAAGGTCGCGGTTGATGTCGCGGCAGATGCAGAAGGAATCGAACAAATGCTCCACGTACTGCACGCCCTTGATGGATTCGATCCGCATATTCACGGAAGCGCGCACCTGGATCTCAGGCGCGTTGCGCTTGACGATCGCCGCGGTGATGGGAGAGGTCGTGGTGATGGAGGTGGGACCGATCCCGCGCTCACACAGAAAATCCAGAATGGAAAGCACTTCCCTCTCGTGCTGCTGGCTCATACAGTCGGCACCGCCGCAAGCGGAATTAAAGAGAAGGTTGCGATCCACGCCCATTTCTGTCAGCGCATACAAATCCTCGGTAAGGATATTCAGGGCATCGTAGTCCTGATAAGGACTTTCCTGCCCAAAGGGGCTTCTTCCGCTGGAGATGCCGGGGAAGGCAAAGTATACCTCCCCGATGGCATCCCGATAGCGGGATACAAGGTCAACGAAGGGAATTTGCCCGTCGGCAGGCACGGTATAGCCTACGCTCAGGGGCGTTTTCGCCTTAGTCTGCTTCATGCTTATCTTCCTTTACGGCTTTCTTTGCTTCTTCGGGCATATACTCGATATTGCCACCCTCGCTCCAGTCTACCTGCCAGGGTCTCTGACGGCGGAAGGGAGTTTTGAACTGATTCTGCAGAACGCCTCTTGCCTCCAGGCTGATCATACAGGCGCGGGTACAGCCTCTTGCGCCGCATACTGCCTGTCCGGTGTTATACAGCTTTCTGGGTCTGTGGAAGAAGGGGGTATGAGAGCCGCGGGTGGTTCTTTCGGTATCGCGGTTGTAGTCGGCAACTTCGCCCTCTTCGGGGTATCTGCCGCCGTTGAAGTAGTCGTCGCACTTCTTCTCGTCCAGCTTGCCCCATTCAACCTCGTGACCTGCCAGGGTAACCTTAACCGTTTCGGTCTCGCTGATGCAGTGACCGGGACAGTCGCGAACGCAAGCCATACACTTGTTGCAAAGCTTGGGACCGTTGTAGATGGGATCGGGCTCCAGCTCCATTTCGGTCATAACCACACCGATACGAACGCGGGGACCGAACTCGGGAGTCAGGAACATCTTGCTGTAGCCGATCTCGCCCAGACCTGCCAGATATGCGGCGATTCTCAGGTGGATCATAATATCGGGGCAAGGCAGACCTTCACGAACGGGCACGGAGAATTTCTTCTTCATTTTGCCGGTATTGGTGATGGCGCGCCAGTCACTCTGATGACCGAGAGGAATGGCTTCATAGCCCTCGTCCTCCAGATGCTTGCAAAGATTGATAACGGTCATGGGAATATAGTTGTAGGTCAGACCGCCGTAGCCCATTGCGGAGTAGTTGCTGAAGAAGGTTCCTTCTTCAATGCCGCGCAAAGAACCGCGGAATACGCGGAACGCCATAACGATCATACTCTTGGCTTCGGGCATAATGTAGCGGGGGTCCATCTGCTTGGGAGCGCCTTCAAAGCGGTCCATGGAGGTAATGCCTACACAATCCGCACCAAGGCTTTTTGCCAATGCTTTTACTTCTTGAGAGGTCATAACATAGTATCCTTTCTGTTTTTTGTGATTTCATTGTACCACATCTTCCGTAGTTTGCAATTCATAATACGATTATTTTTTATAAATTTCGCTTAAAATATTGCTTTTTTTCGCAAAATCGTGTAAGTTGTTTATAAAATCCAATGAAAAGAGGAAAGACGATGCGTTCGGATTTTTTCGTTACGGAGGTAGCCTTTGCCTGCTTTAAAAGCTATGCGCCCGGGTACGTGTTCCGTCAGAAGAAAAGAAAATACGAAGGGATCACCCTGATCCTTTCCGGTCAGATGGAATGGATCGGAGAGGGGGCGGAAAGGGTTCTGGAGTCGGGAGATCTGCTTTTGCAGGAAAAAAACGACCGTTACCAGCTGAAGATCGTAGGAGACGAGCCTGCGGAATACGTGGTGATCTCCTATCTGGCAGAGCCGATGGAGAAGCTTCGCCCCCTCCTCCCGGGACGGTTTTTCCATACTCCCCGACTTTCCAAATACAAGGATCTGTTTGAGGATGCCATCCGCCTGGGGAATGCCCTTGCCCCTTGCGGCGGGACCCGCCTTTGCGCGGCGGTGCAGGAGATCCTTTGCTGTATCATTCAGGAATACGCCCGTAAGAATTCCGCCCCCGAGGGAAGTTATGCGGAAAGCGCAATGCTCTTTATGGAACAGAATTTTTCCCTCCCCATCAATTGCAATCTCATCGCAAACGAGGTGGGCATTTCCCCTTCCCATTTGCGTTCCCTTTTCAAAAAGGAATACGGAACCTCCCTGGTCAGCGCACTGAACGCCATCCGCATCCGCCACGCGAAGAATATGCTGAAAAGCGGCGTATTTACCCTGCGGGAGGTCGCGGAGGGCTGTGGCTTCCAGAACGAATATTACTTCAGCCGCGTCTTCAAGGAGATCACCGGCATCAGCCCCGGAAA
This sequence comes from Eubacteriales bacterium, assembly GCA_045544655.1. Classification (GTDB taxonomy): domain Bacteria; phylum Bacillota; class Clostridia; order Oscillospirales; family SIG627; genus RGIG5579. The sequence continues at coordinate 8,311 of JAZPZL010000239.1, forward strand.
ATACTAAATGGAAAAACACCCTTTGATTTTTTGGTCATCGGGTGTTTTTTTGCATCTTGATTTTTAAGAATTAAAATGAAATCCTTGTTCTCTTACCTTTTCAGCAATCTTCCAAAAATCCTTATCACTTTTAGCACCGAAGATGGAAAAGCTGTACTTTCTGTGGGTTTCTTTCATCCACTCCACAAATTGCCAAAAACGTGCTTCATCGGAAACAGGCAGATCCAGATCCTCATAAGGAGCTCCTTGCAGCTCTGCCGAAAGGATCATTTCTCGCGCTTCCTCA
>JAZPZL010000240.1:0-4976 GCA_045544655.1 Eubacteriales bacterium
CTGCAGGGGAATACAAAAAACTCCTCAAGCTGTCCGAGGAGGAAGAACGGGTCGTCAAGGGAGCGGATAAGCTTTGCGCCTATATTAAGTGCTTGCAGGAATTGGAGCGTGGCAATCGGGAATTTTTCTCAGCTCGCGCTACGATCGAAAAATCCTTGAAGGAATTCAAAATGCCTGAGGTCGATTTTTTCCTGGAGCATTGCATTGCTTCCTTTACAAAAAATATAGACGAGGTTACTCTGTGAAAAAAAGAAGCTTTTCAGATCTGAAAAGCTTCTTTTTTTATGGGTTATTCCAGAGTTAAGACGACCTTTCCCACGTTTTTGCCTTGGTACAGAATTTCCTGCGCCGCTTCGGCTTGGGTAATGGGGAGCGTTTGGTGAATAAAAGGCTTGATCTGACCGTTTTCGATCTTGGGCCAAACCTCCTTTACCAGTTTCGATAAGATCTCCGCTTTTACCTCGGGTGCCCGTGACCGCAAGGTGGAGCCGATCAGACGAATGCCGCGCACGTAAACCGTCTTTAGATTTACCTCAGTCAGATCGCCTGCCAGAGAGGCGATCATGATCCATCTTGCGCCCCGATTCAGATAGGGGAGACATTCCCCTACGACCTTTCCGCCGAGACAGTCGATGGCAAGGTCCACACCTACGCCCTCCTCTTGCATTTTTTGCAAAAGCGCGGGTAAGCTTTCTTTCGAGGTATTCACGATGCGATCCGCTCCCCAGGAGAGGATCGCGTTTTTCTTTTCCTCACTGCGAACCGTGGTGATGACCCGAAGTCCAAAGGCTTTCGCCATAGGGATCATAACGCTGGCAAGGCCGCTGTTTCCGCCGGTCAGAAGCAGAGTATCCCCCTTCTTCGCTCCGCCTTCTATAAAAAGATTGAGGTAAGAGGTAGCGAATGCTTCCGGTAACGCCGCCGCTTCTACCACGGAGCAGTTCTTCGGTATGGGCATGATCATATCGTATCTGACCGAAACGTATTGGGCGTATCCGCCGCCTCCCAGCAAAGCGCAGACCTTGTCTCCAACCTTGCAGGAACCGTGCTTTTGCGCAACCTCGCCCATTTTTTCAATGGTGCCCGCAACCTCCAGCCCCATCCATTCCGGCGCACCGGGAGGGGGCGGATAACCTCCGTCACGCTGCAAAAGATCGGCGCGGTTTAAAGCGGCGGCTTCGATCTTGATCAGGCAATCCTCGGGTCCGCAAACGGGATCGGGAACCGTGTCCCAGCGCAAAGACTTATCGTCGTTGATTAAAATTGCTTTCATAGTTACTCCTTAAAAATCAATATCGTCCCGTATGGCTTTCATCGTACTTAAAAGAGGCTGGGAGGAAGTGGAATAGGCGTCGTGCTCGTAAACGCAAAGCGCCATACAGCATCCAAGCTTCAGACCGAGCCGTCTGTGCAGAGAGCATTCTCCCCCCGATAAAAACAAAAACGGTGCGTCCAGTTTTTTCGACAGAAGCTCGGTGATCCGCAGATTCTCCAGCTGCTGCTCCATATTTTTTGCACCTGTGACGATCTTAATGATATCTGCACCTCTTCTTTTTTGTTCCAGTGCAACCTCCAGCACCCGTTCGGCGGGCGTGAATTCCAGTATGTGAGAGGACATTAACACCTGCGCGCCCCTTTGGTGGATCTCCTCGATCAACTTTATTTGCTTTGCAATGGCATCTTCGTTTTCCGTCATTTCCTGAGGATGGGGGGAATACAGATCTCCCATCACGTCGCAAAGAGCGGCGCCGCTTTCCGCAAGGGTGATCAGACCCTTTCCAAGCTCCTCGTCACTTTTTCCCGCATTGTGCTTTTTCCGATAATAGGTTACGTAAAAAGGACGGCCCTTTCCTTCCTTGAAAATGCGCTGATAAACCTCCTGACAGTGATATTCCTCGGGCAAGGATTCCACCTGCAAGCCGTAAGCATCGGCACCAAGACAGTTGGCGTTGCGGATCCTTCCGATGGCAAGTTCAGGCGTGCCGCATTGAAGGATTACCGTCAGAAGATCCCTTCTTCCGTTCAAAAAGTCTCTTGCCATCTTACGGAACCCTCGTCATTGCGTTGCGACCGCCGTCGATCATAATATTTTCTCCGTTGATAAATTGCCCTTTTTCCGATGCAAGGAAAAGGATCAGATCAATGATCTCCTGCGGCTCTGCCGCACGCCCCAACAGCGTCTTCATCTTTCCCATTTCCGCACGGGTCAGAACGGGACCGGGAGAAACACATACGCATCGGATCCCGTGATCTGCGCCGAATTGGGCAAGAGATTTTGTAAGTCCGTACATCAAGGCGGCTTTGGAGGCGGCGTAATCCATACCGCGACGAGTTCCTTCCGCACCGGTGATGGAACCGATGTTGACGATCAGACCTTCCTTCTGCTCACGCATCACCTTGGAAACTGCGTGTGCAAAGTAAAAGGGACCCTTCAAATTTACGTCAATGCCCCAATCGTAAACGTCGATGGGGACGTCGGGAAATTCGGGATATTGGGTTTTACTTGCCTTGCAGACCCGCACCGCCGTTCCGCCAGCAAAGTTAACGAGAATGTGGATCTTCCCGAAATTTTCCACCGCGAAAGCAACCGCTTCGCATACGTTTTCGTAATTGCGTACGTCGCACAGAAAAGCCTTTGCCGTGCCGCATCCCTTTTCGTTGATCTCTTTTTCGGCATTGTCCAGACCTTCTCGATTTACGTCACACATCACCGCATTTCCGCCGAGTGCGCAGAAGTTTTGTGCGAAGAGCAGACCCATTCCGGAAGCCGCTCCCGTGATTAATGCACATTTGTTTTCAAAATTCATAAGATCACCTCAATATCATCTTACTCTCTTTTGGAGGATCCATCAATATCAAAAAAAGAATGCTTTTAACATTTCTGATACTAAATCCAAGAAAAATATTGACGAATATTGATGAAAATGATATAATTGTGTCGGTGATTTTATGTTTGAATTGGATGGAATTGTGGTGACGGAAATATACGAGCCCTTCACCGTTTTCTCCCGAAAGGGGAAGCGCCTTGAGCAAGACTCGCGGAAAACCTGCGGGCTGTCCTTTTGCCTGGGCGGACAAATTCAATATATTTCCAAAGGGAAAACCGTGGTTTCCGATGAGAATTCCATCGTTTTCCTGCCCAAAGGTGCAAAGTATACTTTAATTGGAACGGAAGACGGCAGATTTCCCTTGATCAATTTTGAGTGTAACGGCTCGGTAGGGGATGAGGTTCTGTCATTTCCCTTGTGGGACAGAGCCGCTTGCGTTCGTTTGTATGAAAAGATCAAGGACTGTTTCCTCTTGCAAGGAAGAAAGCTGGAGATCTACAGTACCTTTTACGAGCTTTTGCAGCTTCTCAGCGAAAGGCAAAAGCACCGTAAGGGCCGCTTGGGCGCGGCGATCCATTACATAGAAGATCATCTGTTTGAGACGGATCTTTCCAATGAAAGCATCGCCCGTGACCTTGGGATCAGCGAGGTGTATTTGCGCAAGCTGTTCCGTCAAGGCTTCCATACCACGCCGAAGCAATACGTTTTGGGGCTCAGACTTGCCCGTGCAAAACAGCTTTTGTGCCACACCACCTATTCGGTAACCCGCGTTTCCGAGGAGTGTGGCTTTTCCTGCGTCTATCATTTTTGCCGTTCCTTTAAAAACAAGGTTGGGTGTACCCCACGGCAGTTTTCTGCCGATCTGAGCTTTGACGAGTCACAGTCTCTTCTGAATATATAAAAAAACGACCGCACAGCGATCGTTTTTCAAAATGCTATTCTGCAATGAAATAGAATTGGGTGTCCCAGGCAGGAACGTAGGGAGAATGCCGCAGATACACCTTGTATTTTGGCTGCAGAGCTTTTACTTGCAGAGGAATGGCAAAGAGATCCTCCGTTCTGTGATAAGCGCTGATGCAAAGAGCGGGTGCCTTTTCCCGAAGAATGCCCTCCGCTCCCTCAATGGCTTCCTTTTCTGCGCCTTCTACGTCAAACTTGATGAAATGCACCTCTTCCAGAAAGCTGTCAATGCGCCTTCCTTCCACCTCCACCTTACCCTCGTCGGAAACTGCGGCACTTCTGCCGCTTTTTCCGTTGAAGCTCAGGTACTCGTTTTTGTTCCATACCGCGTAGGGAAGAGGATGAACCCCCGCGATCTCCTTCGTGTTGTTGCAGAGCTTTACGAAGGTTTTTGCATTGGGTTCCACCGCAAAGATCTCGCCGTGATCGGGGTGCAATTCATCCCATTCCAGAACCGTGTCTCCGTCGTATGCGCCAAGGTCGGCGTAAATGTCTCCCGCTTTGTAAGGAACGAGGGACAAAATATCGTCCCGTTTTTCCGTTTCGCAGGTCAAAAGGGGAGCGATCCTTCCCGTGAGCTTGTATTCCACCAAGGCGGCAAAGACCCTTCGGGACAGATCGTCCGAAAGCATTTCTTCCACTTGCAAAAGCTTTTCCCGATTTTCACGGTAATAAGCTGTGTCAAAAAGTCCCTCTCCGAATAAAGGCACCTCGGGGGCATACAGCTCTTCCTTTTCTCCGAGGGCTACGATCCTTTCCATCAGATCCGGTCGGAAAACCCCAAAGGCAAGCAAAACGATCATATCCCCCAATTCTTTTTTTGCTTCACTGTAGGTCGTGAGTCGGAACCCGTGTACGACCTTGTCCCGCACGTATTCATCGCTGGCAAAAATTCCGGAAATCGTGATTCCTTTTTCTTTGCAAACAGCCATGATCTTATCACAGCCATCGCCCATACCGTAGATTACAATGGGCTTTTCAGTCCCTTTTAAATAAGTCCAAATATCTTGCATAGTCCACCTCGCATCAGTGAGGCGAGTATACCATAAATCAGAAAAATTGTAAAGGAGTCCTTATGGAAAAAAACGTTGGGATCATTTGTGAGTTCAATCCCTTCCATTTCGGTCACGCTTATCTGCTGGAGCAAGTTCGCAAAGCCTTTCCCGATCACGGAATCGTTTGCGTAAT
>JAZPZL010000241.1:0-20445 GCA_045544655.1 Eubacteriales bacterium
TTTTCTTCCAGAAAGTTTAAGTATGGCACTGCCGCAACTGTTTTCACGATTTTCTTTATTGCAGTCGTAATTCTGTTAAACGCCATCGTATCTGCTGTGGATTCCAAATACAGCCTGTATTTTGATCTGACAGACGATCAGATCTTTTCCATCAGCGATGAAACGGTGAAGACGGTTCAGAAGAGACTGGACGATTACGAAAAAGAACACGGACAGAAGCCTGAAATTAAAATCAGCTTCCACAATGCGAGAGACCGCATTATGGAGGATGAAAAGAAGAGTTGGGTCGTAAATCTTGCGGAAAGCTACGCTGAGAGATTCCCCGAGGTTCGCGTGGAATTCAATGAAGACTTGAATACCCATCCCGAGCGTTACACCCATTATACTGAGCTTGGATACGAGATCAATACCGGTTCCGTTATCGTTTCCAATTCCTTGGAAAAAGGATCTTTTCGTTATCTGACCTTGGATTCCTGCCTGGTTTATGATGAGAACGGTGAAAACGTTTGGGCGTTTCAGGGCGAGATGAAGTTTAATTCCGCCATTATTTATATCACCTCACGCAAGAGTCCCGTAGTTAGCTTTACCACGGGTCACGGTGAATCCGTTCCGCAGGCTTTGACGGAGGTCTTTGCAAACTGCGGCTTCACGATCAAGGATGTGGATCTTACCAAGGATGAGATCGATCCCGATACGAAAATGCTGGTGATGTACAATCCGCAAAAGGATATTACGTATTCGGAGAATGATACGGTCGTTACTGAATATACTAAGATTTCCAATTATCTGAATGATTACCGTTCTATGGTTGTGATCGGTTCTCCCACCACTCCCCAGCTTCCCGTTCTGGATGAGCTTCTTGCAGACTGGGGAATGGAATTGGTGAGAAATCAGGTGGTTATGGATGACATCTATTGTCATACCCAGGACAACCAAATGATTTACGTCAACTATGCTGAGACGGATTCCGTTGCAGCTGCTTTGACCAAATCCTTGACTGATCTTTCCAACCCGCCCCGATCCATTTCCGTGGATTCTGCCCCGATTCGCATTTTGAACGAGGGTGACGGTGAGGTTACCATTACCGAGCCCGTTTTGACCAGTTCTGATAACGCTTACGTGGAATTGATCACAGAAGAGGGTACCAAGAAGGAAAAGGGGCCTTTCAATCTGATGGCTATTTCAACCCGTTTCACCTACGTGGAGAATACGAAAACTTACGGACATCTGCTTTTGATCGGTAGCCAGAATTTTACCGAAACCAATGCATTCCGCGAACAGTTCGGCAATACGGATATTGTTTACAATATGATTCGTCTCTTGTCCGATGAGGATATTTATATGGAAACCCAGTATAAGGTTCTGGAGGATTACACCATTGATATGGAAAGCGGTGCCGTTTACGTGTACGGTATTATCGCCTCCATTGTGATTCCTCTTGTGATCTTTGCCTTTGGCACTGTGGTTTATGTTAAGAGAAAGCATTTGTAACGGAGTTTATATGAAAAAGAACAGTAATTTTTCTCTTGCCACTTTGTGGCAGGATAAAAGAATGCGATCCATTCTCATTTCTGCTTTGGTGATCCTCTTGTGTGCCATCGTTTACGTGGTGCTTCTTCTCACGGTACTGAAGCCGGAGGAGAAAAAGGAGCTTCCTACTGAGGGCAATCACGGAGAACAAATGCAAAGCGGAAGACCCTTTGTCGTGGATCCGGTTGAGGTGAATCGCGTTCTTGGAATCAAGGTTGAGAATGAGTTTGGTGGATTCAATTATTACAAGGGCGATGACGGCGAGTTCTATTTTGAAGGCGCCGAGGCGATGTTCTACGACCAAACCAGTGACTGGATGAAAGGTACTGAGGGTCAGGATCTGAGCAATCTGATGGAAAGCGTTTCCATGGTTGAGTCACTTGTGAATCTCGTTCGCTATATGCTTGCTACGGAGGAAGTAGTTGGTTACAGCAAAGACAACTTAGCTTCTTACGGCCTTGAGAATGGAGGCAAGGCGGCGGTTACGCTGACCTATAGTAATGATAAAGGCGAAACCGAGTCAAAGACGGTACGCTTCGGAAATCTCACTGTATCCGGAAACGGATATTACGTTATGGTAGATGGAAGAGATGCCCTTTATATTCTTCAGGATACCTACATTACCCGTTGTATTTTCACTGATATCAAATCCTACCTCTTGCCTCAGGTGGCGCCTCCCGTTTCTTCTACAGCATACGTGGACGTCAAGGAGTTGACCATTAAGAAGAGCGGTGAAACCTTTGCTTCGATCCGAGATTTGACCGATGAGGAATACAAGCAAGCAGGAGAACTGTTTACCCATATTTTCAACACGCCTGCCGGCTATTATCCTTCTACGGATAATTTGCAAAAGCTTTTGGAGCATTTTATCAGCTTTTCCGGTGAGTCTGTTATTGAGTACGACATTACCCGTCGTTTGCAGGATCCCGTACAGCGGGAAGAGATTCAAAAGCTGTTCCGACTTTACAGCTTGGTGGATTCTGAAAACCGTTGGCATTATGAATTGTACTATCGTTACGATTCCTTCGACATTACTCTTTATATCAGTGAAAAACTGGAGGTTACCTCCACCGAGAATGAGGGAGAGCCTGCCTACATTTATTATATTTACTCTCCTGACTTTGATCTGATTGCTGAATTTGATGCGGCAGATCTGGAATGGGTTGAATGGGATCTTCTCAAGCTTCTGGATAACCATTCCTTCTCGGTGTCCATTGATCAGGTTTCTACCATAGAACTTTTCTATGAGGATACCAATGCCAAGTTTACGTTGCAGGATTCCGGTGACAATCTGAAGGTTACCTCTTCCAACGGGGTTAAAGTGGATACGGAAAATTTCCGTCAACTTTACAAGGCAATTCTCTTTACCACGATGGAAGGCTATGCCGATAAGCCTGCCGAGGCTGATTCTATTTTGAAACTGAAGATTCGTCTTCGTGACGGCAAGGAATACAATTACGAATTCTTTGGTATGACTGCTCGTAAAGCATATTATACGTTGAACGACAGTGGCGAATTCTATATCAATCGTGACTACGTAAAACAGATTATTTCTGCTTGCAGCGGAATTCTGAAAGGCGAGACCGTTACGGTTGACCGAAAGAAATAATAAATTAAAAAGAAGGCTTACTCGAAAAGTAAGCCTTCTTTTTAAAACTCCTGTTTGATGCTTCTATGAAACAAGAGGTCGATTCCTTCTTGAATATTAAGATCTTCATATAGCATCCGATAGATCGACGTACAAATTGGCAGATCTACGTTTTTTTCCAAGGAAAAGAAATGAAGCGCTTTGACTGTGTAAAATCCTTCTGCAAGAGCATCGAAATGCTCCCCGCGAGCAAAGGCTTCACCGAATTGACGGTTGTGACTGTGCTTAGAAAATACAGTTGCCTCATAATCTCCCAGGTGGCAAAGTCCGTAGGCGGATCTCGGATCTCCGCCGGCAGCAGAAATGAGCCTTGAGATCTCAAGAGTCCCTCTTGACATCAGAGCACCTTTTAAACTACACTGACCGATTCCGTCTAAAACTCCTGCGGCAATTCCGATTACATTTTTTGCTGCCGCACCGATTTCATTTCCAATCAGATCGTTTCCGATATAAAATCGGATCAAAGGGCTGGTGAAAAGATATACGAGTTTTTTCTTTAAGTCTTCGTTTTTGCTATCGATCACCATGCAATTTGGGATATTTTTGACAAAATCCTGAGGATGACCGGGACCTAGCCAAACAGCAACGTTGTCACTATTTCCCATAACATCTTCAAAAACTTCCGTCAAACGCATTCTGCTTTCGATCTCGATCCCTTTCATACATAATACAAAAACCTTGTTTTGATAGGGAACGCCCGTATTTTTGATTTCGTTTAAAAGCGCTCGAAGCTTCTGTGAGGGAATCGAGATTATGATGATCTCTGAAGATAGTGCCTTGTTCAAATCATAAACCAAACCAACCGAATGGGGAAGTTGTATGATTCCATTGCTACGGCTGATTTCAAATTCCTTCATCCGCGGTGAGTCAATGGAACCGTACAAAGATACGCTGTGCTCGATCTTATCCAGATACCAGCAGATAAAGGATCCCCATCTTCCGCAACCAATAATAGAAATATTCATCATTCTGAATTAAGAAGGATATCCGCATTGCAGACATCCTTCTTTTTACTCCAATTTTATTTGTTATCGTTTTCACGCTTGGAAGCCTTTTCAGCTTCTTTCGCAAGCATTTGAGCAAGGGTATCGGCATTATCCGTTTTCGCATTGCTTTCGCGGATCTTTGCGTTTTCATCAATGCTCTTTTTGATTTTATCCTCTTTGATCTTCTCAACGCTTTCCATCGTGGCACCTTCGCTCATTGCCTCAGCAAATTGCTCTTCGTCCATAATTTCATGCTCGATCAGGAAGGCAGCTACGAAGTGAAGCTTGTCCATATGCTCCTTCAGAAGTGTAACCGCCTTATCGAAGGCAGTATTTACGATAGAAAGGGTCTCTTCGTCGATCATTGCAGCGATCTTCTCGGAATAGTTGGGAGTGTTGCTGAAGTCTCTTCCGAGGAAAACCTCGCCGTGTCCGCTTCCGTAAACAACGGGACCGAGCTTGTCGCTCATACCGTATTTGGTAATCATATTGCGGGCAATTTCAGTTGCACGTTGAATATCGTTGGAAGCACCCGTTGAAATATCATCCAGGATCAATTTCTCTGCGACACGACCGCCAAGGAGGGAAACGATCTCTTCTTCCATTTCAAGCTTGGACATATAGCTCTTATCTTCATTGGGAAGGGAAAGGGTGTATCCGCCGGCTCTGCCGGAAGGGATAATGGAGATTTGATGAACCTTATCCTGCGTCGGGAGAAAATGGGTAACGATGGCGTGACCTGCTTCGTGATAAGCGGTAAGCTTCTTATCCTTTTCAGAAACTACCTTGCTCTTCTTTTGAGGTCCGACGATTACTTTGATTGTTGCCTCTTCCAGCTCAGTGGTACCGATCAATTTCTTGCCTTTTCTTGCGGACAAAAGAGCCGCTTCATTTAAAAGATTGGCAAGGTCTGCGCCGGTAAAGCCCGGAGTGGATTTTGCCAGGGTCTCAAGATCAACGTCGTTTTCAAATCGCTTGTTTTTGGCGTGAACCTCAAGAATTGCTTTTCTGCCTTTGATATCGGGATAGTTGACGGTTACCTGTCTGTCAAAGCGTCCGGGACGGAGCAGTGCGGGGTCAAGAATATCGGGGCGGTTGGTCGCCGCCATAACGATGACGCCTTCATTGGAACCGAAGCCATCCATTTCCACCAAAAGCTGGTTTAAGGTTTGCTCTCGTTCGTCGTGACCGCCGCCGAGACCTGCGCCTCTGTGACGACCTACTGCGTCAATCTCGTCAATGAAAATGATACTGGGAGAGGTTTTTTTTGCGTTTTCAAAAAGATCTCTGACACGGGAAGCACCCACACCAACGTACATTTCAACAAAATCGGAGCCGGAGATGGAGTAGAAGGGAACGCCCGCTTCGCCGGCAACGGCCTTCGCAAGAAGGGTTTTACCGGTACCGGGAGGTCCTACCAGGAGAACACCGTGAGGGATTCTTGCACCGAGCTCCTGAAATTTGGCAGGATTCTTCAAGAAGTCAACCACTTCGGTAAGCTCTTCTTTTTCTTCGTCTGCACCAGCAACGTCAGAGAAAAACACCTTCTTTTTTTCATCGGCACCAAGCTTTGCTTTCGCTTTGCCGAAGGAGTTGATTCTGCCGCCTTTTCCGCCGGTTGCCTGATTCATCGCGTAGAACCATAGAACGATGAACAATACGATGATTACCAGATAGGGAAGGAAGGAAAGCCACCAAGGAGTCGTGGGAATCGGCTCGTAGTGATACCATTCCAGATTTCCGCCTTTTCCATCGCTCTGTTTTTTATTGTTTTTGACGTATTCATCAACGTCTTCGCGGAAATAATCGATCCGCTGTAACTCGTATTGGATCTTTTTATTGTCAACGGTTTGGATCGAAAGATCTCCGTCTGCTGAAACCGTAAACTTTTTGACTTGGTCCTTTTCAAACAGTGCGATGATCTCACTGTATTTCATCTCGTCTTCCCCGGACATATTGAATAGAGACGTGGAAGCGAGAATAACAAGAAGGATGAGAACCGAGTAAAAAATAATAACTTTGAAATTGTTTTTTTTCATTTCGACGCTAGTTTCTCCTTAAGTTTGGGGTTATGAATAAATTTCGGGCTTTAAAATGGCGATGTAAGGAAGATTGCGGTAGATTTCGTCGTAGTCCAGTCCGTAACCAACGATAAACTGGTCTTCAACCTCAAAGCCGCAAAAATCGGTTGTAACGGGCGCCGCTCGTCTTGCAGGTTTATCCAGCATGGTGCAAATTTTTACGGATGCAGCACCGGTAGCGAGAAAGAGATCTGCAAGTTTTTTCAACGTTCTTCCGCTGTCCAGAATATCTTCCACCAAAAGAACATCTGCACCGTCCAGTTGATCTGCTTCGGGCAGGGGCTCTACCGCAACGTTTCCGGAAGACACCGTGGAGGATCCGTAACTGGAAGCGCGCAAAAACAGAACCTGACAAGGTAGGTCGATCCTGCGGATCAAATCTGCCATAAAGATGAAGCTTCCCTTCAAAACTCCTACCAGAATGAGTTTTCTTTCTTTGATACGGTCACGGTAACATTCTGTGATCTCTCGACCCAGTCGGTCAAGCATCTCATTTAATTCTTTTTCGCCATAAAGAATGCACTGTAAATCGGGGGTCAGCGATTTGAAATCACACATTGTATTTCACCTCTGCTTTTTTTAAACGTTGTTTGGAAAGTAATTGCTGATAAGCTCTATTGTTATAACTTCATTCTTGTCGCTATTTCGCACGCGGTCACAAAGTCCTACGTATGGGATCCAGACGATTCCTTTATCGTCGCAGATCAAGGGGATGCTGTCTCGATACCGAATCGGGATCTTTTCTTCCTGAAATAGCTTTTTAATGCTTTTCGTCATATTACCGATGCGGATCGTATCGCCCTCTTTTCGATTCCTTGCGACAAGATTACCTTCTATTTTATCAAAGGCGGCATGGATAATCAATAGCTTTTTGTTAATATTTTCAATTTTTCCGCATCTCTTTTCCGAGAGCTTCAATTTTGTTTGAGGAAGAGGAAGCACGGTCTCACCCACACACAGCTTTACTTGATACTCTATGCGCTTTTTCTCGGTTTCATTCTTGCAAAATACAAGGGAATCCGATTGAATTTGAAATACAAAACCTTTTCCGATTTCGATTATTTTGCCCTCAGCAGGAGAATTTAATAACTCCACAAGGGCTTTATAGTGAATAAAATGGATAACAATTTTTTCTTTTTCAACCATTCTGAAAAGCACTTCTTTTAAGATCGGATGCATTGCGTCATTCTTTGATAACTCGGATAGTGCCTTTAAGGGGATTTTTCCGACGGAAGCTGTGATGCGATGCTTTTCTTCCCAGTCGTTGCAAAGGGCGGCGATCATCGCGTGCTGTTCTTCGGCGATTTTGCTGAAGCGCACCAGAGATTGCTCAACGGAAGGATTGATCTGCTTCATCTCAGGGAGAATGATCCCGCGCAAACGGTTCCTGGAATAGATTGTATCACCGTTGGTTGAATCTTCTGTGAAAGGGATGTGTTTTTGAAGTAAAAAATCAAGAATTTCTTCCTTGTAGAAGCCAAGCAGAGGTCGGACGATCCTATCTCTTTTTGGGGGAATGCCTTGAAGTCCGTCAAAGCCTCCTCCTCGAATCAGTCGAAACAGAACCGTTTCTGCCTGATCGGATGCCGTGTGGGCGGTTGCGATCTTGTTATAACCGTTGCACTCGGCAATTTGTTCCAATACGCTGTAGCGGAGGATCCTTGCACTCTCTTCCAATCCAAGCCCGTTTTCTTTGGCATAGGAGGGTGCGTCAACGTATTCAAAATAAAAGGGAATATTTTGATCCTTGCAAAAATTTCTGCAAAAAGAAAGGTCATCGTCGGCTTCCTTTCCACGAATGCCGTGATGAACGTGACACGCAGCAAGCTCTATCCCAAGATCCTGCTTCAACTCGCGCAATAAGAAAAGAAGACACACCGAATCCTTGCCACCGGAAAAGGCGACAAGGATCCGATCTGACTTTGAAATAAGATCTGATTTTAACAGTTCCTCTTGAAAACGGGTGATTAAGGTCATAGTTACGATTCGGGCGGTGCGTTATCAAAACGCTTTTCCAAGGTGCAGAAACGGGTATACTGACCGTCCCATCCTAGGTTGATGGTATCGACTGCTCCGTGACGGTTTTTGGCGATGATACATTCAGCCAAATTTTGAATATCGGTGTTACGGTTGTCGTAATAAAACTCTCTGTGCAGGAACATTACCACGTCTGCATCCTGCTCAATGGCACCGGAATCTCGCAGGTCGGTAAGCTGAGGACGCTTATCCTTCCGATCCTGAGAAATACGGGAAAGCTGGGACAGGAGAACGATGGGGCAACCGAATTCTTTTGCCATGATCTTCAGGTTTCGCGTGATATCGCCAACCTCCAGAACGCGGTTTTCACTCTTTCTCTTATCATCGGAATGCATTAGCTGTAGATAGTCAATGAAGATGATACCGATGTTTTTGAGTCTGCGGAGCTTCGTTCGCATCTTCGTAGGGGAGAGATCGGAGGAGTCGTCGATATATACACGGGTTTCAGCCAAAGCACTAGCCGCCTCGGCAAGCTTTGCATAGTCTTCTGCTTCCAGATTACCGTCGCGCAGCTTTCTGCTTTCAATACAGCCTTCGGACGAAAGAAGACGGGATGCAAGCTGAGTTTTGGTCATTTCCAAAGAAAAGATCGCAATGGTCTTGTCCGTTCGCTTCTTTGCAATTTCAGCAGCCATATTCAAGGCAAAACTGGTTTTCCCCATACCGGGTCGCGCGCCGATGAGGATCAGGTCACCCGGATTCATACCAACCAGTACACGGTCAATATCGCTGTAGGAGGTGTGAATGGTGGTGGTCTTGTCCCCACCCTTGCTCAGCTCGGTCAGTTCCTTATAGAACGCCGTAATAATTTCACTGAGGGGAGAAAAGTCGTCTTTGACGGTGTTTTGGGAAAGAGAGTAGATCTTTTGCTCTGCCTGGTCCAGAACGGACGCGGTATCTTCGTGCTGAGAGTAAGCGGAATCCTGAATCTCTTCCGCGATTATGATCAGCTTTCGCAGAAGTGCCTTTTCGTGTACGATTGCGGCATAATCCATAATATTGGAAAGCGCAGGTACACTTTCTGCCAGATGGCGGATGTACTGGGAGCCTTGCTCCTCGGTATAAACGCCGTTTTTCACAAGCTCGCTCAAAAGGGTAACCACGTCAATGCCACTGCTTCGTGCCGAAAGGCTGATCAGCGCGTTATAAATATCCCGATGCTTATCAAGATAAAAATCATCGGAGCTGATGACACCGGAAACGTCACCGATGCGCTCGCAATCGAGGATCAGAGCGCCGAGAAGGGCAATTTCATTCTCGATGGAATGAGGAGGCTGTTTCCCCATAAAAGAGGTTGGATTTGCATTCATAACCTTTTTTCCTTGTTTATTCTTCTACAACGACCTTCAGCGTTGCGGTGATGCCGGAGGTAAGCTTGATCTCAGCATTGAACGTTCCGAAGTTTTTAATTGCTGCCACAGTGATCTTTCTTTTGTCAATATCAATTTTGTGCTGTGCGGACAGAAGCTCGGAAATATGGGCGTTGGTGATGCTTCCGTAAATCTTACCGTCTGCGCCTGCACTTGCCTTTGCGTGAACTTCGATTTTTTCAATCTTTTCTTTCAAGGCTTTTGCATTTTCCAAATCGACCTTTGCCCTATATTCTTTGGAAGAGATCTGGTTTTTCAATTCATTTTCGGCTTTTGCGTCTGCGGGAGCCGCAAGTCCCTTGGGGAACAAAAAGTTGCGGGCGTATCCGTCGGATACATTTACGATCTCGCCCTTCTTTCCCTGACCCTTTACGTCTGCTTTCAATACTACTTTCATATCCTAAACTCCTTTTGAATTCTTATATTTCGTTCAGATAATTATCGACCGCTTCCTTTAAGCGCTCGAAGGTTTCTTTGATGGTGGAATCCTTGACCTGTGCTCCCGCCATATCAAAATGTCCGCCTCCGTGAAGCTTTTCCATAATGAGCTGAACGTTCACGGTGCCCGAGGAACGTGCGGAAATATGCACGGTGCTGCCCATACGGCACAAAACGAAGGATGCCAGAACGCCGTCCAAGCTGAGAAGACGGTCAGCTGCCTTGGAAGCGGCGATCTTGTCCTCTTGAGTCGCATCCTCGTCTATGCAGGAAAAGGCGATAATATTTCGATGAATGAATGCCGCCGTTTCGTATTTGATCTCCCGCTTGAAATCGTTCAGATCCGAGCGGAACAGCATCTGAGCTTCTGCAGGATTTGCCCCTTCGGAACGGAGAAAATGTGCGGCTGCAAAGGTGCGTGGGCCGGTGTTGTTGGCAAACTGCTTGGTATCTAGAATGATACCCGCAAACAAAAGCTCGGCTTCTTCCTTGAGAAGACTGCGAGGCGGAAGCTGCTGCTCGATCATTTCGGAAACGAGCTCGCTGGCACTGGATGAGCTTGGTTCGATGTAAATAACGTCAGGCTTTACCGGATATTCCGCGCTTTGTCTGTGATGGTCGATGATGACTACGTTGGAGATGTTTTCAAAAAGCTCCGGTGCTTCAAATTGATTCACGTTGTTGACGTCTGTTACGATCAGGAGGGTAGAAGAGTTGATGGAGCTTTGAGCGGTGATCCCATCGATAAACATCGTTTTGTATTCGGCAAGACCGCTGAGCTTTTTGAAGGTACCCTTTAGGTTGGTATCGTGTACGTTGACGACGATGTTTACCTTGGGGCAATAATTCAAAGCAAAACGTGCCATACCGATTCCCGATCCAATGGAGTCATGATCGGCAAAGCGATGTCCCATAATAAGCACGTTGGATGCCTTGCTGATCATCTGGGCAACCTCGGTGGCTATGATCCTGCTACGGATCTTGGTACGCTTTTGAACGGTTTTCGTTTTACCACCGTAATACTCCGTAGCATTTTCACGCTTTTTCAGTACCGCTTGGTCACCGCCTCGCTGCATGGCAAGGTCAAGTGCCTGATGGGCTACGGCTTCTTTTTTGCTCATCGTACCGTCAATACAAGCCATACCGATGGATATAGTTACGGGTACACCTACATTGTCCTTGGAAATATCCCGAACACGGTCCAAAATGTCGAATTTTTTGTCGACCAAGGCGGATAAGTGTTTTTCTTCCGCAAGCAGGATGTAGCGATCGTTTTCAACCTCTCGCAAGATCGCATCCATTTCGTTTGCCCATTCCTTCAGCAGAATGGAGATCTTTGCAGTAATTGTTCGGTAGTTGCCCTGCAAAAAACCGTCCGCCTCGGAATAGTTGTCTACTGCAATATAGGAAACCAAGGCATTTTGCTGGGTCAATTTTTCCTCAAGTGCTTTTTCACGGGCAAGGGAAGTCCAAAGCGTGATCATATTGGTGTTGGCATTTGCATCGATCAGGTACGCCGTAATTTGAAACTTCTCTCCTGCAAGCGTTGCAACGATTGGCTTTTTCTCCTGATCCGCCAGATCCTTTTCCCGCAATTTGCGAAGTGGGATTGTACCTTCGTCCACGACATTTCGGATATTTTCCCGTCCATGCGAGGAGACCTTGCTTTTTTGCTGAAACGCTTTGTTGAACCACAGAATTACCCCATCCGTGTTTATAATTGCAACCGGGGAGGTCAGGTTCAAGAGAAATTCAAGTGTCATTCCGTTTAAATCCGACAGATGAGAATCACCGCGGTGGGAAACGGTGGCGTAGACCCAAAAGAAGGAGATCTCAACCAGTATGAAAGTGATCCCGAGCGGAAGAATCAGCCAGTTAGAAAACAGAAAGGACGCAAATACAGCAAACAACAACAGAATAACAGAGGAGATCAAAATAATGCTCGTGTGTTTCATAAGAATCGGCACGAAACCTTTGACTGTGTTTTTACGTTTCATTCAAATCCCTCATTCTTTGATAAAAATTAATATATAAATACCTATTCTACAATATTATATCACCGTGTTTCTTCTTTGTAAAGGAATCGGAGGGAAAATTTTATAAAAAATGTTCTGCCAAAGGGTTGACAGCGGGCTTAAAAATGTGTATTATTGTATTAAAGCAATAATACAGTGATGGGAGGGGAATAAGCTGAGCTTTGATCATAACGTCCCGATATATCTCCAACTGGTTGAGCGTATTCGTTTTCAGATCATTTCCGGAAAGCTTTCACCCGGAGAGCGAGTTCTATCTGTAAGGGAGTGGGCAATTCAGGAAAAGGTAAATCCGAATACGATGCAAAAGGCTTTGTCAGAGCTTGAAGAAATGGGACTGATTCAGACGGAACGCACCAACGGAAAGTTCGTCACTTCCGATCTTGCTTTGATACGCCGATGGAAAGAGCAAGAGGCAACGCGGATTGCCCGCGAGTTTTACGGTAAGATGGGTCAAATCGGTTTGAATTCCGAGGAGGCATTGCAATTTCTTGAGAATTTGAAAGGAGAAAGCGATTTATGCTTTTAGAATGTATTGACGTGAAAAAAAGCTTTGGAAGAAAAGCTGTGTTGGATGGCATCAATCTTCGTTTGGAGGAAGGGCGTATCATTGGTCTTTTGGGTAAAAACGGAACGGGAAAATCCACGCTTTTAAAGCTTATGAACGATCTTTTGACACCCGATGGGGGAAAGATTCTGTTTCGCGGTGAGGAGATTGGCGTAGAGAGCAAAAAACGGATTTCCTATTTGCCGGAAAGAACTTATTTGGATAAAACGATGAAGGTCAGTGAGGTGATCGGATTCTTTTCTGATTTTTACGAGGACTTTGATGCACAAAAGGCAAGACGGCTGTTGAAGGATCTGTCTCTGGATGAAAGCATGCGCCTTCAAAAGATGAGCAAAGGAATGCAGGAGAAGGTACAACTGGTTCTGGTGATGAGCCGAACGGCAGATCTGTATATTCTGGACGAGCCCTTGGGCGGCGTGGATCCGGCTACCCGTGATTATATTCTTGATACGATCCTTACAAACTTTAATCCCGGCGCTTCCGTTCTGATCTCTACTCATTTGATCAGCGATATTGAGCGCATTTTGGATGACGTTATTTTTATTGACAACGGAAAAATACTTTTGCAAGACAATTGCGATGCTTTACGTACAAAAGAAGGTGCTTCCGTTGATGAAATTTTCAGGAGGATGTTCCGATGCTGAGTCGCTTGATGAAATACGATTTGAAAAAGATGATAAAGTTCTTGTCCATCTTTTTCCTGCTCGCCCTGTTTTTCGGTGCTTTAACCAGAATTTTGGGTAAGACGGTGAATTCCCTTGCCGGAGAAATCATCAAAGGTATTTGTAACGGCACCGCGATCTCAATGATGTGCAGCTTGCTGATCAACTGCTTTATGCGGTCTTGGGTCTTGTTCCGTTCAAGCCTGTTCGGTGACGAATCTTACCTGACGCATACGCTTCCGGTGAAGAAAGAGACACATTATGCCAATAAGGTTTTCACTGCCTTTTTCAGTTTGCTTTTCACCATGCTTGGGATCATCGCAGTGCTTTTAATCACCTATTGGACGGAGGAGCTTTGGAGCGCGATTAAGCTCCCGCTTGAGGCCTTTGCCGATTATTTGAACGTACCGGTTTGGGGAATGCTTCTCTTTTTACTTGCAATTCTGTTTCTTGAATTTTTCAATGGAATTCAGGTTGGCTTTTTCGGAATATTGCTCGGTCACCGCTTGCATCAAGGGAAGATCCTGTTTTCCGTAATCTTTGGTTTTGCGGGATATATGCTCTGTCAGATCGTGACGCTTTTGGGAATGCTTGTGATCAGTCTTTTTGACAGTGAATTTTTCAGACTGTTTACGTCAAACGATCTGATGTCCTTTAAACCGGAAACGATCATTTCGGTTTCTTTGATTGGATTTTCAATGTATGCCTTTTTCTGTATTGCCACATATTTTCTGAACGTATTTCTTTTGAAAAAAGGAGTTAACGTAGATTAAAAAAATGCACGACCGCGGTCGTGCATTTTTTTGAAGTATTTATTTTTCGTATCTGAAGGTGAATTTTTCCCAAGGAATCTGAACGGGCTTCTTTTCGGTGATGATTTCGTCTACGTGGAGCAGTAGAGGGAAGTCCTCCAAATTCAGCTTGCCCAGCTTTGCGGCAGTTTTGATGGCTGCGGCAACGCGCTCTGCAACGACGAGGGATTCCAGCGTTACGCCGTTCAGCTCTGCCTTTGCGCTGTCAATATCCAGACCGCGACCGAGCAGGATGCCTACCAAGCGGGTTCTTCCGCCGTAAACGGTTACGTAAAGGTCACCGTAGCCTACGGTCATATTCTCGAGAGTAGCGGCTCCCTGATACTCGAGAAGGCGATACATTTCCTTTACAGCCTGACCGAAGATGGCTGCCTGAGAATTAAAGTGAAGGTCACAGTCAATGCCGTGTTCCTTCTGAAGAAGACCGATGGTCAAAGCTATACCCAAAGCATAGCCGTTTTTCAGAGCAACGGCGCTTTCGATACCGACCACGTCGTTGGAAAGACTGATGTGATAATAGTCGGTAGTCATAATGGAGCGCATCTTCTCCAGGATCTTTATATCTCGTCCGCAGAAAGCGACGTTGGACTGATCGTGGAAAACAAGCTCGTAGCTGGTGCAAGGACCGCCGATCGCGTTGATGGAAAGCTTTTTGCCAAGCTTCTTCATTTTCGCTTCCCAAACGTCGGGATAGGTCAGAAGCTTTCCGTCATCGGTGTTTACAAGACCCTTTGTCACGCTCAAAACGGGGATCTCTTCGGGGATGAGAGGAAGGATCTCGTCACCGAACCATTCTACACCGAAACTGGAAACGCCGCCGATGATCATATCGGATCCTGCGATTGCTTCCTTCACGTCTTCGATCTGGAAGTATTTCATTCCAGCGGGGAATGCTTTGTTGAATTTCGGATGCTGATTGTTTTTTTCACAATTCTCAATGATTTCCCGATCCAAATGAGTACCCACCAAACGAACCTCGTGGCCGTTTTCTCTAGCGGGGAAGGCAAGGGCAGAGCCCATCATGCCGGCGCCGATAATGGTTACGATTGCCATAGTGATTCTCCTTGTTTGAAAAAGTTCTTGCAAATCCGAAGATTTGTGATAAGATTAGTGTATATAAGGCTTCCTTGTTTGTCAATGGTTGCCGTGAAAATTGCAAAAATGAAAAAACTTTTTCACAAAACTCGGGAGGAAAAATGAATCGGGAACAAATGATCTCAGGATTTCTTGCAGACCGTGGCTTTGCCACCATTGCGGAGCTTGCGGAGTTGATCCATACGAGTCAGGCTACCGTTCGCCGTACTGTAAAGGAAATGGAACGGCAGGGTGTTCTGAAGTGCGTTTACGGCGGTGTGATCCACGTGGAGTATCAAATGCTGCCCGTGCCGATCCTTCTCCGTGACGGAGAGAATCACGCGGCGAAGGAGAGGCTTGCAAAACGAGCGGCAGAGCTGATTCCCGATCACGCCACCATTCTGATTGATTCCTCTACGACAGCCCGTCGCATTTGTCAGCATATTCGGGATCGGGAGGGCTTGACCGTTATTACCAGCAGTTTGCGCGTTTGCAGTGAATTGCGGGATTCCTCCGTTCGCGTATTTTGTACAGGTGGAAGCCTTCTGCCGAGAAGGGAATGCTTTGCGGGTCATTTTGCGGAAGAATTCGTTTCAAGGATCAAAGCGGACTATTTTTTCTTTTCGGCCCAGGGGGTCTCTGCCAACGGGGATATTACGGATAGCAGTGAGGAGGAAATTGCACTGAGAAAGGTGATGCTGTCCGTCTCCAAAAACAAAATCTTTCTCTTCGATTCCTCCAAGGAGGGAAAGGATTACCCCTTTATATTGTGCAACACCGCCGAATTAACGGCGGTGTTGAAGGATTGATTATTCAAATATCATCTGACCGAATGCATCCGGATTGTGGAAGGAGGCGTACTCCAAAAGGGGATGAGGATTCCAGGTGAGGTAGTGAGGAGGCTGGGTCAGATCTGCGCATTTGAAGCAGTTCGCGCGGATCTTTTTTCCTGAAAATACCTTGAATTCGGGGAAGAAGCGGCAGATAAATTCGTAGGGGACGCTATAGCTCAGCTCCCAGCCCTCATCTGTTTTCTTTGCACAAGGCTTGATATTGGGTTCTTCCGGAATGAGTCTGACCAGATTGTGAGCGTTGCTTCCGATTCCCAGGTAAATGGCTCCGTTCAGATTGCTTTCAATGTTGAAATATCTTTTGTCGCCTTCTACGGGAGAGAAAAAGAACTCCAGACAGCTGTCACTGCAAACCTCGTCAAGAGGACCGTTGAGCTCGGCGCGGATATTTTTCTCATCGCTGGAAAGACGTACGTACAAGGCTTCTTCGTCGTAGCAGATCTGCGCCCATGCCTGAATGGTCACTTCAACCTGCTCCAAAGGCTCGCAGATCGTAAGCTTGGGAATCTTATCCCAGGAAAAATCTTTCGGTTTTTTGATGATCGTGTATTCTTTCATTGCTCTTTCCTTTTCTGTTTATTATTTTACATCGCTGTAGACGAGAACCTCGTCAACGCTTCTCTTCGGTACGCAAAAATCACCGTTTTCATCCAGATAGTAGGATAGATCACCGTCGGAGTCTACAGCTTTGCTACCTACGCCTGCAGAACCGAGGGCAATTGCATAATAGGGAAGTAGCTCTCCAAAAGGAAAACGTTCCTTGATCTCTTCCTTTTTCGTGATCTTCAAACAGCAGTTTCCGATTCCCATGCTCTCTGCCGCAAGCATTACGGTTGCCGCACAGCTTCCCGCATCGAATTCAAAGAAACCGTTTTCTTCCTTATTGCCCAAAAGCAAAAGATAAGCCATCGGTCTTTCCGTCTCTGCAATGGGATAGGGATGGAGTCGCATCGCCCAGTTCAAATGACGGAACAGAAAATCCCGATCTTCCTTTTCCGTCACGATCGCAAAGCGGATCGGTTGTCCGTTCATTGCCGACGAATAGAGCCTTCCGAGACGAACGAGCTCCTTCAGACTTTCCGCAGGAACGGAGATCGGCTTGAATTTTCGGATGGATCTTCTTTTTTCAATGGCTTCCAAAGTGTTCATTCTTTCACGTCCTTTCGCTCTATTATTGCTTTTTTTTTCGATTTTGTCAAGAAAAAGCAGGGGAAGTTCTTATTTCTTGCACCGCTTTTTCCTTCTTTTGCAATTTTTTGCAATTTTACTTGCATTATTTATCTTTATTTGCTATTCTGTACTTGTAATTTTATTCCCGAAAGGAGATTTCATATGTCACGTTATATTCCGCAGCCCGCTTACATTGACCGTATGCCTGTCGATATTTCCTTCGTCTTTGCAGATGAAAGACCCGCAGGTAAGCGCGGTTTTGTAAAAGCAGTTGGAGAAGACCTTCGCTTTGAGGACGGCACCCTTGCACGCTTTTGGGGTGTAAACTTCAACGGTGGTGCTTGCTTCCCCGACAAGGATTATGCAAAGAAGGTAGCACAGAGATTGGCTCAGGTTGGTTGTAACCTGGTTCGTTTCCATCAGCTGGATGCCGAGTGGGATACTCCCAACATTTTTGCTTTTACCAAGGGTAAGCGCGTTTATACCACCCGCGTTCTGGATGAAAAGTCCATGGATGCTCTGGATTACCTGGTATACTGCCTGAAGGAAGAGGGCATTTACTGTTATCTGGATATGATCACCTATCGCCACTACAAAGAGGGTGACGGTGTGGTAGATTGCGAAAAGCTGCTTGATAAGGGCAGACCCTGGGCGATCGTTGATAAGAAGATGAGAGAGCTTCAGAAGGAGTATTGCGACCAGCTTTGGAACCACTACAATCCTTATACCAAGCTCCTTTATAAGGACGACCCCGTTTTCGTTATGACTGAGATCATCAACGAAGAGGATCTGTTCATCGACCACCATTCCGTAAGAGCAGAGCACGTTCACAGCGAATACTATGAGAGTATGTTCCGCGAAATGTTCCGCGATTGGCTCGCGGAGAACAACATCGAATTCGACTGGAAGAACTGCGAGCTGTACTGCTCCGATGATCCCATGATCCAGTTCAAGATCTACGTTTCCAGAACCTATTTCCAGGAAATGTACGATTATATCCGTTCCTTGGGCGTAAAGATCCCGATTGCCGGTACCAACTGGCTCAAGACCACTGCCTCCGTAAAGGCTGAAACGGAAATGGACTTCCTGGACGGTCACCACTACTACTACGACTGGAAGTGGGGCAATACGGAAAGAACCTGTATGAATCGTTCCGTGAACTCCTCTCCCTTCATTTTCCCCAATCTCGGTAAGCGTGCTTTGGCAGGTAAGCCTTACTTCGTTTCCGAGTGGGATATGCCTTGGCCGAACTCCTACCGCGCAGAGGGTCCCCTCTACTATGCCGCAGTAGGCGCTCTCCAGAATTGGAGCGGCTTTGCCATTCATACCTACGCATATAGCTGCCTTTTGGATAAGATGGATATTCTCGGCAGAGAGCTTTCCAGCCCCGTTGCAGGCGTTCCCTACAGAGAGGGTATCTTCTCCGTCTGGAATGACCCCGCAAAGTTCGGTATGTTCTACCACGCAGCGCTCATTACCAGACGTGCAGACGTATCTCCCGCAAATAAGAAGGTAGGCGTTCAGGCTGATGCGATGGGCAAGGCGCTGGTTGGTCCCTTTGAAAGCCGTCTCGAGAAGAATCAGGTGAAGACCTGCTTCGACGGTCTGCCCGAGGGCTACGATGAAGTGATCCACGAAACCGTCAAGGAGCCTATTGCTGACGAAGAAGGCATCATCCGTTCCGATAACGGTCAGCTCATCCGCGATATGAAGGCGATGACTGCATACATTGATACCGATCGTACCAAGGCTGTCTACGGTCTCCATAACCGCTTCTCCCGCGGTCAGTCCAACCATAAGAGCAACATTAAGTACAATACGATGGTGGACGGCTTCCACGTAGCTTGTAAGACCGACTTTGCCTGCATCGCCCTCTCCTCTTTGACCGATGCACCCATCTGTGAGTCCGATAATATGCTTTTGACCACCATCGGCAGAGCCCGCAACTCCGGTGCTCAGTTCGACGGTGAAAAGATGCTTGAGGTAGGTCACGCTCCCATTATGGCAGAGGTGATCGATGCGCAGATCCGCATCAAGACCAACCGTCCCAACCTGAAGGTTTGGGGTGTCAATGCCGAAGGCTTCTACGCAGGTCTCATTCCCACTACCTACGATGACGAAGGCTATCTCTGCTTCCGCGTAGGCGATGAGAACAATCCCGCTTGCTACTACCTGATCGTTCAGGACTAATTCAATAAACACAAAAAAAGGACTGCGATTTTTTCGCAGTCCTTTTTTCGTTGCATAGTCTTGATTTTTATTCTCAAAAGGTATATAATGAATCATCTTTATACTTTGAATCGCTTCGATTGAAAAAGGAGAGTAAAATGAAACGAATTCTTGCGTTGATCTTAGCATTTTGTACGATCTTTTCCTGTATGCCGGCAGCGGTGTTTGCACAGGAAACGGAAATTCCTTCAGAGAAATCGGAAAATGAAGAGATTGTTGAGCCACAAGAAGAAGGCGAGGAAGATTTATCGGAAGAGGAGGAAAAGCCTCTTTGGGAATATGAGGTTGTCGACGGATCCATTACGGTAACGGCGTACAACGGTACCTCCGTTGACCTCTACGTTCCCGCTATTTTCTACGTTGATGAAAATGCGATTCCCGTTAAAGCTTTGGGTGCATCGCTGTTTGAAGACAACGATGCCTTGAATTCCGTAACCCTTGGGGAGGGCATTACCACCATTGGAGATCGCGCCTTCTATGATGCTGACAATTTGGTTTGCATTGTAACGAATACCACCCTCACTACCATTGGTGCTGAGGCTTTTTCCGGTTGCGATGCTTTCAATTCCGTTGTCCTTTACGACACGGTAACTGTAATTGGCGAGAGTGCTTTTGCAGAGTGTCCCAAGCTTGCCGTTTGGTGTAACGAAGACTCCGCAGCTTATCAATATGCAGTTACCAATTTTTTGAATTATAAGCTTATGAGTTCTTCTGCAACACCTGAAATTTACGTTGTGGATGGTGTCAGCTACTATATTTCTAACGGTGAAGCGGTCGCAAAGTCTTTTGACGGATCCTTGACCGAACTTGTAATTCCTTCTTCTGTGGAGGGTTATCCGGTCACTCAGCTTTACTTGACCTTTAAAAATTGTACAACTCTAAAATCCGTTACGTTACCCGACAGTCTCAGAACGGTTTCCAAAGAGGCTTTTTACGGCTGTACCGCTTTGGAAACG
>JAZPZL010000242.1:0-3769 GCA_045544655.1 Eubacteriales bacterium
AAGGTGTATATCATCAGCCGCAGGCTGCATTTCTTTTCGCAATGATGATATACAAAACTTCGTTTTGATGATATGCAATTCCTGCGGAATTGATGATATACACGGCTTTCGCCGTGATTTATGTAAGAGTTCGAAGTCATATACAAAACAAGATAAAAGATCTTTTTGTCCTTTTCACTTTTCTCTTTTTCGTTCTTCTCTCTTCTCTGAAAACAATGCAACTTTTCCAGAGAAAAGAGAACAGAAAAAGTAGCTTTGCTTCGTAAAGCATTGATTTGGATACACCTCAGACTTTTTCAGTTCTTCGTCTAACATCGCCTGCAAAAGCATTTCCCGGGCGGTCATATACGTAGAACGGTCGGCTTTCATCGCGCCTTTGACGTCTTCCGAATTTTGTGGGTTGACAGATTTGCTTGGATTGGATATACTAGTATTGATGAACGGAGTATCATGCGTGAAGGTCACTACACGACCGGATCCAACTTGATATCTTCCGTTCATTTCTTTTTTATTGTACACAATTTCACTATCTGAAAGATATTTTTTGAAATTATCAGGATCGTATTGTGTAACGATAATATTGTAATACCCTTCTTTGTATCCGTTCATATATTGAGGGTACTTATAGTTCTTTGCTATTTCTCCGGTTTTCTTGTTGCCTTCCTGTGCAAAATCAATTGAAACAATCACTTTTTATGTTTTTTATTGTAAAACGAGACAACCATCGCATATCGACCATTTTCTTGCAAAACGATATACGCAGTATGCCCCATTCCCTTTGAAATCTCGGTCCGTTGGTGAATTTTCACTCTTGACAGATTCGTCTGGATTGGTTATAATGCCTCCAGAAGCAGATTCGATGGGTGCGCCTCCAGAAGTTAATTCTTTTGGACTGCCACCGGTTTCGAATTCTGCTTCTTTTTTTGGGGACAAAAACGGTCTTTTTCTATTGCGCATTGCATTTGCGTATAGTATAATAAAAGCAAATTCAGGAGGTATTATTTATGACGAGAGAAGAGTTTTTGCTGGAGAAGAGAAAAGAAAAGGTGGATAACTATCGAAGAAAGCACGCCTCTTTTTATTCCAGTCCCTCCATCGCGCGGATCGAACCCTTCAAAATTGCCGACCGCCTTTATTACGTGGGCGACAAGTACGTATGCGTCCATCTCATCGATACGGGGGACGGTCTGGTGCTTCTGGATTCCGGTTATCTGGGCGCGGAGCATCTTCTGATCGACAGCATCTGGCGAGCAGGCTTTGATCCCGCTTGCGTTCGTTGGATCATTCATTCTCACGGTCACAGTGACCATTTCGGCGCATCCTGCGAATTTAAAAATATGTTTGGAACGAAGCTTGCCATCAGCCGCGTGGATGCGGAGATCCTCCGTAAAAAGGGAGATGCGGCGATCCCCAAGGCGGATTATCCCTACGCCAAGGTACCTACCTTCGACCGCGAGTTGGAGGACGGCGAGATCTGGCAGATCGGTGACGTAAGCTTCCGCTTCGTCCTTACGCCCGGTCACACGGCGGGAGTTCTGAGCATCTTTTTCGACGTGACGGACGAAGGAAAAACCTATCTTGCGGGAACCTTTGGCGGAGCCGGCGTGAACGCCATCAGCCTTCCCTATATGGTTGCAAGCGGCGCAGATCTCGATTCCCCTCAGCAGATGCTGAATTCCATTGAAAAGGTTTGGGATGAGCCGGTTGTGGTTCATTTGGGAAATCACCCCTACAACAGCCACACTTTGGAGAAGCGTGAGGAGCAGTTGCTCCACGGCGGCAATCCCTTCATTGCTCCCGAAAGCTGGCGTGAATTTTTAACCGATCTGAAGGGCAAGATCCAAAAGACCATCCAAGGCAACGAAGAGCTGGAAAAGGAACTGAATGCCTTGGGGCTGAAATAAAATAAGAAAAAGGAGAGTTTACCATGGACGAAAAGCAAAACATCCCCGTACAAGAAAATCAAACCCCTTTGAAAACAACTCCCGTTGAAAACAAGGAATCGGAATCCCCCGTTGGCTTCTGGCCCTTCGTGGGACTGATCGTACTGTTTTCCGTTCCCGTCATCGGTTGGATCGCCGCATTGGTATTCCTGCTCGTGTCGAAAAACAAAAACGTCAAGAATTTTTCCGGGGCGCAGTTTGCCGTAATGACGGTACAGTTTCTCGCTTCCCTTTTGGTTTCCGCACTGCTTTTATCTGCGTTTCTCGGTCTTTTTCTCCCCGTATTGAACGACGCGCTGGGAACGAATTTTTCCGATCCCTCCGAGCTGTTCACCACAGCCGCGGATCTGGCGGGAGGGAAATATTCCAAAGCGCTGAAAAGAATGATCCCCACCATTACCGCCATGGGCGGAGAGGAATTTAAGCCTTTCTTGGAGGAGCTGTCCTCCGGCAAGTATGAAAAGCTGCTTCATCAGATCAAAGAGGAAGAGTATCCCACCGTTTTGAAGGATTTTGAAAACGGAGAATACCCCGAGCTGGTGAACAAGCTGACTCCCGAAGCCTACGACTTTATGATCGGTGAATTGAAAAAAGAGGTGGAGGGTCCCGGCTCTGCGATCATTGACCGTCTGGAAGACTTTATTCCCTGATGGAAAAAAAGAAACGCTGCTTTTGGTGCAACGATAAGAATCCCGAATACGTAAGGTATCACGATGAAGAATGGGGTGTCCCCTGCTTTGACGACCGCTATTTATACGAAATGCTGATCCTGGAATCCTTTCAGGCAGGGCTTTCCTGGGAATGTGTGCTGAATAAGCGGGAAGCCTTTCGCCGCGCTTACGACGGCTTCGACCCGAAGAAGGTAAGTGCATACGGAGAGGGCAAAATTGCAGAGCTGATGGAGAACAAGGGCATCATCCGCAATGGGCTTAAGATCCGCGCGAGCATTGTCAACAGTCGTATTTTTTGCGAAATTGCAGAGGAATTCGGCTCGTTTTATAAATACTTGCAAGGCTTTGCAGGAGCAGACGTGATATACGAAACGGGAAAAACCACGAATGGGCTTTCCGATGCCCTTTCTGCGGATCTGCAAAAGCGAGGAATGAAATTCGTCGGTTCCACCATCGTCTATTCCTATCTGCAGGCCATCGGGATCATCCATTCCCACGAAAAAGACTGCTTTTTATACAAGAGGGAAACATGAAAAAGATCATTGTGATCGGTTGCCCCGGAAGCGGAAAAACTACCTTTTCCGTAAAGCTGAAGAAAAAAACGGGACTTCCGCTGTATCACCTGGATGCCATCTGGCATAAGCCCGACAAGACCCATATTCCAAGGGAGGACTTTGACCGAAGAATTTTGGAAATCTTCGCAACGGATGCCTGGATCATCGACGGCAATTACAACCGAACCATCGAAATGCGGCTGAAGGAATGCGATACCGTTTTTCTCTTCGATCTGCCCACCCGGGTTTGTTTGCAAGGAGCAAGGGAACGGCTTGGAGAAAAGCGCTACGATCTGCCGTGGATGGAAAAAGAATTGGATCCGGAATTTGAAGGCTTTATCCGAGATTTTGCAAGTGGATCTCTTCCGAAAATATACAGTCTGCTGGAAACATACAAAGACGAAAAGCAGGTCATCATCTTCAAAAGTCATAAAGAAGCCGATGCATTTTTAGCAAGTATATAAATAAAAATCCACCCGCATAGCGGGTGGTATTTCATTTTCGGGCATAGCCCTAAAAGAAACTGGCTGCACATAAATGCGCATAGTGTGGCCTGCCAGCCATGCATTTGTTACTTGCTACCCGTAAACGGGTCTCGCGG
>JAZPZL010000243.1:0-3238 GCA_045544655.1 Eubacteriales bacterium
AATAAAGGGGGCTGTAAAAATAGTCCGAACCGCAAAGGGCAGGAATGCCCTTGCTACCTCCAAACCTCGCCACTCGGCGTATCACATACGCCTTCGGGTAGCCTGCAACCTTCGGTTGCAGCTCGGTTTGAAGGTTTCAAACAATTTTTCCTATCCCCCAAAACGTGGCTGTAAAAAAACTTGCGTTTTTTACAGCCACTTTTTCAATATAGAATTACCACCTGTTTTTTTGGAACTGTTTTGGAGAAACTCCCATAATCTTTTTGAAATTACGGTAAAAGGTAGAAAAGTCTTCGTAACCGCATAATCCGTAGATGGCGGTGATTTTATAACCGTCATTGATGTACTCAACGGCTTTTTTTATGCGGCAAAGATTCAGATACTGGTGGAAGGAGTGACCGGTCAGCTGAGAAAAGAGGATGCAGAAATTGCTTTTGGACATAGCAGACCGCCGAGAAATCTCGTCAAGCGAGATCGGTTCCGCGTAGTTTTCCTCAACATAGCGGATGCAATGGAGGACGAACTGTTTGTTGTTTTCAAAATGATCCAAAAAATTCCCCTGTTCCTTTTCAAAGTAGTTTCGGGCAAGAAACGTGACCAATAAAAGAGCGTAAGCCTGCATCGTCTCAGCATATCCCAAAGGTTTTGCGCTAAATTCTGAAAGCATCCGATTCATAAGAGTTTCAATATAAAGGATATTCTCTGCCTCGACGGTCACCTTCGGACGAAGGCTTTTATCTTTCCCAAGACTGCGGAGAAAATTTAAGGTCAGTCGGTTTCCGCCGTGGGGTGCGCCGAGAAAATCCGGCATAAAGGAAAAGGAATAAAAGACCGTTTCCGGTCGGGGAGAAATATAATGGGTAGTTTCCGGCGGAATAATAAACATATCCCCTTGAACGAGGGTAGAGGATTCATTTTCCAGAAAATGAATCAGTTCGCCCTTTAAAATGTAATAAATCTGAAAATAAGCGTGGGTATGGGGCTTTTGTGCCTCAAAGGAATGCTCCACCTTATGAATGTGAAACTGTTCATCGGAATTTTTATAATATGATAATACGAAGTTTTTAATATCCATCTTCGACGCTCCTTTGATCTGATTGTACCACCGATTTGTAAATAATGCAATATATTGCATACATAATGCAATTTTCTTGCAATCTTTTATGATAAAATGAAAAAAAGGAAGTGAAATGATGAAGATTGTGGCATTAAACGGACTATTAGGCTATGGCTATGCAGAAGAGTCTTTGGATTTGGCTTTTGCTGAAAAGGTGGATTTTATGGGGGTAGATGCGGGATCAACACATGCGGGTCCTTATTATTTGGGAAGCGGGACTTCGTTTACCAACCGAAATGCAGTCAAGCGTGACCTTTCCTTGGCGTTGCCCAAGGCATTGGAGCATCAGGCGCCCTTTATTATCGGAACTGCTGGCGGTGCGGGAAGTGGAGTTCACGTCGCATGGCTGAAGGAGATCCTTTTGGAGATTGCTGCGGAAAAGGGGTTGCATTTTAAGTTGGGCATCGTGGAAAGCGATGTTTCCAAGGATTACGTATTGGAAAAGCTGGAGGCAGGAAAACTAAAGAATATGAGCGAATATTTTCCTGTTACCCGCAAAGAGATCGAGGAGAGTACGCGGATCGTCAGCCAAATCGGCATCGCGCCCATTATCGAACTTTTGAAGCAAGGGGCAGAGGTGATTCTTTGTGGTCGTGCCTGTGATACTGCGATTTATGCGGCGCCCTGTATCTATCGTGGGTACGATCCCGGTCTTGCCTTTCATATGGCAAAGATTATGGAATGCGGCGCTATGTGCTCTGAACCGGTGGCGGCAGCAGACGTGATGCAGGCGTACATCGAAGAGGATCACTTTATGCTTCGCCCTGCTAATCCCATCCGCCGTTGCACTGTGGATCGGGTTGCGGCACATACCTTGTATGAGCAGACCAATCCGTATTTGATTTTTGAGCCGGACGGCGTTTGCGATCTTTCAAAGTCTTGTTTCGAACAGATAGACGATCGCACGGTCAGGGTCTCCGGCTCGATCTTCCGCGAAGCGGAACAAAAGACTTTAAAGTTAGAAGGAGTCCGCCTTTCCGGTTATCGGACCCTTTGCTTTGCCAATATTTACGATACGGAAACGATCCGCCATATCGATGAGATCATTGGGACAGTAACTGAATTCGTGGCGGAAAATACCAAAGGAAGAATGGAAGAGGGGAGCTATTCCGTCAAATTCCGTAAAAGCGGCGGTCCCGAATCCACGATGGGTATTCTGATCGACGTTGTAGGTAGGACGCAGGCCATCGCCGATGAGATCTGCGCCTTGGTAAGGAGTCGGATGCTTCATTGTGATTATCCCGGCAGACGCTCTACCGCCGGAAATCTGGCATTTCCGTTCTCTCCGTCGGATATTCACGCAGGGGAAGTTTATGAATTTTCCGTTTTTCATCTGGCAGAGGTGGAGTCCTTGCTGGAAACGGCCAAAATTTCTGTGGAGGAGGTCTGAAGTCTTGAAAAAACTGATTGATTATACGAAAATTCTTCGCAGTAAAAACGCCGGACCTCTTTTTATTACCTTCGATCTGATCTTTCCCTCGGCGGAAGAGATGAACTACGTGGCAGAGCGGCTGAAAAAAGAAGAGATCGCCAAGGCGTACGAGGTGGATGGCGAAACCATTGAGCTGATCTCTTATGAAGTGGTGAATTCCATCAAGATCACTTTCCCACGCAAGAATATCAGCGGAAGCTTGGCAGACGATGATATTTACGGCTGTCAGCAACATATCCCCTTGGCAAATATTGAAGTTTAAGGAGAAATGATATGGCGGAATATTTGAAACAGCACGAAGAAAAACTGAAAAAGATGATCGTCCCTCAATCGAAGAGGGAGGACTTTGAAGCGTTTTGGGCGGAGCAGGTGGCGTTTCTGCGTACTGTTCCGTTGGAGGTTCAAAGGGAAGCTATGGATACCCCTTATGAAAAGAGCTTCCGTTCCTGGAAATTGACCTATAATACCCACGATAAGACGGTGATCGAGGCGATCTTTTCCTGCCCTGCTGACCGTAAAGAGGGAGAAAAGCTTCCTTGCGTGGTGATCTTTCACGGCGGGGACGGAGGCGGTGCGAAGAGGCTGTATCCCGATTTTTTGGCCACCGGTGTCTGCTGTCTTGCTATGGATGTACGGGGACAGTGCGGAACGACTTTGGACAAAGCAGAATACCGCAGCGGGGACTATAT
>JAZPZL010000244.1:0-22943 GCA_045544655.1 Eubacteriales bacterium
CACGCTTCACGGAATTACACCCGCGCACACATTCGCTATCTTCAGGATGCGTACAACAGAGCTTCCTTTTTTGACTGGGCTTTGATTGAAAAAGAAAGCGGGAAAATGATCGGGACCTGCGGCTTTACGGAGATCTACGAGCGGGAAAAACGGGCGGAGGTCGGGTACGTTATTGCACCGAATTTTCACCGTCGCGGCTTTGCTCCCGAAGCCTTGGAAAAAGTAATGGAATACGGCTTTATCACCCTTGGCCTAACCAAGCTTTCCGGCAGATTTATGGAAGACAACGAAGCCAGTCGCAAGATTCTGGAGCGTTTTGGTTTTTCGGATGATACAACGAAAAAGGAAAGTATTTTCAAACGGGGCAAAAAGCAACGGATCTTCACCTATTCTCTGACAAAAGAACATTATCAAAACAGAAAAAAATAAAACGGAACTTTCGTTCCGTTTTATTTTTTGTTCTCGTTATTCTTTTCCTGATTCTTTAAATAACCGAAATAATCGCACTTGACAGTATCCCAGGATGCATTGAGAAGGGTTACTACCTCCTGGCATCTTGCCTCGATCTCAGGAGTCATTTCGCCCTCGTAGTCGGGGGTCCAGAGCATATCCGAATCGATCCAGGAATAATCCTTGAAGCAAACGAAGCCGCCGCCTTCGCCGAAAGCATCGTTTCCAATGGAATAGCGAGGATTGTAATCCAGATTACAAAGGTTTGCAACCGTGGGAAGAATATCCACGGAGGAGGTGACCTTATCCACGAGTCCCGGTCCCAGCTTATTGCTGTAGATAAAGAAGGGAGTATTACAAATGGAATACATATTATCCACGCCCTTGAGCTGCATAATAAACTCCGTATCCGTCAGATACTTGCTGTAATGATCTCCGAAAAAGACGATGGCGGTATTTTCCAGCGTACCGTCCGCCCGCATATTTTCAATGAGCTGACCGATCATCGTATCACACTCGCGCACGTGGGCAATGGCTCTCACGTACTGATTCCAGGTATCTTCATTCTCGCAAACAACGCCGCTTTCCACGGCAAGCTGCTCGGCAAGCTCCAAATGAGGCTCTGCGATTACCTGACGCTTTTCGGTATAAGGACCGTGACCTGAATAGGTAATGATATAGGAGAAAAAGGGCTTATCGTGATGAGTGATCTTCTCGTACGCTTCCATCAAGGAGGTATCACGGGTAGGCTCACCGACGAAGCCGAGATCGTCCTGATCGTTAAAGGAATCGTACCCCCAAAGCGGATGCACAACCTCGCGGTTGTAATATTTTCCGTCCAGAGTATGATAGGAATTTGCGGTATATCCCTTCTTCACAAACAGATTGGGCATAGAATAGGGATAAATATTGGTCGCGTAGGTATAGGCACTGGTGCCGGTTACGGGAAGATAGTAGCCGATATTCAACGCCGCCTCGGTATTAAATGTTCCGGCACTCAAAAACAGGGGGGTATAGTGATTGACAAAATCCAAACTTTCCTGCTTCAAGGCGTAGAGATTGGGCATAAACTCTTCCGTGACCATCCAGGTATCAATGGACTCCAGGAGGATGGCGATCACGTTTTGACCTTCCAAAACGCCGGTCATTGCATTGGGGATCTTCTCCTCCGAACGTGATGCGTAGAATTCATCCAGATCGTTGCGGCTCTCTTCTATACCCACAGAATCATCAAAGCTCTTTGCGAAGGAGCGGAACAGATACTCGTAATTTCCGCAGAAGATCAAGCACTCATTGGGATCGGTAAATTCCGTATAAATGGCTGAAACGGAACCGGGGTCGTAGGTATCCGTCCAGGTGAACTTATTATCCGAGCCGGAAACGTAGAACACGGAATGAAGCGCGATCAATCCCCCGATCGCTCCAACGAATACGACGCTTGAGATCCCGCTCGTGATCCAGCGATAGCTTTGCTTCTTCGGAGCCAGAACGATGGCAAAAACACCGATCGCTACGGACAAAATTACAAAGAAATAGATCCAAAAGGAAAAGCCGAGATATTCAACACTGACGAACGCCGCTCCATCCTCTGCAAAAGCAAGATCGGAGAAGGACAAAAAGCTTCCCGCTACGTGATACAGCGTTGCATGAACCAGGCAAAGAATACCATATACGGCAAGGATCAGACTCATCGTTATTTTCTTGAATACACCGGGAATCAAATAGACAGCCGCCGAAAAGATAGCAGTCCAGCACAAAGTGAATAGGGTGGGTGCCCAATGGAATAAACCGGTAGCTCCCGCCTCGTGATGCAAGGCGCGAAATGAAAAATCAAGCAATATCAATGAAAAAAAGAAAATAAAAGGATAGGCAATAACGCCTATTTTATCGCGGAACGCGATCCATTTTTCTTTCATTACAAATTTCCTTTCTGAGAAAGACTACTTGCATTCTACCACCATTCAACAAAAAAATCAATAGATATTTTTTTTCTTAACAAATGCTTTACTGAACAAAGAAAAATTAAGAAAATAAAAAGAGGGGTGCGCACACCCCTCTTCAAGCCGAATGAAAATCAGTCTTCCAAATAGGTCTTCTTGCGGCTATCCTTCAATCTTGCGATCAGATCGCTCAGATCATCTTCATCCTTAACAAGCTCCTCAAGCTCCTTCTGTCTTTCGGGAGAAAGAGTAGCGGGCTTCTGCTCGGTGATGATGCTCAGATCGTGATCGATGGAGGAAGCAGGCTTCTCTGCCTGATCCTTTGCAGTTTCGATCTTGGTACCGAAATCGGTAGCAACAACGGTAACTCTGATCTCATCCTCGAGAGAATCGTCAAATGCGGCACCCCAGATAATATTGGCATCGGGATGACCCAGCTCACGTACCATGCTGGAAGCAATCTCAACCTCTTCAAAGCCGATATCGGAAGAACCGGTGATATTGAGGATGATACCGCGAGCGCCTGCAATGCTGGTCTCCAGCAAGGGGCTCTGAATTGCCATCTTCGCAGCGGCCTCAGCCTTGCCCTGACCCTTGGCGCTACCAACACCCATATGTGCAAGACCTGCGTCCTTCATAATGGTGGTAACGTCTGCGAAGTCAAGGTTTACGATACCGGGAACGTTGATCAGCTCGGAGATAGACTGAACACCGTCTGCAAGAACGGAGTCAGCGATCTCAAATGCGTTGAACAGAGTGATCTTCTTCTCGGAAACGAGCTTCAGTCTCTCGTTGGGGATTACTACCAAGGAGTCAACGTACTCGGAAAGAACCTTGATACCTTCCTCAGCCTGAGACATTCTCTTCTTACCTTCAAAATCAAAGGGCTTGGTAACGATACCAATGGTAAGAATGCCCATTTCTTTGGCGATCTTAGCAACAACGGGAGCTGCACCGGTACCGGTACCACCGCCCATACCGGCAGTGATAAATACCATATCTGCGCCCTTGAGTGCATCGGTGATCTCTTCCGTGCTTTCTTCAGCAGCCTGCTTTCCAACTGCAGGATTTGCGCCGGCGCCCTTGCCCTTGGTGGTTCTCTCACCGATGGCGATCTGCTTGGGTGCCTGAGTAGCAGCGAGAGTCATACGGTCGGTATTCAGCGCGATGAACTCAACGCCTCTGACGTTAGACTGGATCATACGCTTTACGGTATTGTTTCCGCCGCCGCCAACACCTACTACCTTAATATTCACTACGCTTTCGTAGCTCGGATCCATTTCGTAAGACATTTGGATATCCTCCTATTTATTTTCTAATTCTTCTGTTTTCTATTCAGATTCTACTTTTTTTGCAGACGAATCGACTCTTATATTATATTGTAAATGTTTTTTCTCCAATTTGCAAGTGTTTTTTTCAAAAAAATGTGAATTTTTCGTTTTTTTTATATAAAACTTTATGCAACGGGGTCATTTACCTTCACGTAAGCCTGGTCAGAATCGGAAATATCAATGAATCCGGACGCCTCACTTCCCAGGTCTGCCAGTATTTTTTGTATCATGGCAAGCTTTAGGGGAAAATCCTGATGATCGCCCAAAGCAAATTCAAATCTGCCGTCGTAATCCACGCGGATATCAAACTGATTGGTCACGTCGATCCTGCTTACCAAGCTCAGCATCTTCTTATCATTCAGCGCTTTTACAAGACTGCGAAGAATCGGGGCTGTATCCTCATCAATAAAGCTGATGCTCTCCCCTACGAAGCAGCTCTTCACGTCACCGCTGACGATTTTGATCCGTTTGATCCCGGAATCACCCGTTTCCTTTGCCAAAACGTTCATATCGTCGTCAAGGGCAAACAGCTCCACTCCCAGAGAAATGGCGAAATTTCCATATTCCTCCCGAAAAGAGATCTGCACCTTATCCGGTAATTTGTAGGAAACCTTAACGTCCTCCAGATACGGGAATTTTTTCTCTACCTTTTCAACGATCTTTTGCCTGTCGATCTTGTACAGTGCAATTCCTTTCTTCACGTTGGCGCAGGCGGATATATCCTCCGTCTTGTAAATGTCTGATTTTTGCACCGAAACCTGCTTCACTACAAAAAACTTTTCCATTATGAAATACCCGGAGGTACCTAAAAGAGCAATCAAGAGAATTGCCAGGAACAGAAATCTTCGAATTTTTTTCGATTTTCTTTTTTTGGCAAATGCCGATAACTCTTGATTCATATCAAACTCCTATTTTCGAATCTTGCAGATTTCATTCCAAATACGGTCCGTGGCACCGGGCTGTGCCATTTTTTTCATATTCTCACTCATTTGCGCAAGAACGCCGGGATCGTTCAAAATTCTGTCGATCTCCCCGATCAGCTTTTTCGAGGTAAGATCCTTCTCCTCAATGAGGACTGCCGCACCCTTCTCTGCGTATGCCAATGCGTTCTTGTACTGATGGTTATCGGTCACGTTGGGGGATGGAATCAGGATCGCAGGCTTTCCAAGGCAGGAAAGCTCCGCCAGTGTAATGGCGCCCGAGCGGGAGATTACCAGATCCGCCGCCATCATTTGTTTAGGCATATCGTAAATATAATCGCAGAATTTTACGTTGCCGAAACGGCAGATTCCCTCTGTTTTTTCCAAATTCATCCAATGATCGTACTCGCGTTTACCGAAAGCGTGGGTATGGAAAATCGGCTTTTTGCATGAATACTCCTTTGCAACGGTAAAAATAACTTCATTGATAGCACTAGCGCCCAGGCTTCCGCCGTAGGAAAGAATAAAAGGCGCGCTGATTCCCAGCTCACTGCGCGCTCTTCTGGCGGAAATGTTTTCCAGCTCGGGTGAGGTGGGATTGCCCGTCAGCACGAGCTTATCCTCTTTACACTTAAAATAAGGACGGGATGCATCAAAGGACAGACACACTCTATCTACCACCTGAGAAAGCTTTCTCGTGGTAAGACCGGGAAGTGCATTCTGTTCGTGAATCAAAGTGGGGATCTTTAAGGCTGCCGCTCCGCGCAAAACGGGCCAGGAAACATATCCGCCCGTACCGATCACCACATCCGGACGGAACTCGCGAAGGATCTTTTTTGCTTTTCCCACGCTGGTAACGGCAAGATACGCCGCCTTAAGATTTTTTGCGGTAAACTTTCTCTGAAGTCCCATCACCTCTACGTGACGGATGGAAAAGCCTTCCTTTGCTACCAAACGGTTTTCCATCCCCGCGGGCGTACCCACGAATAGGATCTGACTGTTCGGTTCTTTTTCCAGAATCTTCTTTGCAATGAAAATTGCGGGATTGATATGTCCTGCGGTGCCGCCACCGCTCAATACTACTTTCACTTTTATGCCTCCAATTATGTTTTTTCTCGGTAAGAGTATTTAGATACGTTCAGAACAATTCCCATCTCAGCCATGAACACGATCAAAGAGGTACCGCCGTAGCTGAAGAACGGGAGTGAAACGCCGGTACTTGGGATAGAACCGCTTACGACCGCAATGTTCAAAAATACCTGAATTCCGATCTGGCAAATAATTCCCATTACCAAAAGGGATGAAAATTTGGAAGGAGCGTTTTTCGCAATTACAAACCCGCGCCAGATCAAAAGTAAAAAGAGAACGATCACGACTACTGCAAAGATAAATCCCATTTCCTCGCAGATAATGGAAAAGATGTAGTCGTTCTGAGGCTCGGGCAGATACAGGTGCTTTTGCTTCGAGGCACCGAAGCCTACGCCCCACATACCGCCTGATCCTATCGCATAAAGACTTTGAAGAGGCTGCCATCCGGAATTTTGTATATCATTTTCCGGGTGAAGCCATGCAGTGATTCGCTCTTTTCCGTGGGACGTGCCGAGCATAACGATCAGCATTAAAATAGCGCCGATGCCTCCACCGCAGCAAAGGTAGGATCTTTTGACACCGCTGAGATACATCATAACAAAGATCAAAGCGAGAATGATAATAGTCGCAGACAGGTGAGGCTGAAGCAAAAGAGGGGCTGCAATTCCAATACCGAGAAGACCAAACGGTAAAACTCCGTATCGGAAGGTTCGTATCTGATCTTGGTTCCGATTCTCCAATTTCACGACGTACGACGAGATTGCCAGGATCACTGCAAATTTTACAAGTTCAGAGGGCTGAAACTGAATACCGATCCGAATCCATCTTTTGGCACCGTTGGCGTCTGCGCCGAAGAAAAATACACACCAAAGCAAAAGATAGGATACAGCCATAAATAAGCCTGAAAAACGCTTTAAGATCAAATAGTCAAAATATCGTACGATCACGAACAGAATGACGATGGAAACGGCTACCCAGCCAAGCTGCTTACTGATAAAGTAATAGCTGCTTTTAAAATATTGCTTTGCATACACGTAGCTTGCCGAATAGATAAAAATCGTTCCGATGGTCAGGAGCACCAATAAAATTCCCGCAAAAAACCAGTCGATGTCGGCTTTCAGTCTTTGTACTTCCTTTTTTGGCTTTTCAGACGTTTGGGTCAAACGCTTCTCCGACGGTTGAACTGCTTTTTTTGTGAATTTCGCCATAGTGACCTCCTTTCCCGATCGTTAGAATCGGATCAAGATTAAAAATAAAAACCGAAATATGCCAGAATTGAGAGAATTGCCGTTAAGATGCAGGAAAATGAAACGATCTTGGGTTCACGCCATCCGCACATTTCCAAATGGTGATGGAAAGGAGCCATCTTGAAAATACGCTTTTTGGTCAGCTTATAGGAACCCACCTGAAGTACAACGCTCAGGGCTTCAAAGAGATAAACGAATCCTACGAGAACGATGAGAAGAGGCTTATTGAGCCAAAACGCCATTCCCGCCACGGCACCGCCTAAGAACAGGGAGCCTGTATCCCCCATAAAAATTCTTGCAGGATAAATATTGTAGATCAAAAAGCCGATCATCGCGCCGCAAACGGCAAAGGAGAGCATCGCGCCTTCCGTTTGATTCTGCAAAAACGTAATGACGGCAAAAAACACAAAAGCAACCAGCGTCGTGCTTCCCGCGAGACCGTCGATACCGTCGGTCAGGTTCACTGCATTGGTAACCAGTACGAGGAATACGATGGCAAATACCCAGTAAAATGCGCCAAGCTCAAGGGAAAAGTCCGTAAAGGGAAGATCCAAAGCGGTGGTAAGCTGCTCCTTCATAGAGAAAAGGAAGCCTGCCGCAATGGCAAACTGGAAAATGAGCTTCTGGATCGCAGTCAAGCCTTTATTGCGCTTCTTAACGAACTTTACGAAATCGTCGATAAAGCCAACCACACCGTAAAGAAGGGACATAACGAAAACCTTCAACAAATTCAGATCCCCACCGCGCACGAGAAGCGGTATTCCGAACAGTGCAACGGAAGCCAGGATGCCTCCGATGAAAAAGAGACCGCCCATCGTGGGAGTTCCCTCTTTCGACTTATGCCAACGGGGACCGATCTCCAGAATGGTCTGACCCATCTTGATACGCATCAAAAAGGGGATGAATTTTTTCTCAAGCAAAAAGGTGGTAATAAGTGTCAGCAAAAAAGCACCGACCATAATCCAAATATTCATAGTTAATCTTCCTATTCCGTTAAATCACTGAGAGCGATAATATCCTCCAGCTTCATTCTGCGGCTTGCCTTAAACAGAACCGTATCTCCCTCAGAAAGTTCCTTTTTCAAAAGCTGTGCAAGTTGATTTGCGTCAATGGAATTGACTGCGTTTTCTTTACGAAATCCTGCCTTGATCGCTCCCTGCATAATGTGGTAGCTTACCTTGCCGAAGGTGTAAAGCTTGTCCACCTTACAGGAAGAAGCAATTTCTCCCACCTTTTCATGGGCGGATTGAGCAAGAGGTCCAAGCTCCAGCATATCGCCGAGGACGGCGATCTTTCTTCCCTTGCTTTCGGAAAGCACCTTCAGAGACGCCTCCATAGACTCGGGAGAAGCATTATAGCAATCCGCAATCACGCGGATCCCTTTTTTCTGATAGATCTTCTGACGAAGACCTGTTGGCGAATACGCAAGAACGCCCGCCTGAATTGCTTCGTCGCTGACACCGCAGGAAATGCCCACGGCTGCGGCAAAAAGCGCATTCTTAATGAAGTGGTCACCCAAAGCGGGAACCTTTACGCGAAATTCTCTGTTCTTGGCAATCACGTCGAACGCCAAATGATCCGCACCCTTATAAATATCAAGGGGATATACGTCGTTTCCGCAATCAAAGCCCACGTATACCACGCGATAATCCACAAGACGCTTTTGAACCGTTTCGGAACGAAGGAGAGGCTCGTCACCGTCCAGAATAACGGTGCTTCCCTTATCCATTCCCGCAATGATCTCCAGCTTTGCTTCCAGAATTCCTTCGCGGGAGCCGAGAATTTCCATATGAGAGGTGCCGATGTTGGTGATCACGGCAAGATTTGGGCGAACAAGCCCGGTAAGATACTCGATCTCTCCCCGAGCGCTCATCCCCATTTCGCAAACCACGGCCTCCGTTCCTTTTTCAATGCGGATCAAAGTGATGGGAACACCGATGTGGTTGTTGAAGTTTCCTGCCGTACAATGGGTCTTATATTTTTCCTTCAATACCGAAGCGATCAATTCTTTGGTAGTGGTTTTACCCACAGAACCGGTTACGCCGACGGTAATTTTGGGAGCCACCTTCTTTTTCCAATAAGCGGAAAGGGCTCCGAGTGCTTTGAGGGTGTCGGGAACCAGTACCCCGTCAAAGCCGGGGGCAGGCTCCTCCGTAATGACCGCAGAGCATTTGCCCCACAGATCCTGAATAAAATCGTGTCCGTCGAATTTTTCACCGCGGAGAGCGATAAAGATCTCCTCGGGCATGGTTTTTCTGGAATCCGTTGAAATTCCGCAAATCGTTTTTTCTCCGTTGCCGAACAATTCTCCGCCTACTGCGAGAGCAATCTCAGAAAGGGTTAAAGTCATCATAGTCTTTATTCTCCGATATGTTCTAAAACGATTTTTCTCTCCGAATATTCGTGTTTTCCCGTTTGATCGATCTCATATTCCTCGTGACCTTTTCCTGCAAGGAGGATCACGTCACCGGGCAAGGCGTGATCCAATGCGAAGCGGATCGCCTCCGTACGGTCGGTGATGGTAATGAATTCACAGCCCGCGCCTTCTGCGCCGACTACGATGTCACGAATAATATCTTCCTTATTTTCGCTACGGCTATTATCTGAGGTAATAATCACGTAGTCGCTGAGCTTACATGCAATGCCGCCCATAATAGGCCGCTTGGTCTTATCCCGATCACCGCCACAGCCGAACAGAGTGATCAGTCTGCCGGTGGTGAATTCTCTCAGATTTTTCAAAATGTTTTCCAGAGCGTCGGGAGTATGAGCAAAGTCAATGAAAACGGAATACGGCGTTTTGGTAGGGATCCGTTCGATTCTGCCCTTTACACCGTTCATTTCCGCCAAGGCTTCCAAAATGGGTTCCCAGGCAATCCCCTCTTCCCTTGCGGTGGCAAT
Source organism: Eubacteriales bacterium (assembly GCA_045544655.1). Taxonomy (GTDB): domain Bacteria; phylum Bacillota; class Clostridia; order Oscillospirales; family SIG627; genus RGIG5579. The sequence goes on from JAZPZL010000244.1 coordinate 9,876, forward strand.
TGCGGCAAGAGAATTATAAACGGTAAAGGATCCCGGAACGGCAACATGGATCTCCTTCTTCTCACCCTTACAGCTGAGTCTGTAGGTAATTCCCTTATCATCGTGAGACAGGATCTCTTCCGCTGCGTAATCCCCTGCTCCCTTTCCGGAATAGGTGGTTACCGTAGATGAAACGTTTTCGGTGATGGCCTCAAAGGCCTTGTCGTCGCAATTGAAAATTCCCTTTTCAGCAACGAGGAACAGTCCTTTTTTCGCCTCCAGATACTCCTCCATCGTTTTGTGGAAATCGATGTGATCCTGAGTCAGATTGGTAAATACGCCCACGTGGAAAGGTACGCCCGTCAGCTTTTTCAACGCCAAAGCGTGGCTGGAGGCCTCCATAATGACCGTATCCACTCCTTTTTCCCGCATTGCGGCAAACAAGCGGAACAAAAGCTCAGGATCGGGAGTCGTGAGCAGTGCAGAGCCTGCATCCACGGGAAATTCTTCGTCACAGACCAAGTATTTGGTAGTACCGATCAAGCCGGTCTTGCATCCTGCACGGTCAAAGATCGCCTTCATCATAAAGGAGGTGGTCGTCTTACCGTTGGTACCGGTAATACCGATGATCCTGCGAAAGTTTTTCTCGGGATGAGAGTAAAAATTGGAAAGGATGAGTGGCAGAGCCCGGCGCGTATCCTCTACCAAAACGTAAGGAACGTCTACCTCGGGCTTTTCCTGACAAATGGCAACCACCGCACCTTTTTCAAAGGATTGAGGAATCCAGACTCTTCCGTCCACCTTCAGACCTTTCAGGCAAACGAAGGCGGCTCCGCATTCAATTTTGCGGCTATCTGAGGAAACAGAGCTTACCTCTAAATCAAGATCTGCATTTCCGGACAAAACGGAAATACCGACTAATAGCTCTTGCAGTTTCATCTTTTCTCTCCTGGTAATTTAATCTGTTGCTCCGCTGTAATGACGGAAATCAACGGTAATGACCGTTCCGGGAAGCACTTGCTGGTTCGCCTCAACGCTCTGCTTGATGGCAGTTGCGCCGGAAACGCTTTCCAGGGTACCGGTGGCAATATCAATGTTCAGACCCGCGTTGATAATGGCGCGGTTTGCAGCTTCCGCACTCAGTCCGACTACGTTGGGTACGGTGCAGGTAGGCGTATTCAGTCCCTCTTCGGTAAAGAGTACGACTGTAGCGCCTTCGCTCAGCATCGTTCCGGGCATCGGCGACTGGGCGACTACGTGACTGCCGTTTCCGAGGATCTTCACCTGCAATCCAAGTGCCTGCAGATTGTTGGTAGCGGTGGTGAGGGTCTTGCTCTTGTAGTCTGCGATCACGTTGCCGAGAGAAGCCTTGTCTTCTTCGGTATATTCAGGCTCAATTCCAAGATAAGGCAATACCTCGGAAAAGATCTTTGCGGCGTAGGGCGCGGCTACGGTAGAGCCGTAGTAGCTTCCTACCGGCTCGTCCACGATGACGATAACGGCAACCTCGGGCTGATCCGCAGGTGCAAAGGCAACACAGGACGCTACGTAGTATTTGGAGCCGTCCTGACTCTTTTCGGTCTTGGTGGGGGTACCGGTTTTTGCCGCGATCTTATAGCCGGGAACCGCCGCGTTGCGGTTACCGCCCTCTTCGGATACGCTTCGGTACAAATAGTCCCAGATCACCTTGCAGTTTTCCGTTGAAACGACCTGGCGCTTGGTTTCCGTTCCGTAATTTTCGATCACGTTTCCATCTTCGTCAAGACTCGCCTTCATTACGTGGGGGGTCACAAGATACCCTCCGTTTGCCACTGCGCAGATCGCTCTCAAGTGGGAGATCGGGGTAACCTTGAAGTTCTGACCGAAGGCGGCGCAGGCTGCGTCAACACCGGAATATGTTTCCAGATTAAAGAAGAGGTTACGCGCTTCGCCGTAGATATCTACCTCGGTGGTTTCATTATAGCCGAAGGCCTTGTAATATTTGTAAAAGCGTTCCTTACCCAAGCGTTGGCTCATGGTAACGAAAAAGGGGTTGCAGGAATAACCGAGGGCACCCTCGAAGGTCAGATTGCCGTGACCTTGACGCTTATGGCAATGAATCGGTTGCTGCAGACCCGGAACCTTGATGGCGCCGGTGCATTTAAAGACCTCCGTCGTGCTGACCAGATTCTCCTCCATCACCATAGCGGAGGTGATGATCTTGAAGGTAGAACCCGGCTCGTAAAGCTCGGTAACGCTTTTGTTTTTCCAAAGCTCATTGAGCAATGCTACCCGATAGTCGTTCTTTTCCTCATCGGTTCCCTCAAAGGCATCCAGTAACGCCTGGGAAACTGCATCCATGGTATAGGGATCGTTCAGATCAAAATCCGGCTTGGTGGACATTCCCAGAATATCACCCGTGTTTACGTCCAGAATAATGCCGCAAACTCGGTTTCTGGCTCCGGTATCCTCCAAGGCTTCATTCAGGTATTTTTCCAGAATGCTTTGGCAGGTCCAGTCGATGGTCAGCATAATATCCGTACCGTCCACTGCATCGATATAGCTTTCATACTTGGTGCTCATATCGTTGCCAATGCCGTCCTTTGCGGAGATGACCTTGCCGTCCTCACCGGAAAGAAGCGTATTATAGTAGACCTCTACACCGGTCAGACCGTAGCCATCCGTACCGGTAAAGCCGATGACGTGACTGGCAAGGGAGCCGTAAGGATAATAGCGCTTTGCTTCCTCAGAAAAATAGATGAAAGAAGTGTATTTCTTTTCAGCCACCATTTTCTTCAGTTTTTCCGTTACCTCCAATTCCACCTGCTTTTTGATGGTTTCATCGGCACGGTTTTTCTTTGCTGCTTTTTCCAGGATCATTTCCTTGGAAACACCCAGCGCCGCGGATAATTCATTGGCGATGTCTTCCTTGACCGTGATCCCCGTATTTTCAAATTTCGCAAGAAGATCGGTTCTCGCTTGTTTTTTTTCTTCTGCGTTTTTGATTTCTTTTACAGCTTTCTCTACGTATTCCGCAATCGTTTGATCGGGAATGCTTTTCGGGGAAATGAAGACGCGCTCTACGGGGGTGCTGATGGCAAGCACCTTCATATTGCGATCGTAGATGGTGCCTCGTTTTGCTTTGATGGTATTGCTCTTGGTATATTGGTTTACCGTATTGGATTGATATTTATCAAAATTGAGGACCTGCAGGTAAAAAAGACGGCCAATCAAAGCCAACGCAACAAGGAGAAAAAACACGAGTATAAAATTGCATCGCTTATTCAATTTCAGACGACCGGTATGCAATTGATTTGACATATTTTACTCCTTCTTTCATTTGCCGTTACAAAATTCACCGCGGATCCCAATCTCAATGAAAAGGGCAAAAGGAGTAAAGGAATTCCTTTACTCCGCTCGTCGCGACATCTCTTTTTGTATACTTATTCCGAAAAGCTTCGCCTTATTCCTCATCCTCTTGATCCTTGCCGAGGAATTTGCGTACTCCGGCAACGATCTGCTCGATCAGAGACTCTTCCGGCTCCTCCTTTTCAACCTCTTGCCAAAGGTCTTCCTCCGCGGACACCGAAATGTATTTTTTGGGCAAGGTGGATGATACGACCATTCCGTATTCCTGGGTAGCGATCCGCTCCACCTCATCCAGATCGTATCTGCTTTCCAGCTGCACCTCCAGGCGAGTGCTTTCTTCCTTTAATTCCGCAATGCGGCTCTCCATTTCATCAATAGAGCGGGAATACTCCTGCACCTCAACGAACAGAGAAACGACGTACATCAGAACTGCCGCAACCAAAAACAGAGAAAGAATATACGCGTACGGAATGGGAGATCTGGAGGCTACCTTCGTCGCCTTGATTCTGATGCCGCGGTCCTCGCTGGTCTCAGCGGGACTCAATTCTCCCTCTTTTTCCACTGCGGGACGTTCTACCAAGCTTTTATTCAATTGGTTCAAATTTCCTTTAATTCGTTTTTTGGAATCCACGAAACCGGGGTGGGATTCTCTGGGGCGAAGAGGGGCTTCATAATCGTCTGCTGCATGACGGGGCTTGCGATGGGTCTCACGGGCTTCAGAAGCTTCTTCTGCCGCCCGTCTTTTTTTGCGATACATAGCATCCATAGCGTTCCTCCGTAAAAATTCTTTTTAACACTTTTCAGCGATTCTCAATTTTGCACTTCTGCTGCGGGGATTGGCTTCCTGTTCCTCTTTTGAGGGAACGATCGGTTTTTTGGTCAGATTGATCAGGCTCGGCTGAAAGCCGCACACGCAGACGGGGAAATCCCTGGGGCAGGTGCAACCGTTGGTGTAGCCCTTGATGCATTCCTTCACCACTCTGTCTTCCAGAGAGTGGAAGGTGATCACGGAAAGTCTTCCGCCTTTTTTCAATCCTGCTACCAGCTGATCCAGGGTACGGGGAATAATATCCAATTCCCGATTCACCTCAATGCGGATCGCCTGAAAGCTCCTTCTGGCAGGGTGCTTTCCCTCAAAGCGTTCTTTGGGTGGAAATGCGCTTTTGATGATCTCCGCAAGCTCGAGAGTCGTTTCGATGGGCTTTTGTTCTCTCGCCTTGATAATTGCGCGGGCAATCGCGCCTGCTCGCTTTTCTTCTCCGTAATCCGATAAAATGCGACACAGATCGGAAGCGGAATAAGTATTCACCACATCCTTGGCAGATAAAGGCGCATCCGTATCCATCCGCATATCCAGCGGGGCGTCGTAATGATAGGAAAAGCCACGCTCCGGCGTATCCAACTGATAAGAGGAAACGCCCAGGTCGATCATAGCTCCGTCGATCCCCTCGGGACAAAGCTCGGCAATTACCTCGCCGACTCTCTCAAAGTTGGTGTGAACCAATTGAAACTTGCCCTCGTAAGGAGCAAGTACCTTTTTTGCATTCTCAATCGCCGCCATATCCTGATCGAGACAAATCAGCTTGCCCGTCGTCAGCTTGGACAGCACCAGAGAGGAATGCCCTCCCCCACCCAGAGTGCAATCAATATACACTCCGTCGGGCTTTACGTTCAGCCCGTCTACCGTTTCATAAAACAGAACGGGTTTATGCTCAAACGCCATTACAGTCCGTTCCTCCGCAAAATCTCTTCTACAGAAGCGGTACGAACCTCGTTGGTATAATTGCGATAGCTTTCTTCATCCCAAAATTCCACGTGGTCACCGCATCCCAGCGCAATCACCGATTTGGTGATCCCGGCATATTCTCTGAGACCTACGGGGAGTAAAATTCTGCCCTGCCCATCCGGCTCAGCCTCTTGCATAGAAGAATAGAAGAAGCGACGAACCTCTCTGGACTCCGTTTCGGGAAGAGACAGGATCTTTTCTTCAAAAACCTTCCAACGGCTTTCGGCATACAAATTGATACAACGGTCAAGAGAGCGAACCAGATAGATCTGCTCCCCTTCGGGGAAGCAATCTCTCAGTTTAGAAGGAACCATCAGTCTGCCCTTCGCATCTGCAGAGCACTTATATTCACCTAAAAAAGAGCGACTCACAGGTTCACCTCCTAACAAAAAATACTCTCCCAAAATGGAAATCACGGGAAAAGCATGGTAAAAAGCAGGGAATCCTCCCACTTTTTACCACTTTTCACCGCTTGTGACTCCATTTTAGCAGAGTATTTCGATAATTTCAATAGTTTTATATGCTAAAAGCATCTCGTTCACAGAATATTTACATTTTATTCTGCAAAAGTTTTATCACATCCTCGGGTAAATCCCCCGAGAGATCCTCCTTTTTTGCAATTTTTGACCGAACCTGCGTAGAACTCAAGGTCGAAAACCTTTCGGATGCATCCAGATACAAGGTCTCCACACCGCTATGGGCGAGGTTGAACCGGGCCATATTTTTCTCGTAAAGGTAATCGGTTTCGTTGCGGATCCCCTTCACCAAAACAGGCTCCTCCAAGGTCCCCAGATATTCGTAGAGCATCCCTTCGTAAAGGTCCACGGTAATATTTTCATCCTCGGCAAACGCCGCCTTGCAAAGGCGGAAGCGTTCCTCCAGAGAGAGAAGATACTCTTTGTCCCGATTGTTCATTACCACCACGCGGCAAGCACCGAAAAGCCCTGCGGCGCGACGGGCAAGATCTACGTGACCGAGCGTCACGGGATCGTAGCTTCCCGGACAAACTGCGACTTTTTTCATCCGATCTCTTCTTCCTTCATTCTTATAAAATATACGTAGCACTTGGAGAACTTATATTGCTTGATGCTTTCGATCCGTTCACGAACGCCTTCCGGAATTTTGGATTCGTCCAATGAATCTGCAGCAGTTTCCAGCATCATCAGTCCACCGGGATTTACAAGCTCCGCCTTCACCAACCGTTTTACCAGCTCCGGGGTCAGATCCTTTTCATAAGGCGGGTCTGCAAAAATGAAATCAAACTTCATCCCCCTCTTCCCTGCGGATTTGATAAATTCTCCGTACTCACTGCGGATCACCTTGCTTTGCAAATGAAAGCCCGTCTTCTCCACGTTTTTGCGAATGATCTTAATGGAATCCTCGGATGCATCCACGAACACCGCACTTTTCGCGCCACGGCTGATGGCCTCCAAGCCCATTTGTCCCGAGCCTGCAAACAAGTCCAGAAAGCTTTTTTCCGCCAAATCAAACTGGATGGCGCTGAAAACGCCCTCCTTTGCCATTTCCGTCGTGGGGCGCACGGCGTCACCCGCCATCGTAGCAAGTCTGACGCCCTTTGCTTTACCCGTAATAATTCTCATCATTTTTTCGTTTCCTTTTCTGATTCGTTATTTCTGAAATATTGATAGATATTCTCCGCATCTTTTTGAGTGATACCTTTCACAGAGGAAAGAGCTTCCACGCCCGCTTCCTTGATAGAACGAACGCTCTTGAAATGCTTCATCAAAAGTGCGGCTTTTTTTTCACCGATCCCGTCAATATCACACAAGGCGGAGCGCTTTACGGTCTTTCTCCGTTTGGCATCCATACGGGACAGAGAAAAACGGTGTACCTCCTCCTGAATGCCGTAAATAAATTGGAACACGGCAGGATCAAAGGCAATGGAAATCTCGCTTTCACCGTCCGTGAGACAGCGGGTTTTATGAAATGCATCCTTGACCATACCGAAAACGGGAATGTCCACGCCCGTATCTGCCAAAGCCTTTTGAACCGCGTGCACCTGACCTGCGGCTCCGTCCACCAGAATCAGATCGGGCAACGGCGCAAATGCCTCATCTCCGTCCAGAAACCGCTTGATCCTTCGCACCATCGCCTCATACATACAAGCGGTATCGTCGGGATGCTCCAGGTCTATGGAAAAGCTTTTATACGCCCGTTTGAGGAATCGTGCATTCTCCACGGTGATCACGCCTGCATATACAGAGGAGGTTCCGGAGTTGGAAATATCAATGCTCTCGATCCGCTCGGGCAAGCACTCCAAAGACAAAAGGGATGCAAGGGATACCAAAACCGCCTCGTCCTTTTCATACATAGCGCGACGGTGGCGGGCTGCCGCCTCCGCATTTTCATTTGCCATAGAAACCAGCGCTCTTCCCTCTCCCCGTTCCGGTTGATGGAAGCGAACCTTGTGATCCTGTGCAGACAGGGCTTCACCAAGATCGGCAAGCTCCTCGCTCCAAAGCTCCTTGGGAACCAAGATCTGCCTGGGCAAAAACTCCCTCCCGCGATAAAGGGAAAAAACGAAGGCAGAAAAGCTTTCGGGGGAAAGGATCTCATCGGCACCGAAATGATAATTGGTGCTGTCTGCCACTCTGCCCTCCCGCACGGAAAGCAAATTGATGCATCCTCCCAGATCATCGGTGAAGAATCCGAACACGTCCGCGTGAAAATGCAGATCCTTGACCACCTGCTTTTTCCCTGCAAGAGAGTTCAATGCGCGAATACGGTCACGGATAGACGCCGCCCGTTCAAACTCCATCTGCTCAGCGGCTTCGTTCATCTCCTGCTCCAGGGTAGCAAGGATCTTTTTATTATCATTTTTAAAAAAAAGGATCACGTCCTCCAAGCGACGGGCATAGTCCTCCTCGGTAACGTTGCCCGTACAAACTCCGATACAGCGCCCCATTTGATAGTAAAGGCAAGGTCTGTTTTTTCCGATATCCCGCGGAAAGCTTCTGTTGCAGGTGGGCAACTGAAAGATCTTATTGGCGGTATCGATGGCAACGCGCACCGCTCCCGATGAACTGAAGGGACCGAAATAGCGGGAGGTATCCCCCTTCTTCTCCTTGCGATGAGCAAAGCGGAGTCTGGGATACGCTTCCCCAACGGAAAGTCGCACGTAAGGATAGTCCTTGTCGTCCTTCAAGCGGATATTGAATTTCGGCTTGTGAAGCTTGATCTTTTCATTTTCCAGAATCAAGGCTTCACTCTCATCTGCCGTTACGATGGTTTGAAAATCGCGAACCGTGCGAACCAGCTTCTCCGTTTTCGGAGGATGCTTCCCCACGTTTTGAAAATAACTGAGAACCCGATTTTTCAACGCACGGCTTTTTCCCACGTAGATGATCTCGCCGCGCCCGTCCAGAAACATATAGATCCCGGGACGCAGGGGAAGTGTTTTTGCTTTTTCCAAAAGCTTTTCAAAGGAAAGCACTTGCGGGATATATTCTTTCATAAATTCTCCAAAAAAAAGAATCCGCCTACCCCCAAAGGGGCAGGCGGTGACAATCAATCGTTAAAGCCGGCGAGAATGAGATTGGAAAGACCTTCCAGTGCATCCGCCTCATCCGCACCGTCCGCAATGATATTGATGCGGGTGCCTTTGGTGATGCCCAAGGAGAGAATTCCCAAAAGGGATTTTGCATTGGCTCTGTGATCGCCGCATTCTACCCAAAGAGAGTTTTTATAGCTGTTTGCTTTTTGAATGAAATAAGTAGCGGGTCTGGCATGCAAGCCGACACTATTCAGAACAGTAACTTCTTTTGAAATCATTTTATGCTCCTTGAAACACAGTCCTTTGGAAATATTAAAGATATTATAAACGAATCATCAAAAAAAAGCAAGTATTTTCTAAAAATTATCAAAAAAAGTCGGCTTCTTCTCATTCTTGATCAAAATGGCGCAATGCCAGCATCAAGGCTTTTGAAGCGGCGCGAGATCGTATCTCCTCCCGCGCACTTTTTGCATGACCGAATAAACAGCGATGTACCTCTTCCCTTTCAGCCGAGCACAGAGCGATCCAGACCGTACCCACGGGCTTTTCCTCCGCACCGCCGGAGGGACCTGCAATTCCCGTGATTCCGATTCCCAGATCACTTCCGGAAAGTTTGCGGATGCCCCTTGCCATTTCCAGCGCACAGCCCTCACTGTAAACGCCTCCGTCGGCAAGGGTTTCGGGGGAAACTCCGAGAACTTTCCTTTTGATCTCCTCGGAATAAGCCGTCACACCGAGACCGATCACCTCGGATGCCCCCGAGACGGAGGTGATCCTTTGGGATACCAGCCCGCCCGTGCAGCTTTCCGCAGTGGAAAGCGTCAAACCTTTTTTGGTAAAAAGCTTTACCACCTCCGCTTCGGGAGAGGTATCACCCGAGCCGTAATAATATCTGCCCAAAAGACTTAAAATATTCTCCTGGGTGCTTTGGCAAGCTTTTTCAGCCTCCTCTTCCGTATCGGCAAAGGCGGTGACGTGTACCTGCACCTCTCCGTTTCCTGCGTAAGGGGCAACGGTGGGATTGCTTTTTGCCATCAGATCCCCAAGCAGTTCATCAACTGCCGATTCGGATACTCCGTAAAAATGGAGAATGCGGTTGGCGAAGCGAACACCGCTTTCTTCGGCAAGTCTCGGCTTCACGCGGTGCCGGAAGATCGCCTTCATTTCCGAAGGAACGCCCGGGAGTAGGATCATTTCTTTCCCATCCTTGCGCAGCCAAAGTCCGGGAGCCGTTCCCCATTCATTCCAAAGGATCTCCGCACCGCAAGGAACCATTGCCTGGCGCAGATTGTTCTCCTTCATCACGATTCCCCGACGGTCAAAATATCCGCGGATCTGCATCGCAACCTCACTGCTGAATTCAAGGGGCATTTCAAACACTTCTGCGGCAACGTCACGGGAAATATCATCTCTGGTAGGACCGAGACCTCCCGTAACGATCACAAGATCGGAACGGGAAAGTGCCAAGGAAAACTGCTCCCTGATCCGATGCGGGTTATCTCCGCAGGTCTGGCGGTAATACACGCAAATTCCCATTTCACGCAGGGCGCGGGAAAGGAAGGTAGCATTGGTATCGGTCACGTCACCCAAAAGAAGCTCCGTTCCGATGGAAAGGATCTCACAAATCATATTTCCTCCAAAGACTCAAAAAGCCTTGGAAAATCCAAGGCTTTTGATGATACATTATGCTCTGTGCCACTTAGCACCGGCGGGAGTATCCTCGATCACGATCCCGTTTTCACCCAAAAGGGCGCGGATCTCGTCTGCTCTCGCGTAGTTCTTTTCCTTCTTGGCGGCGGCACGCTCTGCCAGAAGTGCTTCGATCTTTTCATCGTCAAAGCCGTTTTCAACCTTTTCTTCGGGCTTCAGGAAGCCGAGAAGTCCGCAGATCTCTTCATAGAAGGCAAGGATCTGCTCCAATGCACCGCGACTACGCTCCGCACTGACGAAGATGTTGATGTCCTTAACCGCTTCGAAGAGGGTTGCAAGACCGTCTGCCGTATTAAAGTCATCCTCCATCACGGCAATGAACTCTTCGCGGCGGGAATCCAACTTCTGAATGAATTCGGTTTCTTCCGCAGTGATCTCGCCCTGCGCATTCTTCAAAAGGAAGCGGAGATTCTCTTCACAGTTGTAAAGACGCTGAACGGAATTCTGTGCCTGAGAAAGGATCTCTGCGGAGAAGTTCACGGGGCTCTTGTAATGGGCGGAAAGGATGAAGTAACGGATGGCTGCGTAGCCGTATTTCTCCGCGGCATCGCGCACGGTGAAGAAGTTGCCCAGGGACTTGCTCATCTTCTTATTATCCACGTTGATAAATCCGTTATGCACCCAGAATCTGCAGAAAGGAACGCCAAAGGCACCCTCGGACTGAGCGATCTCATTCTCGTGGTGCGGGAAGGTCAGATCCACACCGCCGCAGTGAATATCAATGGTCTTGCCCAGATATTTATCTACCATGGCGGAGCACTCAATATGCCAGCCGGGTCTTCCGTTGCCCCAAGGGGATTCCCAGAAGGGTTCACCGGGCTTGGATGCCTTCCAGAGCGCAAAGTCCAGCGGATCCCGCTTAATATCGGAAACGTCGATTCTGGCACCGGATTCCAGATCGTCTACGTTTTTGCCGGAAAGCTTGCCGTAATCCTTGAAGGAACGGGCGGAATAATAAACGTCCCCCTGAGATTCGTAAGCGTGACCGTTTGCGATCAGCGCCTCGATGATCTTAATAATGGAATCAATGTTCTCCGTTGCGCGGGGATGGAAGGTAGCGGGATGAACGCCCAAGCCCTCCGCATCCTTGAAATACTCGGCAATATAGCGATCGGCAACCTCTTTTACCGTCGTACCCTCTTCGTTGGCGCGGCGGATCATCTTATCGTCAATATCCGTAAAGTTCTGAACGAAATCCACCTTATTGCCGCGATACTCCAAAAATCTGCGGAGCATATCAAAGGTTACGAAGCATCTTGCGTTACCTATGTGGAAGTAATTGTAGACCGTAGGACCGCAGGCATACATTCTTACGTAATTGTCTTTTTGTCCCAGCTCTTCTTTTTTGCCGGAAAGGTCGTTAAACAGTTTCATAGGAACTCCTTGAAAATTTATTTATTGGGATCCAAATATTTCCAGTAGCTCTTAATATAGTCTATGCCGGAAAAAATGGTAAGCACCGTCATAACAACGGTCATGATCCAGGTCAACACAGGAAGATCAAAGGGTAAGAAGCTCAGAACAAGGGGTTCGAGCATTACCACGACCGCCCAAATACACTGGGAAAAGGTTTTTGCTTTGCCGTACCAGCTTGCCGCGATCACCACGGGATTGGGGCTGGACATCACCACGAGGCGGAGACTTGTCACCGCAAGCTCACGGAAAATAACCACGGCACCGCTGATCACCAATGCGTAGTGAAGCGCACCGGAAGGATGGTACATAGGAGAGGATACGAATACCAAAATGGCGGAAAAAACGAGAAATTTATCAGCCAAGGGATCCATAAACTTTCCGAAATCGGTAATCAAATTATACTTTCTTGCAATTTTTCCGTCTGCAAAATCCGTTGCGGCAGCGGCGGCAAAAATAAATGCGGCGACCAAGCGGGAAATATTCGCTCCCCATTCACCCGGGAAAGCAAACAGCCCAAAGAACAAGAAAACGGGAACCATCAGAATACGTATGATAGTAAGCTTATTGGGAAGATTCATATTAAGTCTCCTCTTTTCCGATCAAATCGTAATCCATCGCTTCTTCGATCTTTACGTTTAAAAACGTGCCAACGGGGATCTCCTTCTTATTGGAAGAGAAATACACTGCGCCGTCGATCTCGGGAGCGTGGTATTGGGTTCTGCCAAAATACTTGCGGATACCGGGATCGTATCCCTCGCAAATCACCTCAATGGTTTTGCCTACGAAGCTTTCATTATAGCTTTCGGCAATGGGAAGCTGGGTCTGCATAATGGAGGTAAGCCGTCTCTCCTTGGTTTTCTTGGTGGTTCGGTTCTCCATCGTATAGGCAGGGGTTCCTTCTTCACGGGAGTAGATAAACGCTCCCAGACGCTGGAAGCGGGTCTCCTTTACAAAATTTGAAAGGAGGGAAAAATCCTTATCCTTCTCTCCGGGGAAGCCTACCATTACGGTGGTACGGATGGCAATATCCGGCATATACTTGCGGAGCAGGTCAATGGCTCTGCAAATCGCCTCGCTTCCGCCGTGGCGGTTCATCTTCTCCAAAACGCTGTCGGAGATGTGCTGAATGGGAAGGTCGATGTATTTACAGATATTGTCGTGCTTTGCCATAACCCGGCAAAGCTCTTCCGTCACCTTATCGGGGTAACAGTACATCAAACGGATCCAACGGAAGCCAAGCTCCTTATCGGCAAGCTTTTCCAAAAGCTTCGGGAGAGCAAGCTCTCCGTACAGATCCTTGCCGTACATCGTGGTA
>JAZPZL010000245.1:0-3225 GCA_045544655.1 Eubacteriales bacterium
AACTTCTTTCTTGAGCTGCTCGTTTGTAAAAGCCTTGATCATATCCATGACGTGGCCCTCCTTAAATAAAAAATTTTATTTAAGTATAAATGCAAGCGTTCATGCTGAAGCCGGCAGAGGACCGCTTGGTTGCAAATGCAAATACATTCATACCATAACGAATGGATTATACCACAGCAAAAAACAAATTGCAATAGGTTTTTGAAAATTTATTTGTTTTTTTCCAGGTAATGGTACAGACAGCCTTCACGAACACCGCTTCTGCATACCAAAACCCGATCCTTCCCATAATATTTCATAATTTGGGAAAATACGGCGGCGGCAGGAGGGACCAAGCGAAAGCGATCCTTCAGAACGCTTTCGATCTTATTTTTTTCCTCGGGCTCTCCGTTATAAAAATGCTGAGTAACCAGAGGGAAATGATCTTCCGTCAAGGTGCAATTCTTTTTATTTTCCAATATGTTCTTATAGCGGAGCAGAGCCTTTGCGCTTCCACCCGAAAGAAGAATGGTATTTCCGGGAAGCTTCGGTGCCATTTTCGAAAGATAATTCTGAATGAACGTTTCGCACTCCTCGGTTTTGTGCGGTTCGTTCTCAAAGTAGGCGTGATACAAGGTCAGGCATCCGAAGGGAAGGGAAACGGAGCCGACGACCCGATTTCCCACGAAGGCGAGAAGCTCCGTGGAACCGCCGCCCAGATCTACGGAAATACCTGCTTTTGCGGAAACGCATCCCCGCGCACCCAAAAAGGAATAGTAAGCTTCCGTTTCTCCGGAAATAACCTCCACGCGAATTCCGCTGACTTCTTCCACCCGTTTCAAAACCTCGTCCATGTTCGTAAGTCCACGCAGGGAAGCGGTGGCAAAAGCCATAGGCGGGATCTTCGTCAGCCTTTTAGCGATCTCGTCAAAGCTTTTGATCAAAGCCGCAAGCTCCTCAATCGCATCCTGAGGAAGGAGAGTATCGCGAATTTTTGATTTGATATTCAGGGGGACTGCCTTGAAAAATACCGGCGCTTGCTTGAATAGATTTTCATCATCCAAAACAGCAATTTTTACCGTGTTGGAACCGATGTCGATCACAGGATATAGCATTTTTTCAGTTCCTTTATCTAAATTTATCATATTTTACAATATTTATTGCACAAAATCAAGGGATGATCCGGATTTTTTTGTTGAATCCTGTATTTTGTACTGAAATCTTTTTCCTTTTCATATAGTCAAATATCCATTTTTTGAAGGGAGAATTCGTATGTTCATAGAATGCTTGGGGCTGGGACTTGCACAGCTGGTATTTCTTTGCTTGCGGGTATTGAATTCCTCCTCCTTTCCTCCGGCTTTGGAAAAGGAAGAGGAAGAAAGCTTGTTTGTAAAAATGAGGGAAGGAGATGAAAATGCAAGGCAAAAGCTGATCGAGCACAATTTGCGTCTGGTTGCGCATATCATCAAAAAATACGATTCGGACAGGGAAGCACAGGAGGATCTGATCTCCGTGGGAACCATCGGTCTGATCAAGGCGATCGATTCCTTCCGTCCCTCCCTTGGGAACCGATTTGCAACCTACGCGGGAAAGTGTATCCAGAATGAGATCTTGATGTATTTCAGATCACAAAAGAAATACACCGTGGAAACCAGCTTGGGAGAGGCCATCGAGGTGGATAAGGACGGGAATCCACTGACCATTTTCGACGTGCTTCGGGTAGAGGATAATATCGTAGAGGAATTGACCTTGAAGGGGCAGACGGGCCTTGCTATGCAAGGCGTCAGAACCCTTTTGGACGAAAGAGAGCAAAAGGTCATCACCATGCGCTTTGGTCTGAATGGAAAAAAATGCGCCACTCAGCGGGAGGTAGCCGCAAAGATGGGGATTTCCAGATCCTACGTTTCCAGAATTGAAAAGGGGGCGCTGGAAAAGCTCCGCCGCTTTATGGAAAAGCCGCGAAACTATATTTAGCCTTGTGGAATAAGAAAAGAAAAAAATGCATACATTGATATTGCAATTTGGGTACCACGGTGGCGGTACCGCAGAATACGAAGCCATCGAGAATGGAGAAAACCATGGCAGAAAAAATCTATGAAAAAATCCAAATGAAGAAATTGGAGCGTCTTTCCACTGCCGATGCGACTTGCCGCGTGGATTCGGAGATCCTATTGCCTGAGTACAAGGAGGAGGCGGAGCGGATCATCCGTGTGAATGCCAAGGCGGTGATCAAAAACAAGCAGATCTATCTCCGTGATCACGCTTTGATCTGTGACGTTGAGGGAAGCATCGGATTTCACGTTTTGTACCAAATCTCGGGGGGGAGTGAGCAGGGAAAGCCCTCCGCCTTTTTGCACAGTGAAAGCTTTTCTCACAGCTTTCAGATTCCTTGCGATGCCGAGGATCTTTGCGCAGAGGAGATCTCCGTGTTTGCAGAGGCAACTCCACGCTCTTTTTTGGTAAAGCTTCTGGGACCGAGAAAGCTCAGCGCAAAAAGTGAGATCGCAATTTCCCTGGATATCAAGTGCAATCAAAACGTATCGATGATCCCGCCTGCCTCATC
Source organism: Eubacteriales bacterium (assembly GCA_045544655.1). Lineage (GTDB taxonomy): Bacteria > Bacillota > Clostridia > Oscillospirales > SIG627 > RGIG5579. The sequence goes on from JAZPZL010000245.1 coordinate 2,543, forward strand.
CGATGATATCGTTACTCGAAAAGGTGAGGTTCGCGTAACGCGTCTGCATAAGAATCACCGTGAGGAGCTGAGCTTTTCCCAAACCATAGCGCTACCGAAAGCTTATCTTCCCATTGCAGAGATCTGTGAGATGGAGGCGGTGCTTTTTGCACAAAACGTAAAGGCGGAGGACGGCGGCGTTTCCTTTTTGGGGCTTTGCGATTTGCATTGCAGCTATACTGCAGCAGAGGAAAATCTCTTCATCAGCTTTTATCAGCCCATCGAATTTGAAAAAAGAGTTGCCGTTCCCGATCTTTCCTCGGAGGACGTTTGCCGTATTGAGCTTACGCCGGTTGCGTTGAAGGCAACGTCCGACATCAATGAAGAAGGGGAGAATAAAAACATTCTTTTCGAGCTGGACTACGTTTGTGAGGTCACCGGATTTGAAACGAATCCGCTGAGCTTTGCCGTGGATGCCTTTTCTACGGAAAATCACCTTTTGCAAGAGAAAAAAACGGAGTCCTTTCAGGAGCTTTTGGGCGGCTTTGACTTTTCCGAGGTCATCAAGGGGCATAAAGCTGCAAAACTCACCGACGTGAAAAGAACGGAAGGGATTCACGCAGGGGTGGAGTTTCTCAATACCTATCTGGAAGGCGGCAAGATCTGCCTGGAAGGTAAGCTGGTCTTTTCCTATCTTGCCCTTT
>JAZPZL010000246.1:0-7024 GCA_045544655.1 Eubacteriales bacterium
ATTATACCCCCTTCCCCCAAACAAGTCAAGAATTCCGCCTTCTTTTCAAAGAAAATTCAATTTTCACCTTGCAAAAAAACAGTTTTTGGAGTAAAATAGAGTGATATTTTATATATAAGGGTGAATTTTTTGAAAATTGCCATCATCGGTGGCGGTGCCGCAGGCTTGATGGCTGCCGCAACCGTCCAACAAACCGACAATCATACCGTCGTGCTTTACGACAAAAACGCTTTTTTGGGCAAGAAGCTTGCCATCACCGGAAAAGGCAGGTGCAACGTAACCAATACCGCCTCGGTTTCGGAAATGGAGCAAATGGTTCCCAGAGGTGCCAAATTTCTTCGCACTGCCCTTTACGCCTTCCCTCCGGAAACGGTCCGCTCCTTCTTTGAGGAGGCCGGAGTACCGTTGAAGGAAGAACGGGGCGGGAGAGTGTTCCCCGTTTCCGATCGGGCGCGGGACGTGGTGGACGCTCTGGTAAAAAAGGCTTTGGAAAACCCACGGGTAACGCTCCGTAAGGAAGGAGTCTTATCCGTTGAAAAGAATAAAGATGGCTTTTTGGTAAAAAGCGAAAAGCGCACCGATTCCTTTGATCGGGTGCTGATCGCCACCGGAGGAAAAAGCTATCCCCTTACCGGCTCCACCGGAGACGGCTACCGCTTTGCGGAAGGTCTGGGACACGGCATCGTCTCCCCTGTGCCGGCACTGGTCCCCTTGACCACGCGGGAATCCCTTCCCCGAGAGGCGATGGGGCTTTCCTTGAAAAACGCCGCCTTGACGGTGAAGACCTTAAGCGGCAAGACCGTTTACCAGGATTTCGGTGAAATGCTCTTTTGCCATTTCGGGATCTCCGGACCCATGGTGCTTTCCGCATCCTCGTATCTGGATTTTGAAAAGGAAAAGGAATACCGCGTATTTCTGGATCTCAAGCCCGCCCTCACCGAGGAGGCGCTGGATAAAAGGATCCTCTCCGACTTTGAGGAGAACCGAAACCGCGATCTGATCAACGCAATGAACCGCCTGCTCCCGCAGAAGCTCATCGCTCCCATTCTTGCTCTGGCAAGGCTGGACGAGCGAAAAAAGGTGCATCTGATCACCCGCGAGGAGCGGCGCAGACTGGTGGAAGCAATGAAAAAGCTTCCTTTGACCGTCACGGGGACCCGTCCCATTGCCGAGGCGATCATCACCAGAGGCGGCGTCAGCTTAAAAGAGATCAACCCCCGCACCATGGAATCCAAATTGGTATCGGGTCTGTATTTTGCAGGCGAGGTACTGGATGCAGATGCCTTGACGGGAGGCTTTAATTTACAAATCGCTTTCTCCACCGGCTTTTTGGCGGGAGAGAGTATTACTCGGGAGGAATTATGAACGCACCCATGACCGAACCGCGGGCACTGCGATGCCGTTTTGAAAAAACGGGTCCCATCCGCTTCATATCCCACTTGGATCTGACCCGCGCCTTCCACCGCGCCTTTTCCCGCGCAGGGATCCCGCTGAAATTCAGCGAAGGCTTTTCCCCACACCCAAAATTTTCCTTTGCCCTTCCCCTTTCCGTAGGCACGGAAAGCCTGGCAGAGCTTGCCGATTTCACCCTGAAAGCGGGCTACGATGCCTCCCCCGATGAGATTCGGGATGCCCTTCAGGCGCAGATGCCCGCAGGGATCCGCATTCTTTCCATCGAGGAGCAAGGCAAAAAGTTCTCCGAGATCGCCTACGCGGAATATCGGGTGACCCTGCCAAAGGCAGACCCCGCCCTCTGCCCTGATCTGCAGGATGCCTTGACGGGAGAGGTCATCGTGAAAAAGAAAAACAAAAAGGGAAAATGGGTGGAGAAGGATATTTCTCAGGGAATCTTTAAGATCCATTTTGCCGAGGAAGAGGGCGGCATCGGCATTTACGCCTGCCTTTCCGCCTCCGGCGAAAATTACCTGAAGCCGGAAACGGTTCTGGAAGCCCTGGCAGAAAAGATCCCCGCCTTTGACTGCAGTGAAAAACGAGTGCTTCGTTGCAAGGTATTACGCAGCGATCTGACCCCATTTTAAAAACGAAACCATAGAGAATTGAGAGGATAAAGAATTATGACAAACAAAGAAAAGAACGGACTTTTGGAAGAGATCACCCCTATGGACGTGGACTTTGCCAAATGGTATACCGATATTTGTAAAAAAGCAGAGCTGGTAGAGTACACCAGCGTGAAGGGCTGTATGGTCATTCGCCCCTATGGCTACGCCATCTGGGAAAACATCCAGAAGCTTCTGGACGGATACTTCAAGGCAACCGGTCACGAAAACGTATGTATGCCCATGTTCATTCCCGAATCCCTCCTGCAAAAGGAAAAGGATCACGTAGAGGGCTTCGCTCCCGAGGTGGCTTGGGTCACCCACGGCGGCTCCGAGGAACTGGAGGACAGACTCTGCGTCCGTCCCACCTCCGAGACCCTCTTCTGTGAGCATTACTCCAATATCATCCACTCCTACCGCGACCTGCCCAAGCTTTACAACCAGTGGGTCAGCGTAGTTCGTTGGGAAAAAACCACCCGTCCCTTCCTGCGCAGCAGAGAATTTTTGTGGCAGGAGGGTCATACCATCCACGAAACCGCGGAAGAAGCCATTATCGAAACCGAAAAGATGCTGAACATTTACGCCGATTTCTGTGAGAAGGATCTGGCAATGCCCGTCGTCAAGGGTAAGAAGACCGAGAGCGACAAATTCGCAGGCGCCGTTTCCACCTACGCCATTGAAGCCCTGATGCACGACGGTAAGGCTCTGCAGGCTGGCACCAGCCACTACTTCGGTGACGGCTTTGCCCGCGCCTTCGATATTGAATTCACCTCCCGTGAAAACAAGAGAGAATTCCCCCATCAGACCTCCTGGGGCGTTACCACCCGTCTCATCGGTGCCATCATTATGACCCACGGTGACAACAAGGGTCTGGTGCTTCCCCCCAAGGTTGCTCCCATTCAGGCGATCATCGTTCCCATCGCACAGCACAAGGAGGGCGTGCTGGATCAGTGCGCTTGCCTGCGCGACAAGCTTTCCGCCACCTTCCGCGTGAAGATGGACGACTCCAACAACTCCCCCGGATGGAAATTTGCCGAGTATGAAATGAAGGGCGTGCCCGTTCGTATTGAGCTTGGTCCCCGTGATATTGAAAACGGTCAGTGCGTACTGGTTCTCCGTCACAACGGTGAAAAGCGCATCGTAAAGCTGGATGAGATCGAAGCAGAGCTTACCAAGGCTCTGGAGGACGTAAACGCAGGTCTGTACGAGAAGGCGATCGCCAACCGGGAAAAGAAGACCTACACCTGCCTGACCATGGACGAGATCAAAACCGCCCTGGAGGAAAAGGGTCCCGGCTTCGTCAGAGCACTCTGGTGCGGTGACGAGGAATGCGAGGACAAGGTAAAGGAAATCACCGGTGTGGGAAGCCGCTGTATGCCTCTGGATCAGCAGGAAGGAATTACCGGAAAATGTGTATGCTGCGGCAAAGAAGCCAAGCACATGGTTCTTTGGGGCATCGCTTATTAAAAAGGAGTTTCTATGATCGAAGCAATCAAAAAACTCAAAAAAGAGAAAAACGCGCTGATTCTGGCGCATTACTACGCTCCCCTTGAGATCTGGGAGGTTGCCGATGCCATCGGCGACTCTCTGGAGCTTTCCCGCAAGGCGGCACAGGCGACCGAGGATCTCATCGTATTCTGCGGCGTTCGCTTTATGGCGGAATCCGCAAAGATCCTCAATCCCAACAAAAAAGTTCTTCTCCCCGTTGCCGATGCAGGCTGTCCCATGGCGGATATGATCACCGCCGAGGCGCTTCGCGCCCTGAAGGCGGAGCACCCCGAGGCAGGAGTCATCTGCTACGTAAATTCCTCCGCAGAGGTAAAGGCGGAAAGTGACATCTGCTGTACCTCCGCAGGTGCGCTGAAGGTAGCAGGCTCCCTTCCCCACAAGGAGATCATCTTCGTCCCCGACAAGAATCTGGGCTCCTACGTGGCATCCCATTATCCCGAAAAGAAATTCTACTTTATCAACGGCTACTGCCCCATTCACAACTCCTGTACCGCCGAGGATCTGAAGCGCGCCAAGGCTCTGTACCCCAACGCCCTGGTAGCCGCCCATCCCGAATGCGGAGAAGGCACCGCCCTTCTTGCGGATTTCGTAGGCTCCACCACGGGCATTCTGGATTTCTGCCGCAAGAGTGATGCAAATGAATTCATTATCGGCACAGAAATTGAGATCGTCCGCGCTTTGCAGAAGGAATTCCCCCAAAAGAAATTCTACGAAGCCAAGGAAGCCTTCGTCTGCGAGGATATGAAGAAAAATACCCTCGAGACCTTGCTGAAAGCACTGCAGGAAGAAAAAGAAGAGATCCTTCTGGACGAAAACACCCTTCACCTTGCAAGAAAAGCATTGGAGAATATGATAAACCTGTAAAAAAGAGGTTCGTATGCGCAGATATTTATATCACGGAAAAACACCCTTGGCAGAGCTTGAGAGGGAAAGCTACGACGTTGTCGTCGTGGGAAGCGGTGTGGCAGGTCTCTTTGCCGCGCTGAATCTGGATCCCGCACTGAAGGTTGCCATTCTCACCAAAACCGAGCTGAAGGATTCCAATTCCTGGCAGGCACAGGGCGGTATTGCCGCAGTGCTGGCGGAGGAGGATTGCTTCAAGCTTCATATCGAGGATACCATGACCGCAGGCGCAGGCCTTTGCAAGGAGGAAGCCGTCCGCGTGCTGGTAGAAGAAGGTCCCGAGGCCATTCGCACCCTGGAGGAGTGGCAGGTTCCCTTCGATTACAACGAATCCGGAAATCTGATCCTTGCTCGGGAAGGCGGTCACAGATTGCGCCGCATCGTCCATTGCGACGGTGACGCAACCGGTCGTGAGACCACCAAGCGTCTGGGCGAGATCATTCTCACCAAGGAAAACATCACCGCCTATTTCCGCCACAATATGACGGACATTGCCACCGACGAAAACGGTGTTTGCGGTGTGATCGTCTACGATGAGGAAAAACGCTGCTGGAAGTATTTTGTAACCCGCAACGTGATCCTTGCCACCGGCGGAATCGGACAGCTTTACACCCATACCACCAACCCCCGCGGTGCGGTGGGAGACGGTATGGCGGCGGCATTCCGAGCTGGTGCCAAGGCGGAAAATATGGAAATGGTGCAGTTCCACCCCACCACCCTGATGGCGGGAGAGCTGGAGGGAAGACTCTTTCTCATTTCCGAAGCCGTGCGCGGGGAAGGAGCCATTCTTCGCAACGGCAGAGGCGAGCCCTTTATGCAGGGCAAGCATCCCATGGCGGACCTTGCGCCCCGCGATATCGTGACCCGCAACATTTTAAAGGAGCTTCGCCGTACCGGTGAGGATCGGGCTTGGCTGGACTGCTCCGGAATGACCCGCGAATTCTTCCTGAAGCGCTTTCCCAACATTTCCGCCCGTTGTGCCGAAATGGGGATCGAGCTGACCTCCGACTATATTCCCATTCATCCCGCTCAGCACTATTTTATGGGCGGTGTTGCCACCGATCTGGACGGGAAGACCTCCGTTGCGGGTCTATTCGCCTGCGGGGAGGTCAGCTGTACCGGCGTACACGGTGCCAACCGTCTGGCTTCCAACTCTATGCTGGAATGCCTGGTCTTCGGCAAACGCTGTGCAAACAGCATCAACGCCGATCACAGAAGCATTGAGAATCAGATTCCCCGACTTTCACAGGAGGGACTGATCAAGCCCAGCTTTGAAGAGATCCGAAACGATCGCAACAAGCTGCGCAAGACCCTTACTCACGCCTTCGGTCCCGTCCGAAGAACGGGAGAAATGCAGTACGGTCTGGAGACCATCCGTTCCCTTTGGGAAAAATACGACCGCGTGATCTGTCAGGAACCCGCCACGGTAGAGCTATGCAATATGACTCTGGTTGCCCTGCGGATCGCAGAGGGTGCCGTTGCCCGCAAGGAAAGCCAAGGCGCCCACTATATTGAAGAATAAAGGAGAAAAATTATGTTGGATCTGAATTTGAACGATCTGATCGAAAAGGCGTTGAAGGAGGACGTAGGCACCGGTGACATCACCACCCTTTCCACCATCCCCGCTGATAAGACCATTACCGGTCGCTTCATTGCCAAGGAAAGCGGTATTCTCTGCGGTGTAGACGTGGTTCGCGCCGTATTTGCATTCGTGGATCCTTCCATCGAGCTGAATTTTTCATATAAAGATGGGGATAAGATCGTAAAAGGCGAGGTCATCGCCACCGTATCCGGTCTTGCACGCTCCATTCTCACCGGCGAACGCCTGGCGCTCAACCTTCTCCAGCATATGTCCGGCGTTGCTACCAGAACGAGTGAAGCCGTAGAAAAGGTACAGGGTACCCACGCCCGCATTGCCGATACCCGCAAGACCACGCCCGGTCTGCGCGTACTGGAAAAATACGCAGTCAAGTGCGGCGGCGGCAGCAACCACCGCTTCAATCTGGCAGACGGCGTTCTCATTAAGGACAACCACATTGAAGCGGCAGGCGGCATTACCGCGGCTGTGGAAATGGCAAGGAAAAACATTCCTCACACCCTGAAGATCGAGGTGGAGATCGAAACCTTCGAGCAGCTGGAGGAAGCCCTTGCGGCAGGCGCGGATATCATTATGCTGGACAATATGTCCAACGAGGATATGAAGAAGGCAGTGGAGATCGTAAACGGTCGCGCCATCACCGAAGCCAGCGGCAATATGGGCGAAAAGGATCTGCGTGCCGTTGCCGAAACCGGCGTAGATCTCATTTCCATCGGCGCTTTGACCCACTCCGTCAAGGCACTGGACATCAGCCTGAAATTTAAGTTTTAAAATGAAGCTTGGAACCTTTTTTGAAAAAAAGGTTCCAAACCTCCAAAAAACTTCATACGAAAAAAGAGTCTTGCGCAAAGCAAGGCTCTTTCTTTTACATAAGTATTCCGTTTAAGGCTTTCTTTGCCTGCTTTCTTTCTCGGGAGTAAAGCTTTCTTTGCCTGCAAAACCCATTGACACCGGGATT
>JAZPZL010000247.1:0-15634 GCA_045544655.1 Eubacteriales bacterium
ACCTTGAAAGACTAAAATGAAAAACTCACGTCGTGTTTTGGGTTGTGAGTTGTGTTCTTTGTTAACATTGTAAAGTTCATTCCTAACATTCTTTTGTTTAATTTCGTGAAAAATCACAATTTGTTTTTCTGTTAAATTGCATATTTTTTAACACTGTGATACAATTGCTATATCAAAATACAAATGACGGTATAAATAAAAACATATAGCGAGGTAATCCGATGGACTATGCACAAGAATCGTTGAAAAAACATGAAGAATGGCAGGGAAAGATCGAGGTGGTAACCAGAGTACCGCTTTCCACCAGGGATGATCTGTCCCTTTGTTATACCCCGGGCGTGGCAGAGCCTTGTCTTGCCATACAAAAGGATCCGAAAAAGAGCTTTACTCTTACCAGAAGAGGAAATCTGGTTGCGGTTGTGACGGACGGAAGCGCCGTTCTGGGGCTGGGTGATATCGGTCCGGAAGCGGGAATGCCCGTTATGGAGGGAAAGTGCGCCCTGTTCAAGGCTTTTGCGGACGTGGATGCCATCCCGCTTTGCATCCGCTCTCAAAACGTGGATGAGATCGTAAATACCGTAAAGCTTCTTGCCGGCTCCTTCGGTGGAATCAATTTAGAGGATATTGCCGCACCTCGTTGCTTTGAGATCGAACGCCGCCTGAAGGAGGAATGTGACATTCCCGTTTTTCACGACGATCAGCACGGCACAGCCATCGTGGTGCTTGCCGCAGTACTTAACGCCTTGCGTGTGGTTGGGAAGTCTATCGAGTCGATCCGCGCCGTGATCAACGGAGCAGGTGCCGCTGGTACTGCCATTGCCAAACTGCTTATGATGGCGGGACTGAAAAATCTTGTGATGTGTGACCGTTGCGGCATTCTTTGCGAAGGGGATGCTTGTCTGAATGATGCACAAAAGGAGCTTTCAAAGATCACCAATCGGGAAAAGAAAAGAGGAACCCTTGCGGATGCAATGCGGGGAGCGGATCTGATGATCGGCGTATCCGGTCCGAACCTGGTTACTCCCGAGATGGTGGGATCTATGGCAAAGGGCGCGATCATTTTTCCCATGGCAAATCCCATCCCCGAAATTATGCCGGATCTTGCTAAAAAAAGCGGTGCCGCCGTGGTAGGCACGGGTAGATCCGATTTTCCCAATCAGATCAACAACGTATTGGTGTTCCCCGGTATCTTCCGCGGAGCGTTGGATTCCGGCGCAAGAACGATCAATTCCGAGATGGAGCTTGCCGCCGCAAGAGCCATTGCAGATTATATCCCTCAGGAAGAGCTGAGCTCCGAAAATATCGTACCTTCTCCCCTGGATAAAAGGGTTGCCTTTTCCGTAGCGGAGGCAGTTGCCAAGGCCGCCGTGGAAACGGGCGTGGCAGAAAAATAAAAAAAGAGGAAGCAGATCTTATGATTCTGCTTCCTCTTTTTTGTCGCTTGTAAGAGAAATGATGTTGCTCAAGGGAGTAAAATTCGGTATTTTGCGAACGGAAACCTTGATTTTCAGCGGGTCAAAGCAAAAGGAGCTGCAAAGTCCGTTGGGACCCATTACACCTTTTTTTCTACATATATAATAGTCGCCGCCGAAGATTTCCTGACTGTATTCACAGAGAGAGCAGCTTTGTTCAAATTCTTGTTTCTTTTTCATAATCGACCTTCCTTTTCTTTATTCTACAATATTTTTTCGCGATTTACAAGAGCTTTTGAGAAAAAAGCGCAAGGGAGAATAAGGCGGTGGCAAAAAAGAGCCTTCCCGCAAGGTGACTTTTGATCCCGAGCCCGCTATCCTGCAAAATGCCCGCCGTCTGCAAATGCACGGAAAGACCGCCCCAACCGCAGGCAAACGCGACGAGCGGAAAGAGAAGAGAGGACGCGCTTGTCCGCAGATGCTCCAGACCGCCGCAAAGCTCTAAAAATGCTCCGAGGATCGAGGACGGCAGACTTTTCAAAGAAAAGAGAGAACGAAAAAGCTCAGACAAAAAAGAAAAAAAGATAATGCAGGACATTATATATAGGAAAGAATTCATACCGTCCCGCAAGGCGCGCGGAAAATCAAGAGAGGCGTATGCGGGTGCAGCGGAATCTTTTTTATTGAAATTTGCTTTGGAAAATAAGCGTTTTCCGAAGCAAAGGAACAGGCAAGTGACGGATAAAACACATTGCAAAAAATAGAGGAGCAGTCCCTTTTTCACGTCTCCGAAAATGATTCCTCCGCAGTATGAGATGAGAAATGCGGGACCTGCATTGTTGCAAAAAAACAAAAGCCTTTTCCCATCCTCGGGTGAGATCTGCTCTTCCCGCACCAGAGAAGCTACGGAGGATGCGCCCACGGGAAAGCCGCAAAAAAGTCCCAAGGAAAAAGGAATCAAAAAACGCTTGCCCGGAAAAAGGCTTTTTTGTCGGGTGAACAGGGAGGATAAGACCAGGGAAGGAAAAAGGGCGGGAAGTGCGCTGTACAGTGAAAGGGAAAGACCGCTTTTCACTCCCCGGGTGCAAGCGGAGGGAAAGAGTAAGGAAAGGATCAGGCAGAGAAGGGGAAACAGAAGATTTAATTTGGATTTTGTCATATTTATACGCCCCAAAACGATATATTTTATTAATTGATTTTATGCAATGAAGGGGAAAATTATGGCGAAAAATAAGAAAGATATTCCGTCCTTTTCCGCAGATATGATTACCGTTTACAATCGGAAAAGAGTGGTTTTGGAGGGTGTGGAGCGTATCATATTCTGCAATTCGGAGAAAATGATATTTAAGAAGAAGGGCTTTGTGACCGTAGAAGGCGCGGGCTTGCATTTGCAAGAATTGGGAAACGATAATATTGGGGTATGCGGGGAATTGTCTGCAATTTTCTTTGGTGAGGAAAAACGATGAAGGTCCACAGCTTGTTTGACGCCTTTTCCCTGAAGATCCGTTTCACCTCTCAGGCTCCTCAAAGACTTCTTAACGAGATCCTGGGGAAAAATATTCCCGTTTGGGGAATGGAGAACGGGGATGATTTCGTGTCCTTTCATATTCTCCCTCCGCGAAAAAGGCATTTTAAAGGCTTTAAGGAAACTTTGACAGACGGAGAAACCTGGGAGGAGCTTCCGTGGGGAATTTTGTATCTGTTGCATCTGTTTCGCAAAAGGATCGGCTTTTTTATCGGTCTTTTTTTCCTTGCCTTCGCACTGCTTTTATCCACCCGATTTTTATGGGGTGTAAAAATACACGGAAACGCGGAGACTCCCGCTTACAAGATCCGTCAGGAGCTTGCAGAATACGGTCTTTGCGTGGGAAAGCCTCTTTCCGAACTCGATCCAAAGGATATTGCACTGCGCTTTGACATCGGACACGACCAATACGTATACGTAGGGATCAATATCATCGGCACCTGCGCCAAGGTCGAGATCCGCGAAAAGGAATATGTCAAGGAGCCAGTTCCTGACTACGAGGGCGCCGTCAATCAGGTCGCCCGTATTTACGGAAGGGTGGTTCGCTTCGAGGTGCTCTCGGGACAAATTGCGGTAAAAAAAGGAGATTTCGTTCGGGAAGGGGATCTTTTGATCAGCGGGATTCGTGAAACGAAAAGCGGCAGCTTCTATCCCGTAAAAGCATACGGCAGGGTCTTTGCGGAAACCAATCGCAGCTTTACGGTAAACGTTCCTCTGGAGGAGACGTTTCGGTTTTACGGGGAAGAGAAGAAAAAGGAAAAAAGCCTTGAGATCCTTGGTTTTTCCATCCCCTTGACCCCCTTCGGCAAAAAGAAAAGCGAGGGAGAACGTGTGCTGGAAATCACCGATTCCGTGGACCTCTTCGGGTACGAGCTGCCAGTCACGGTTCGGGAACGGATTTTTCTGAAACCATCGGAAAAAAAGGAAGGGATAGAGGTTGACAGAGCGGAAAAATTGGCTTATGATAAATACGTACAGTTTAAAAGGGGTATTTTTGCCGAATCGGATGAAATCCTGTCGGAAAACGTGACTGTGACCGCAGATGAAAAGGGCGTCACTCTGACGGCGGAGCTTACCGCCGTGGAAAACATTTGCAGGGAAGCTCCCTTCCGATTTACTGTGTATTCCTGAGAAGCTGAACAAATCCGAAAGGAAGTATTATGTCAGAAAAAATCATAGAAATTTCAAGCTTGGATGCCATTGCGGACATCTTCGGTGCCTTTGATGCCAATGCATCGCGGATCGAGAAGGAATTCGGCGTTGCCATCTATACCCGAGACGGGGAGATCCGCGTTTCCGGTGAGGACGAAAGCGTTCAGGCGGCTGCCCGCGTCATCTCCTATTTGGAGAGACTGTATTCACTCTCGGGGCATTTGACGGAGCAAAACGTAGAATACGCCATCAGCGTCGTTCGTGACGGAGACGAGCTTTCCGCGGAAAAGCTGATCGGTGACACCATTTTCATTACCGCCAAGGGACGACCCATCAAGCCGAAGACGATGGGGCAAAAGGGCTTCGTTGAGTGTATTCGTAAGGAGACCATTACCTTCGGGGTGGGTCCTGCCGGCACGGGTAAGACCTTTCTTGCCGTAGCAATGGCAACTGCGGCTTTGCGAAAAAAAGAAGTGTCCCGCATTATTATAACAAGACCTGCCGTGGAAGCGGGGGAAAGGCTTGGCTTTTTGCCCGGTGACCTGCAGAGCAAGATCGACCCTTATCTGCGCCCTCTTTACGACGCCCTTTTTGAAATGATGGGAGGAGAAACCTATCAAAGACTGATGGAAAAGGGAAGCATCGAGGTAGCGCCTCTTGCCTATATGCGCGGACGGACTTTGGATGATTCTTTCATTATTTTGGATGAAGCGCAGAATACCACACCCGAGCAAATGAAAATGTTCCTGACCCGCTTGGGACAGGGGTCGAAAGCGGTGGTCAACGGTGACGTGACCCAGATCGACCTGCCCGGCGGTGTTCCCTCCGGCCTTTCTCAGGCATTGGAGGTTTGTAAGGACGTGCGAGGCGTGGGAATTTACCGATTGAGTGCAAAGGACGTGGTGCGTAATTCCATCGTTGCCCGTATCGTGGAGGCGTATGACCGTTACGGAGGAATTAAAAAATGAAGCACCGTGTTTTTATCGAAAACGATCAGCAGGAAAAAGCGCCCTTTCGCGGTTATAAAACCGCGATCCGCCGCGTTGTAGACGCCGTTCTGGAAGAGGAGCGCTTTGAGAGCAAGGCGGAGGTTTCCGTTACCTTGGTCTCTCCCGAGGAGATTCAAAGGCTGAACCGGGAGTGGCGTGGGGTGGACCGTGCCACCGACGTGCTTTCCTTTCCCTTGGAGGAAGAGGCGTTTGCGGGAAGCTATACGCCACTGGGAGACGTGATCGTTTGCCCCGCCGTGATCGACCGTCAATCCAAGGAATTCGGCACGACCTACCGTCAGGAGTTTTGCCTGATGGTGATCCATTCCGTACTCCATCTTTTGGGCTGGGACCACGTGGAAGAAAACGAAAAAAAAGAAATGTTTGAAAAACAGGAAAAAATTCTTCGCACTCTCCAAGAGGGCGAGGTAAAAACAGAGGAGTAATATGCAAAATTTAACGCAAAAAACAGGCTTTATTGCCTTGGTCGGAAGACCGAACGTAGGAAAGAGCACTTTGATGAATACCCTTCTCGGGGAAAAGATCGCCGCTGTTTCCCGTAAACCCCAAACCACCCGCACCTCCATTACCGGCATTCTCACCAAAGAGAATTGCCAGTACGTATTTCTGGATACCCCCGGTGTACATAAGCCCCGCACCAAGCTGGGTGATATGATGATGAAATCCGTGGGCACCGCTACCACCGACGTTTGTATGGTCCTTCTTCTGGTAGAGCCTTTGGCGGAGATCCACCCCATTGAACGGGAGCTTTTGGATAAATTCGGCAAAATGGGAGTGCCCGTGGTGCTGATCATCAATAAGACCGATATTTATACCCCTGCGGATATTATCCGCACCATTGACGTGTTTTCCAAGGAGTACAATTTTGCCTCCGTGATCCCCCTTTCCGGTAAGACCGGCGAAGGCGTGGACATCATCTTCAAGGAGGCTGTGCCCTTTCTGGGGGAAGCGGAGTGGGTCTTCCCCTCGGATATGATCACCGATCAGCCCGAGCGTACCATTGCAGGGGAGATCATTCGTGAAAAGCTCCTGAAGCTTTTGGATAAGGAGATCCCTCACGGCATTGCCGTGGTTATTGAGGATTTTAAGGAATCCGATAAGCTGATCGATATTCGCGCTGAGATCTACTGCGAAAAGGCAAGCCACAAAAAGATCATTATCGGTAAGGACGGCGCTATGCTGAAGCGCGTCGGCTCCTTTGCCCGTGAGGATCTGGAGGCGTTTTTCGGCGTTCACGTCAATATCAATCTCTGGGTCAAGGTAAAAGAGAATTGGCGGGACAACGAAATGCTCCTCGGTTCCTTTGGATTTAAGAAGGACTGAGTATGACTCTGAAGATCGAGGGATTGGTTCTGAGAAGCGTCAAGTACGCGGAAAGTGATAAGCTTATTACCATTCTCACCGAAGAGGGGAAGATGTTTTTCAAGGCGCGGGGGATCCGTTCCCTGACCAGCAAAAACGCCGCAGGCTGCTCTGCCTTCGTCTATTCGGAGTTTGAACTGGAGCAAAGAGGGGATAAGTGCTATCTGAAGCGCGCTATGCCTCTTTATTCCACTGTGCGACAAGGCGCAGATATTACCTCTCTTGCTCTGGCTTCTTATTTGGCGGAGCTTGCCGAGGACACCGCAAGGGATGCGGAAACGGGAAAGACTGTTCTGCGTCTTTTGATGAACGCCCTGTTTCTCATTTCCAAGGAAGACAGACCTTTGGATCTGATCAAGGCGGTGTTTGAAATGCGTCTTTTGGTGGCAAACGGCTTGATGCCCAATCTGTCCCACTGTACCGCTTGCGGCAAAAGCGACGAGGAGACTCCTTCTTTCTTTTTCCGTTTGCTGGAGGGAGATCTGATCTGCCCCGATTGCATCACATCCTTCGATAAGGATTTCGTCCGCATTCGCAGGGACGTGATCGCCCTTTGCAGAAGAAGCATCGAAGTGCCGGAAGAAAAAGCATACGCTCTGAAAATTCCCGAGGGAATCCTTCGGGATTTTTCCCGTTTCACCGAGCGATATTTACTGTGTCAATTGGAGCGGGAGTATCAGACGCTGAATTTTTATCATCAAGTGAAAAAGCTATCGGTTCCGGAAGAACCGAAAACGAATAAGGAAAATCAAGAGGATCATCAGGATAATGGCGAAACCCTTTGAAAAAGCAGTTACCATACTGGAATACGATAAAATTCTCAGCCTTCTTGCGGCGCAATGTGTCGTTGAGGCGGGGAAGGAAAGAATTATGACGCTCCGTCCGGAGGGGGACCTTAGCCGCGTGGTGCGTTTGCAGAAGGAAACTGCCGCGGCAAAGCGACTCTGCGCGCTGAAAGGCGCGCCTTCTCTGTCCGCCCATCCCTCCATTCCTTCCATTTTGGAACGGGCGGAAAAGGGCGCGGTGCTGAATCCCACGGAGCTTTTGCGCGTGGGGTCTCTTTTGCGTTCCGTGGATGCCGCACACCGTTACGGTGAGGGAATGGCGGCAGAGGATGCGGTTTTGGGCGAGGTCTTCCGCCGACTGTTGCCCGATCGCGGCTTGGATCACGAGATCCACCGTTGCATCTTATCCGAGGACAGCCTGGCAGACGATGCTTCTCCCGCACTGTATTCCATCCGTCGAAAAATGACCTCCTGCTCCGCGAAGATCCGTGATTCCCTTCAGCATTATATCTCCGGTGCTTACGGTACTTTCTTGCAGGAAAATATTATCACGTTCCGCAATTCTCGCTACGTGATCCCTGTGAAAAGTGAATACAAAAACGAGATCAAGGGCTTGATCCACGATACCAGCTCCAGCGGTGCCACCGTCTTTATCGAGCCTCTTTCCGTGGTAGAGCTGAATAACCAGATCAAGCTTTTGGAAGGGGAGGAAAAGGACGAGATCGAACGGATCCTCACCGCCCTTTCCCGGCGCGTTGCAGGCTTTTGTGATGCCCTGAGCCTTGATTTTTACAACGTGGTGGAGCTTTCTATCATTTTCGCCCGCGCAGAGCTTTCCTATAAAATGGAGGGTGTTGAGCCGAAGATTTCG
Source organism: Eubacteriales bacterium (assembly GCA_045544655.1). Taxonomy (GTDB): domain Bacteria; phylum Bacillota; class Clostridia; order Oscillospirales; family SIG627; genus RGIG5579. Next base: position 8,118 of record JAZPZL010000247.1, read on the forward strand.
GAAAAGGGAGAACTGGTTTTCAACCGCGCAAGGCATCCTCTTTTGGATCGCAGAACTGCAGTACCCATTTCCCTTTCTCTGGGAAAGGATTTTGATACCCTGGTGATCACGGGACCCAATACGGGCGGTAAAACCGTGACTCTGAAAACCGTGGGACTTCTTGCAATGATGGCGCAAACGGGACTCCACGTTCCCGCGGAAGAGGCCACCTTGCCGGTGTATCCCGATATTCTTGCGGATATCGGAGACGAGCAGAGCATTGAGCAGTCCCTTTCTACCTTCTCCGCTCATATCGTCAATATCATTTCTATGCTTGAGGCGGCAAAGCCTTCCTGCCTGATGCTGTTTGATGAATTGGGAAGCGGTACGGATCCGGTGGAAGGAGCCGCTCTTGCGGAATCCATTCTGGAAACCGTTCGTAAGAAGGGGGTGAAATGCGCCGCAACCACCCACTACGCAGAACTGAAAACCTACGCGCTGGAAACCGAAGGGGTGGAAAACGCCTCCTGCGAATTTGATATTTCTACCCTGCGTCCCACTTACCGCCTGATCATCGGTACCCCCGGCAGATCCAACGCATTTCTGATCTCCACCCGCTTGGGACTTCCCGAGGATATTATTTCCAAAGCGGAGCATCTGATCAAGGCTGAAAACCGCCGTTTTGAAAGCGTGGTCGGTAAGCTGGAGGCAGAGCGCGTTTCTATGGAAAAGGATCGGGAGGAAGCGAAAAAGCTTCTTGCCGAAGCACAGCGCGCCCGCGAGGAAGCCATGAAGGAGCGGGAAGGACTTCTGGAGGGAGCGGAAAAGGAATTGGAGCGTGCGAAAAAAGAGGCGCTTCGCCTTGTAAAAAGTGCTCACGCCCTTTCTGATTCCACCTTTGAAAAACTGGAGGAGTTGCAGAAAAAAGCCTTGCGGGACAAGGCGCAGGAGGATCTGGAGGAGGAGCGCAGAAAGCTTCGCCTGACCCTTCGCGGTGCGGAGGATCGCATCTCCGCTACGATTTCTTCTCCCCGTGAGGAAAATGAGGATTATACACTTCCCAGAGACCTCATTCCCGGTGATCGGGTCTTCGTTACCAAGGTAGGGAAGGAAGGGATCGTGGAGAAGCTTCAAGGCTCGGATGCCACGGTTTCATTGGGAAATATGAGGATGAAGATCCCCGTTTCCACCCTCCGCTTGATCACGGAGCTGAAGAAAGGTCAAAAAGAGAAAAAGAAGGGGAGCGTTACTTCTTCTCCCCGCAGTCACACCTCCAACAGCGTGGACGTTCGCGGTCTTGTTACCGACGATGCGTGGTTCGTTGTAGATAAGTATCTGGATGACGTGATCCTGGTGGGTTACGAAAGCGTAACGGTCATCCACGGCAAGGGAACCGGTGCTTTGAAGGCGGGTCTTTGGCGTTATTTTAAAAAGGATCCTCGCATCAAATCCTTCCGTCTCGGACTCTACGGAGAGGGGGACGGAGGCGTTACGATCCTGGAAATGAAAAAGTGAATTTTTTGTAAACATGAAGTCGGGAAAAGCAAAAAACTTTTCTCGACTTCATACTGTATACATATAATATAAAAAGGAAACCGAAAAAACGAAAAAATGAATATTTTGCAAAAATGACCGAAAAACGGAAATAATGAACGAACTGTGACCACCGAAAAAAAGGTTGACAAGAGGCTTTTTTTTGAATATAATCCCATTCGGTTTTTGAAATCCGATCAAAAATGACGAAAACAGGAGTTATTATGACGAAAAAACTTGCCGAGCTATCCGGATCGGTATCCGTGCTTTCAGCAAGCCTGATTTTGGTTTTGGCTATCTTGATTTCGCCTTCAAAGCTTCCTGAGATCCGCGTTCCCGAGGTTCACCGCGCTCCCGAAGAGGTGGTTGCTCCTCTCGAGCTTGCTTCTTACGACTCAGGTGTTTCCAAAACCGCACCGATTCCTGCGGAGACCGATCTTTCCGCAGAGCTCAACGAAATTTACGGCGTTGCTTCCGGCTCTATGTCCAAAAGCGTTTTTGGATTGAGCGAAAATGCATCTCGGAGAGACAGAAATTTGATTTCTTCCGTTTTGGCAGTCAGCCAGTCGGTACCCAACTTCTCCGTGAACGTTTCCGTGACTCCCGAGGAGTATGAGCTTTTGCTCTACTGCGTAGGTCACGAGACCAGAAGCGGATCCCTTCCGCACAAGATCCTCATTACCGAGGTGATCTTCAATCGCGTTCAAGGACCCAGATTCGGTTCCACCGTGAGGGACGTGATCCTTTCTCCCGGTCAGTTTGACGTAATGGTCAATTATCAGGGCTGGGGTGACTGGACGCCCGATTCCACCACCGTAGAAGCGGTGAATTTGGTTCTCAGCGGTTCTGCTCCCAACTATTCCGAAGGAGCGATCTATTTCTGTAACCCCTACATCGTGGGCGAAGGAAACTGGTTCGATATGAAGCTGCAGGCGATTTGCGAAATTGAGGGACACAGATTTTACAAGTAAGAAAGAGGGACACGAGCGCGTGTCTCTTTTTCGTTTTTAGGGAAAATGAACAAAGAGAAAACTTTTTCCGCTTCTATTGACAAAGGAGAGGGGATTGTGTATAATTCTTGATTGTGTCACGGTAAATATTTTTATGCCGTGCTTCTTGCTTCCCGTTTTGGGAGGCCAAATGTCCAAAAGGAGGTAAACATAATGGAAAAACTGAAGGGCAAATACGAAACTGTTTTCATCGTGAATACCGAGCTTGGCGAAGAGAAGGTTCAGGAACTCGTCGCTAAATTCAAGGGTAGAATCGAGAAAAACGCAACCGTAGAGAACGTTGATGAGTGGGGCAAGAGAAGACTTGCTTATCCCATTGATGACGTGAACGACGGCTACTATGTGGTTATGCAGTACACTGCAGACCGCGATTTCCCCGTAGAGCTTGAAAGACGCTTCAGCATCACTGAAGGCATCCTTCGCTCCATGACCATTCGTCTCGACGCGTAAGGGTAAAGCGATATGGCATCTTTTAACAAGGTCATCCTTATCGGCAACTTGACTGCCGATCCGGAGCTGAAGCAGACCCAGAACGGTATTTCCGTTACTTCGTTCAGCATTGCAGTTTCCAGAAGATTCTCTTCCAAGAATGCGGAAAATGCACAGCAGGCCGATTTTATTAACATCGTTGCTTGGCGCAACACTGCAGAGTTCATCACCAAGTATTTTCAGAAGGGCAAGAGCATTCTCATCGTCGGTTCTCTCCAGACCAGAAACTGGACGGATCAGAACGGACAGAAGAGATACATTACCGAGGTAGTAGCCGAGGAAGCTCAGTTCGTTGAAAAGAAGGGTGAGGGCGCAGCTGCAGGCGCAACTCCCGCTCCCTACGGAGCAAGCCCGAAGGACGTCGCCTTTGAGGAAATGAGCACCGACGACGACCTTCCCTTTTAATTTTTAGAAACACGGAGGAAATTTATTATGGATAAAGAACAAAAGGCATTCAGACCCAAGAGAAAGAAGAAAGTTTGTGCTTTCTGTGCAGAAAAGGTTGAGTTCATCGATTACAAAGACGCTGCAAAGCTTCGCAAGTTCGTTTCCGAGCGTTCCAAGATTCTTCCCAGAAGAATCACCGGTACCTGCGCAAAGCATCAGAGAGAACTGACCACCGCGATCAAGCGCGCTCGTCAGATTGCAATTCTTCCCTATATCAGCGACTAATTCCGTTTAAGGAGTAGAACATGGAAGTATTGATTACAATTCTTTGCTCTGTTATGATCCTGCTTGCCATTTTCCTGGTGATCGCAGTTTTGATGCAGAGCGGAAAAGACAGCCATCTTTCCGGTACCATTGCCGGTGGTGCTGAAACCTTCTTTGGCAAGACCAAGGGTAAGACCATCGACCGTGTCCTTTCCAAGGTTACTACGATCGTATCTATCATTTTCGTCGTTCTCGTTCTCATCGTTTACGTTCTGGGCGCAGTTGTTAAGAACAACGAGGTCTCCGGTACTGACGATGCAGATCACGATCACGCCGAGGAGCATGTAGAGGAGACCCAGACTGCTGAAGAGCAGGCTGAGGAAACCAAGACTGCCGAAGAGAACTAAAGGTACAGAACCGAATCTAGCCGCATTTTGCGGATCAAAACGATGTTTGGCGCGTAAAGCGCATTGGAGGTAATAACTATGGCAAAGTGTGAAATTTGCGGAAAGGGCGTTGCTTTCGGTCAGAGAGTATCCCATTCCCACAGAAGAACCAACCATGCTTGGAAGCCCAACGTAAAGAAGGTAAGAGCCGTTGTAAACGGTACTCATACCCGTGTATACGTTTGTGCTCGCTGCTTGAGAAGCGGCAAGGTTGAAAGAGTTTAATTTTTAACCGCAAAAAAGGTCTCCGTATTCGGAGACCTTTTTTCTATGCATTTTTTATTTCTTCCCGCGCATTCAGGTAAGAGGTAACGCCTAAAGGGAGCAGGATCATTCCCCATATTCCGAACAGCTTCAGTCCCGAAAGGACAAGCACCAGGGAAAGAACGGGATGGAGACCGATGGAGGAACCGACGATCTTTGGCTCAGCGCACTGATGGACAAACAGCGTTACGAGGAATAGTACGAGAAGACCGATTCCCAAACCGATTTTTCCCATTAAAAAGGTGCATATTGACCAGGGCACCAGGATCGTTCCACATCCCAAAACAGGAAGCAGATCGATCAGCGCGATGACAAACGCGGCACCGATGGCGTTTTTGCTTTTCAATAAAACCAGTCCCAGATACAAAAGGGCGAAATTCAAGAGGAACAAAAGCAAATATGCTTTTCCGTACTGCTTTAAGGAGCGGAAAAAATGCTTTTTCACCAGATTCATCCAACTGCGCAGATTGGGCGGAAGGGTTTGCTTGTAAAACACGCGGATGCGGTCCCAATCGCAGGAGAAATAATAGCAGCTGATGATGAAAATGATCAGAGAAATGAAAAAACGTGGTAAGAAGGAGGCAATGGCGGCGATCCAGCGAGGCAAGATCTCCAATGCTTTTTTCAAAAAATCCTGAAAGAGCGTTGGAAGATAAAGGGTAAATCGATGCTCCAGGTTTTCTCCAAGAAAAGGGGATAGGCTGTTTTCCAGCCGATGGATCTGCTCCTTGCAGAAATCACTTACCCGCTCTCCGTACTCGGATAAATACCTTGTAAGGCTGGTGGTGTAGTTCAAAAGCCGTTCTACCATAAGTACCGCGATCAGAGAAAACAGCGCAAAGAAGATCAGGAGCAAAAGCACGGTTAGGATCCGCTTGACGGGGGCGGCAAGAGGGTGAAGTCTAGCAAAGCTTCCGCGGATCCCTTCTGAGCATAAAAAGGCAAGAAAAATAGGGAAGATGAGGAAAAACGTTTCCTTGATGAAAAAGTAGAGGATCGTACCTGCCGCCGCGTAGAGCAGGAAGAGAAGAATGTTTTTGTGCCGGTTCACGTTTTCCTCCTTGCATTTTTTTCTATTTTTTGCAGAAAAGAGCGCGGGTATACAAAAACGCAGACCTTCGTCTGCGTTTTTTTGTCCTATCGAATAAAGTTTGTACGGATCGGAGCTTCTTTTTCCGGAAACTCAATTCCGTTTTTCTTGCCTGCCTCTATGCATTTCAAGAGCCACGCCATATTTTTACCCAGGCTTCGCATGATCTGAAGTCCTTCCTGATCTTCCTCAACCTGCGCAGGTGTTTGACCGTGTACCATATTCCAGTATTGCCCGGAAACGATTGGCATGGAGGAGATGGTGAAGTATTTATTCAATACGTCAAAGGAAGCACTTGCTCCGCCTCTTCTGCAGGAAAAGACGGCGCAGGCAGGCTTGCCTGCAAGCTTTTTGGAGGAGGAGTAAAAAAGGCGATCCATAAATGCGGTGATCGCTCCGCCGGGAGCGGCGTAGTGAACGGGAGAACCGAATACCAGACCGTCTGCGGCGGTGATGGCGGGGGCAAGCTGGTTTAAAACGTCGTCAACGATGCATTTTCCCAGCTTTGCGCAAGCACCGCAGCCGCGGCATCCGCTGATGGGATCAAGTCCCAACCAAAGGATCTGGGCTTCCACGCCCTCCTTTGTTAAAGCATCGGCGACCTCTTTCAAGGCGCGGGCGGTACATCCGTCCTTGTGGGGGGATCCGTTGATGAGAACTACTTTCATATTATTCACCTCGTTTGAATTGTATGAGAATTTTTGTTCAGTATAACGCTTTGATGAAAAAAATACAAGAAAAAATTCTTCATTTTTCAGAAAGTGAATGATTTTACTTGTGATTTTTGTTTTTATATGATATAATACTATAAATTCGTATGCATATTTGCGGAAGGTGATAAAAAATGGGAACATTGATCGTAATTGACGGACTTGACGGAAGCGGAAAAAATACCCAATCCAAGCTTCTTTACGAAAGACTTGTGAAGGAAGGGAAGAGAGTGCATCTCGTATCCTTCCCCGATTATGAAAGTCCTGCCTGCGAGCCGGTAAAAATGTATCTCGGCGGAGCCTTCGGGAACGATCCCGAGGCAGTCGGCTCTTACGCCGCCTCTACTTTTTTTGCGGTGGATCGCTTTGCATCCTTCCGTCTGAATTGGAAAAAGGAATACGATGAAGGCGCGATCATCATTGCCAACCGTTATACTACGGCAAACGCCATCCATCAGCTGACCAAATTGGATGAAAGCCAGCACGAGGCGTTTCTCGAATGGCTGTATGATTTTGAATTTGTAAAGCTGGGCTTGCCCGCGCCGGATCTGACCTTGCTTTTGAAGGTTCCCGTGGAAAAGAGTCTGGAGCTGATCGACGTTCGCGGTGAGAAAAAGGACATTCACGAAAATCGGGAGCATTTGAAAAAAGCGGCGCTTGCCGCCGAAAAATGCGCTGCGGCATGGGGCTGGGAAAGCCTATCCTGTGTCAACGACGAGGGAGAGCTTATGTCCCGTGAAAAAATTGCAGAGGGTGTTTATCGCATCGTTTGCGAGAAAATCTTGTGAGGAGCAGTTATGATTACTGTATTTTTAGCGGAGGGCTTTGAGGAGATCGAGGCCGTTACCCCCATTGATATTTTGCGTCGCGGCGGCGCAGAAGTGCGTACCTGCAGTATTACGGATTCAAAGACGGTTACGGGCGCTCACGGCATTCCCTTTGTTGCAGATACGGTGCTTGCCGAGCTTTGCGACTCGGAGGACGTGATCCTTCTTCCCGGCGGTATGCCGGGAACGATCCATCTGAAGGAGTGCGAGGCGCTTTGTAACCGGATTCGTCAGCATCACGCAAAGGGTGGGATCCTTGCCGCGATCTGCGCCGCTCCCACCGTTTTCGGTGAGCTGGGGCTTCTTGAAAATGAACGCGCTACCTGTTATCCCGGTATGGAGGACGGTCTTTTTTGCAAAGAAGTATCCTATGAAAAATGCGTTTTGTCCGGTAAGATCCTTACCTCCCGCGGTGCAGGTACCGCAGGTGATTTCGCATTCCGTCTCCTGGCGCTTCTGAAGGGCGAAGAGGTCGCGGAAAAGCTTTCGCGTGCAATGTGCTACGGGGAGGCAGAGGC
>JAZPZL010000248.1:0-8039 GCA_045544655.1 Eubacteriales bacterium
GATGCGGCTGGCCTTCTTAGCAGCTACCGCCAAGCCCTTCTCGCGAAGGATCTTGATCGCTTCATCTTCGTTGCCGTTTGCTTCTACAAGTGCCTTCTTGCATTCCATCATGCCGATGCCGGTCTTTGCTCTGAGAGCGGCAACTGCCTTTGCAGTGATTTCCATAATCGTACTTTCCTTTCTCTTCGGTAATTATGCTTCGGTGGTTTCTTCTGCCTTCTCTTCTGCAGCTTCAGCAGCCTCTTCGGTCTGCTCTGCAGCGAAAGCATCTTCGCCCTGACGGCCTTCGATAACGGCGTTTGCCATTACGGAAGCGATCAGACGGATGGCGCGGATCGCGTCATCGTTACCGGGGATGATATAATCAGCCTCGTCGGGATCACAGTTGGTATCAACGATGGCAACCATGGGAATACCGAGCTTCTTTGCTTCGAGAACTGCGTTTCTTTCCTTCTTGGGGTCAACTACGAAAATTGCGCTGGGAAGACCTTCCATCTCCTTGATACCGCCGTAGTTCTTTTCCAGATCGGCGATCTCCTTCTTATGCTCAAGAACTTCCTTCTTGGGCAGAAGATCAAAGGTACCGTCTTCCTCAAACTTCTTCAGCTTGTTGAGACGAGCGATGCTCTTCTTAATGGTCTTGAAGTTGGTCAGCATACCGCCGGGCCAACGAACGTTTACGTAGTACATACCGCATCTCAGAGCCTCTTCCTTGATGGCGTCCTGAGCCTGCTTCTTGGTACCTACGAAGAGAATGGTGCCACCCTCCTGAGCCAGATCGCGAACGAAGTTGTAGGATTCCTCAACCTTCTTCACGGTCTTCTGCAGGTCAACGATGTGGATACCGTTTCTCTGGGTGAAGATGTACTCTGCCATTTTGGGGTTCCATCTTCTGGTCTGGTGTCCGAAGTGAACTCCCGCTTCCAGGAGCTGCTTCATAGAGATAATGTTGCTCATGATTTTTCCTTTCCGGGTTTTACCCGCCACGGCCCGAACAAAGCACGGCAAAAGCCGACCCGCTTTGCGAAAAAAGACCGTGTGTGAATTTTTTTCGAATTATTCTAACACAGAGCAAATCAAAAATCAAGTGCTCCGCGAAAATTCCTTTGGAGAAATCTTCAAAAAATGAAGAATTTACAGAATGTTCATAGCCTTTTTGTACTCCGAAAGCAAATAGGACTTGGATACCAAAGCGGAGATATGATCCCAGGGAAGGATCTCATCCTCGGGGATCTCGCGGTTGGCGTAGAAGGAGGAATCAAGACCTGCTTCGGCAATGGCGTTTTCCCAGTTTTCAAGGGAGAAATATTCGTCCCAGGAATCAAATTTCTGTCCTTTTTCATAAGCGGATATAATAGCCTCGGAGAGCCTTCTGTCTCCTCTTGCAAGGATCGCCTCCACGCGGCTGGATCTGGCGTCATGCCAGTTGTAGCTGACCTTGCGGGTATTGATGTTATCCCGCACCAGCTGCTGCTTCCGCTCCACCTCCTCCAAGGAGTTCTGCCCCGCCCACTGGAAAGGAGTCTGAGGCTTGGGAATAAAGCAAGAAACACTGATATTCACGCTGACGCTTTTGCCCTTGGGCTTATCGGGATTCTGATAATAGAGATTTACGATTCTCTGTGCAAGCCGGGAAATTTCCTTCACGTCTTCATCGGTCTCGTTGGGAAGTCCGTCGATAAAGTACAGCTTCACCGCGCACATTCCTGCGGAAAACACGTAATTCATGGTGCGGGTAATATCCTCCTCGGTAACGCCCTTGTGGATCACGTCACGCAGACGCTGTGTACCCGCCTCGGGAGCGAAGGTGAAGGAGCCTTTTTTCAGACCGGGGATCTCCTCCATGATCTTTTGAGAAAAGCTGTCTACACGCATGGAGGGCAAGGAAAGACGGATCTTTTCATCAGGACACCAGGACAAGAGCTTTTCGCACATAGAGGACAGTCCCGAATAATCGGAAATGGATAGCGCGCACATAGAGATCTCCGGATAGCCGGAGCCTTCCGTTGCTTTTTTTGCCAGCTCGTTCAGCTTCTCGGGACTGCGCTCACGAATGGGTCTGCAGGTCATACCTGCCTGACAGAAGCGACATCCGCGGATACAGCCGCGAAACACCTCCAAAACGGTTCTGTCGTGTACCGCTTCCACGTGGGGAATAACGGGAGAGGTGGGGTAAAAAGAGTTTTCAAAATCCTTGACGATCCGCTTTTTGATCACAGCGGGTACGTCTTCAAATTTGGGAGCAAAGGAAGCGATAGAACCGTTCTCGGCGTATGTAACCTCGTAAAGAGAAGGAACGTAAAAGCCCTCCAAATGAGAAGCCTCACGCAAAAATTCTTCTTTACTCTTCCCTGCCTTTTTGCATTTCTCGTACAGACGCATCAATTCGGGAAGCGCTTCCTCTCCCTCACCGATAGACATAATATCGAAAAAGTCGGCGAAGGGCTCGGGATTGTAGGTGCAAGGACCGCCGCAGAGAAGAATGGGATCGTTTTCACCCCGATCCTTGGCGCGGAACGGAATTCCTGCCAGATCCAGCATATAAAGTACGGTTGTATAGCAAAGCTCGTACTGCATAGTAAACGCGCAAAAATCAAAATCACGGATGCTATCACCGCTTTCCAGGGCATAAAGAGGCACGTTTTCCCTGCGAAGCAGATCCCCCATATCGGGCCAAGGCGCAAATACCCGCTCGCACCAGACGTTCTCCATTTCATTCAGGACGCCGTAAAGGATCTTCATCCCAAGGTTTGACATACCGATCTCGTAGGTATCGGGAAAGCAAAAGGCAACGCGGGTCTTCCCTTCTTTGTCCTTGACGATCTCATTAAACTCACCGCCGATGTAGCGACCGGGCTTTTCCACCTGATCCAACACCGCTTCCAATCTTTCGGGGATCATATTATTTCCTTTCAAAAAGAGTTATTTTTTTCGTTTCAAAACGGGAATCAAATACTGTCCCGTGTAAGATGCTTCACACGCCGCCACCTCTTCGGGAGTTCCGGTCACCACGACGGTGCCGCCGCCGTCTCCCCCTTCGGGACCCAGATCAATGATATGATCGGCACGGGCGATCACGTCCAGATTATGCTCGATCACGATCACGGTATTCCCACCGTCTGCCAGTCGGTCCAAAACGGAGCAAAGCTTGTTTACGTCCTCGGAATGCAGACCCGTGGTGGGTTCGTCCAGAATATAGCAGGTCTTGCCGGTACCGCGCTTGGAAAGCTCGCAGGAAAGCTTCACTCTCTGCGCTTCGCCGCCGGAAAGGGTCGTGGAGGATTGCCCCAGCTTGACGTAGCCCAATCCCACGTCCTGCAAGGTCTGTAATTTGCGCTTGAGAGACGGGATGGCATCAAAGAATACCAGTGCTTCCGAAACCGTCATATCCAATACGTCCGCAATGGATTTTCCTTTGAATTTCACTTCCAGGGTCTCGCGGTTATAACGCTTGCCGTGGCACACGTCGCAATTTACGTATACGTCTGGCAGAAAGTGCATTTCGATCTTCACCGTTCCGTCGCCCTGACAAGCCTCGCATCTGCCTCCCCGAAGGTTGAATGAAAAGCGATCGGGACCAAAGCCGCGCATCACGGCGTCCTGGGTTTTGGCAAACACATTGCGGATCTCGGTAAAGAGTCCGGTATACGTGGCGGGATTGGAGCGGGGCGTTCTTCCGATGGGAGATTGGTCGATGGCGATCACCTTATCCAACGCCTCGATGCCGCGGATCTCACGGAAATTTCCTTGAGCAGCATTGGCTCTGTTCAGCTGCTTTGCAAGGTAAGGGTATAAGATTCCGTTGATCAAAGAGCTTTTTCCGCTTCCGGAAACACCGGTCACGCAAACGATCTTCCCCAGAGGGATCTCCACGTCCATTCCCTTCAGATTATTCTGGCGCGGCTCACAGATCACAAGGCTCTTACCGTTGCCTTTTCTCCGCTCCTTAGGGATCTCGATGCATTTTTCACCGGAAAGGTACTGCCCGGTAATGGAGTTTTTATTCGCTTTGATCTCCTCCAGCGTACCTGCGGCGACCACCTTGCCTCCGCCAACCCCGGCGCCGGGACCGATATCCACGATGTAATCGGCGTTCTCCATGGTTTCGGTATCGTGCTCTACCACGATGACGGTATTTCCCGTGTCGCGAAGCTTTTTCAAGGTTTTGATCAGCTTGGAATTGTCCCGCTGATGCAGACCGATGCTGGGCTCGTCCAGAATATAAAGAACTCCCATCAGGCTGGAACCGATCTGGGTTGCCAGGCGGATGCGCTGACTTTCACCGCCGGAGAGGGTTCCCGCTTTTCGGGAAAGGGTGAGATACCCCAGCCCGACACTCTTCAAAAATTCCAGGCGGGAGCGGATCTCCTTGATGATCTCCTTGGCGATTTTCCTTTCTTTATCGGTAAATGCAAGTCCTTCGATAAATTCCAGTTCCTTCTCCACGGAAAGATCACAAAATTCGGCAATATTGATGCCGCCCACCGTAACCGCAAGGATCTCAGGCTTCAGGCGTTTGCCGTGGCATTCGGCGCAAAGCTCGTCCTCAAAGAATTCTTCGTAATAGGAATCCTTGTAGGTGCGGTAGCGCTCCATAATTCGATTAACTACACCGGGAAAGGCGGTCGTATAATGCTGCAAAACACCGCCTTCACGGAAGGGAATGGTATAGAGAACGTCCCCGGTGCCATACAGCAGTGCGTTCATCGCCTCGTCGGAATACTCGCAGAAAGGCGTTTTCAAGGTCAAGCCGTAAGGCTCGATGACCTGCTTGTACAAAAGTCCCGACCAGTTATCCTCTTTCATGGTTTTGAATCCGTTGCAAACGATACCGCCGTCCGCCAGGCTTTTGGTCAGATCGGGGATCAGAAGACGAGGTGAAACGGAGGACTTCACACCGATACCGTCGCAAGCGGGGCAGGCGCCGTAAGGATTATTAAAGGAAAACATACGGGGCTGTAAAGCACCGATGCTGAAATTGTGTTCCTCGCAGGCAAAAGCAGCAGAAAAGGTCAGATACTTATTTGCATCTCCCTCTTCTACGGAAACAAGATCAATGATCACGGAGGAGCCGGAAAGCTTCAAGGCGGTTTCCACGGAGCCGGTCAATCGGGAGCGAATGCCCTCCTTCATCACAAGTCTGTCCACCACGATCTCGATCTCGTGCTTTTTCTTCTTATCCAGCTCGGGAAGATTCTCCAGATCGTATACGTAGCCGTCCACCTTGACACGGACGAAGCCGTTTTCCCTCGCTTCATCAAACACCTTCTCGTGCATGCCCTTCTTCCCTCTCACTGCGGGGGAAAGCACCTGAAAGCGGGTTCCCTCGGGCAGGGCAAGAATACGGTCGACGATCTGATCCACGGACTGTGCGCGAATCTCCTTTCCGCAGATGGGACAGTGAGGGATCCCCACGCGGGCGTAAAGCAGACGGAGATAATCGTAGATCTCCGTAACGGTACCCACGGTGGAACGGGGGTTTTTACTGGTAGTTTTCTGGTCGATGGAGATCGCGGGAGAAAGCCCCTCAATGCTATCCACGTCAGGCTTATCCACCTGTCCGAGGAACATTCTGGCGTAGGAGGACAGGGACTCCACGAAACGACGGTTTCCCTCGGCAAAAATGGTATCAAATGCCAGGGAGGATTTTCCGCTTCCGGAGAGGCCGGTAAAAACCACCAGTTTATCACGGGGGATCTCCAAAGAGACGTTTTTCAGATTATGGACGCGAGCGCCCTTGATAACGATTTTTTCTTGTGCCACTTCTTTTTTCCTTTGTCTTTACGATTCACCCTGCAGAGCGCGAAGCTGATCTCGCAGTGCCGCCGCAGTTTCAAAATCCAATCTTTTTGCTGCCGCCATCATCTCAAAGCGAAGCTTTTCCGCAAGCTTACTCTTTTCGGCAGCAGTCATCTTTGTCTTTTTCTTGGTCTTAGCGGGAGTAGTTTCCTTCTCCGTTACGGTGGGAAGAGACTGCACCTTCTTCACGATACCCCGCGGGGTAATGCCGTGTTCTTTATTATACGCTTCCTGAAGTCCTCTTCTGCGAGCGGTTTCATCCAAAGCGCTTTTCATGGAATCCGTTATGGTATCAGCGTAGAGAATGACCTTTCCTTCCACGTGACGGGCGGCTCTGCCGATGATCTGAATCAGGCTTCTGCGGCTTCGCAAAAAGCCCTCCTTGTCCGCATCCAGAATGGCGATCAAGGATACCTCGGGAAGGTCAAGACCCTCGCGGAGCAGATTAATTCCCACCAATACGTCAAATTCGCCGCGGCGCAGATCCTTCAGAAGCTCCACACGCTCCATGGTTTCCACGTTGTGGTGCATATAGCGGACGCGGATCCCCTTCTCCGTCAGATACTCGGTCAGATCCTCAGCCATTTTTTTGGTAAGAGTTACTACCAGCACCCGCTCTTTTTTGTCAACGCGGGTCAGGATCTCTCCAATGAGATCGTCGATCTGCCCTTCGGTCTTCCGAACCTCACAGACGGGATCCAGAAGTCCCGTGGGACGGATGATCTGCTCCACGATCTGTTCACTGCGCTCCAGCTCGAATTCGGCAGGGGTTGCGCTGACGTAAACGGTCTGCCCCATTCTCTCCTCGAATTCCTCGAAACGAAGGGGTCTGTTATCAAAGGCGGAGGGGAGGCGGAAGCCGTACTCCACCAAATTTTCTTTTCTCGCCCGATCCCCTGCGCTCATCGCTCTGACCTGAGGGATCGTCACGTGGGATTCGTCGATCATCAACACGTAATCCTCGGGAAAATAATCCAGCAAGGTAAAGGGCGTACTGCCGGGAGGATTGCCTGCAAAAACACGGGAATAGTTCTCAATGCCGCTACAGTACCCGATCTCCCGCACCATTTCCATATCGTAAGTCACCCGATCCCGGAGACGCTGTGCCTCCAGCACTCTTCCCTGACTTTCAAAATACCGGATACGCTCCGCCAATTCCGCTTCGATCTCGTGAATGGCACGCTCCCGTTTTTCAAGGCTCGTGGTATAGTGGCTGGCGGGATAAATGACGATATGATTCAACGTTGCCACGGTGGTACCCGTCAAAGCGTGGAATTCCACAATGCGGTCGATCTCGTCTCCGAAATACTCCACGCGTATGGCGGTCTCACTGTTCCCCGCGGGGAAAATATCCACCACGTCACCGCGAACGCGGAATTTATTGCGCACAAAATTCAGATCGTTTCGCTCGTACTGAATATCGACGAGCTTGCGAAGAAGATCGTCCCGTGAAAGCTCCATACCGGGTCTGAGGGATACGGTCATAGAAGAGTATTCCGCAGGATCACCCAGGGTATAAATACAGGAAACGGATGCCACAATGATCACGTCTCTGCGCTCAAAAAGAGCGGAGGTGGCGCTGTGGCGAAGCTTATCGATCTCCTCGTTGATGGCGGAATCCTTTTCGATATAAACGTCCTTGCCGGGAATATACGCTTCGGGCTGATAATAATCGTAATAGGAAACAAAGTATTCCACCGCGTTTTCGGGAAAGAATTCACGAAACTCACTGCAAAGCTGTGCGGCAAGGGTTTTATTATGAGCAAGAACAAGGGTGGGACGGTTGAGATTGGCAATAATATTTGCCATGGTAAAGGTCTTACCCGATCCGGTAACGCCCAAAAGCGTTTGCTCCTTGGCACCGTTTTTGATGCCGTTTACCAGCTTTTGGATCGCCTCGGGCTGATCCCCCGTGGGGGCGTATTCCGATACCAATTTAAAATGATCCATTGCCGATCCTCCCTTCTCTGCGCATATTGATCCATATTAAATATATTATAGCACAAATTTTGCAATCTGTAAACAAAAAAGTAGGAGCATTTTTTTAGAAAAAGCAAAATATCCGACTAGCTTTCCGCATCATAAAAACGATAAATGCCCTCGCCTACATAAGACGAGGGCATTTGCTTTTGAAAATTAGTGTAAGGGGTATTTTCCGAGAAAGTTGACGTGGTACAGGAGATAGATGGCGTCGTCCAGGTCTTCCTTGCCGCTGGAGTCAAAGTCCACAGGCTGATTCA
>JAZPZL010000249.1:0-2310 GCA_045544655.1 Eubacteriales bacterium
GTTCAGAATATAATGATTGTATTTTCTCGTCTGCAACCCAATATTTAAGCATTGCGTCATCATCTGTATATTCGAACCTTCGAAGTATTAATCTCTCCGTCTCTATTGTATTTGTGCCAACGTGTTTAAGCATCTTTATTCCTCCGTAAAATTGGAATTTATCGAACTGATTATACCATAAAACAGAAAAGAATAAAAGGGAAACTTTTTTCGCTTGAAAAGGGGCAACGGGACGTCGTGACGAAAGTCCCCTGCGAAGGCTATAAAAAAAGCCTTTTTCCCCGGGAAGCGTTGACATAGCATTTTCCTTCGTGCTATGATAGCAGAAATGAAAGGTCCAGGAGGAGTTATGAGACAGATCAAAATGCTGCGGGTGGATCACACCGTCGTCTACGCCGCAGAGGAGCTGAAAAAGTATTTGAGAATGATGATGCCCGACGGCGGCGACGTGGAGATTTCCTTCGAACCGAATGCCAAGGACGGCTTCCGCTTGGGTCTTCTGGAGGATTTCGGTCTTCCCACGGACGAGGTGGAAGATCCCGTTCTGGACGACGTGGTTCATATTGATACCGATGCAAACGGCGGAATTCTGGCAGGCTCCAATCCGAGAAGCATTTTGTTCGCCGTATACAGATTTCTGAAGCTGAACGGTTGCCGCTGGCTTTATCCAGGGGTGGACGGAGAATTCATTCCCCTGAAGGAGATCGAGGGAAAGAAGTACCACAAAAAAGCAGATCACCGATTCCGCGGTCACTGCAACGAGGGCGCGGAAAGTCAGCAGGCAATGCTGGAGACCATTGAATTTTACGCCAAGCAAGAGCTGAACGTATATATGATGGAATTCGTCATTCCTTACGGCTATTATTCTCATTATTATAACCACCACGGCAACGAAGCAAACCGCAAGCCCGAGGGACTCGATCCCATGCAGGTAGTGCAATGGAAGCGCCAGTGTGAAACGGAGATCGCCAAGCGCGGTCTGATGTTCCACGATATGGGACACGGCTGGGCGGCAGAGCCCTTCGGAATGGATCGCTTCACCAAGGAGGTACCGGAGGAGACCCGCCAATATCTGGCACTTTTGAACGGCAAGCGGGATCTGTACCGCAATCACACCTACTGGACCAATCTTTGCTATTCCAATCCTTACGTGAGGACCACTATGGCCCAAGCGGTGGTGGAGTACGCCCTGAAGCACACCAACGTGGACTATCTGCACGTATGGCTGGCGGACCTGGATAAGAACTACTGCGAATGCAACGAATGCAAGAAGAAGAGACCCAGCGACTGGTATATGCTCATTATGAATGAGATCGACGAGAAGCTGAGCGCAAAGGGACTGGACACCCGCATCGTATTCATCGCTTACGTAGATACTCAGTTTGCCCCCGTGGAATTTACCATTACCAATCCCAAGCGTTTTTCTCTTCTGTACGCACCCATTTCCCGTTCCTACCTTTCCAGCGTCAACGAGGACAGCGTTCTGCCTGAGCCCATTTCCTTCGTTTACAACGGTTGGGAAACGCCCAGGACCGCTGAAGAGAGCATGGCTCTGTTCCGTCAGTGGCAAAAGGTTTGGAAGGGTCCCGCCTTCTCCTACGAGTATCATTTCTGGACTCGTCAGATGAGAGACCCCGGTGGGATCTACATCGCCCGCAGAGTTTACGAGGACATCCGGGGACTGCGCTTCTGCGGTCTGGACGGCTACGTGGAGGACGGCTCTCAGAGAAGCTTCTGGCCCAACGGCTTTGCCATTCACGTTTACGCAGAGACCCTTTTGAACCGTGAGATCACCTGGGAAGAGCTGAAGGAAGACTACTTCTCCCATATTTACGGAGAAAACTGGGAAAAGGTCTACGATCTTTTGGAACGGATCAGCAACACCTTTGATTACGGCTACGTTTCCGCAAAGAAGAGCGTTGATAACAAGGTTTCCAAGTACTACGATCCCGCCCGCGTTCCCCGTCTGGATGCCATTCACGATCTTGCCGAGGAGGAAAGGGTCCTTGCCTCCAAGCAGCCCCATCCCAAGCCTACCCGTCCGCAGACGGTTTCCTGGCGATTGCTCGAGCTTCACGCCGAATACTGCGATCACTTCTGCGAGGTAATGAAGGCAAAAGCCTCAGGACAGAATTACAAGGCGGCGGCATTGGCGAAAAAGTTTGCCGACGAATTCGGTAAACACGAATTTGAGATCGAGCGCTACTACGACCACTATCTGATGACCAATACCTTCAAGCAGATCAATGCCAGAATGCAAGGAACCAACTTCTATTGATCAAAAAAGGAACCCGAATTCGGGTTCCTTTT
>JAZPZL010000250.1:0-6372 GCA_045544655.1 Eubacteriales bacterium
TATTCGTAGGGGAGGCAATCTGCCTCCAGCCACCAAGCGCAGAGAATCGGGATCTATTCACAATGCTCGGAAACGGTGCAAATGATTAATTTTCCCCCCCGAGGGAAAGTTTTTTGCTAAGCTTTTTTTCAAAAAAGCGACAAGAGCAAGTTTTTGCCAAGCTTTTTTCAAAAAGCGACGGAGCGGGAGCAAGCCTTTCTACTATATCTTGTGGTTGAGATTTTTTGAACCACAAGAGCTTTCGTAAGGGAAAAGGAAAAGGCGGTGAACCCGGTCAAAAAACGAAAAATGCCTTGACAATTCTTTGCTTGTAGGGTAAAATGAATATGTATCAAAATGGGTAACTGCCCATTGGTGCTTGGGTCGGAGGCTTGGTTTTTACCTTGACACGGCTCAGTCAAAATATGATCGCTCCGCGATCCAATATATTTTTAGGAGGAAAAACTATGAGAAACGCAAAGCTTTGGTCTGTGCTTCTCGCGGCAGTGCTTCTGTGCGCTTGTGCGGTCGGTGTTCTCTTCACCGGTGCTTCTGCAAGTGACACGCGTATTCCCGACGCTACCACTACCTACGTAGTCGGTACTGACGGCGATACCATCAGAGCATGTCTCGACAAGGCGGCAGACGAAACCTGGGCAGCAGGCGCCGTTCTGGAGATCCAGTTCTCCGGCACGGACTCCTCGATCTATACGTCCCCTGATGCCGCAAACGGTATCAGCGGCTATACCATGTTCGAGACTGCCACCATCTTCCGTGATGATAATACCAAACTCCCCATTGTCATCACCGGTACGGATGCTGACAAAGCATCTACCATTACCACCGCTAATAACGGTTACAATGCGACCAACGACTACTATTTCAATAACCTTACCATTTCCGGCGGCTCTGCCGGTAAGACCGTTACCTTCTACGCAGGCTGCGGTGAATTGGTATTCGAAAACGTTCACGTTGGCAGCATTGCTTACACCTATTTCTACGGCGACTGCCAGGTAATGGACTGCTTCATCGGCTGGGATGCAGACAAGGTTGCTGCAAACCTGAATAATGACGACCTGCTGGAGACCGGTATGATCTTCGGCGAGGGCTGCACCGGCTTGAATACTGCCGATGCCAAGCTTCCCACTTCCAATAACGATATGCACATTGCTGCAGTCGGCTCCTTCGGCGACAACGTAACGATCCCCATGATCTACTCTTTGAGAAGATTAAAGGCTGACGTTACCGCCAATCTGACCGAGCAGCAGGTTGCCGACGTTCAGGCGGAAGCTGAAAGCGCACCTTTCCGCGCAGGTAATATTATAAAGGAAAACTGCGTCCTGAAGCCCTGGCAGACCTCTGCCTATATGATTCTGGACTGCGGTACCGTAGCAACCTCTGACAGCACCCTGGCTGACTACGTTTATTCCGGTGCAAGAAAGGGTATCTCCCCCGTTCGCGAGGCTCGTCTGGAGCTTCTTTCCGGCGGCGCGCAGTACCTGGCGGCAGATGGCCATAACGCCACGTACAACGAGACCCACGTTGGTGATACCAAGCTCATTCTCCGTGGCGGCCGTGCAGGCGGCTACGGCGACGTAGGTATCAGACTTACCAACCTTTGTATGATGGTTGGTGATCTGACCTTCGAGATCCACGAGGACGATGCAACCGTTCCTACCTGGACTCCCTGGATCCAGCCCGTTGCAAACTCTTCTACCGCTACTACCAAGCTTTTTGGTGATTACCACTTCCTGATGACCGGCGGTACCGTCGGTTCCAACAAGACCAGCGGCGCCAACGGTTACTACGGTGCTATGCAGGCAACCGGTAAGGTCGTCAACGAGGTTCAGGGCGGTCAGCTCTACGTATTTTCCACCGTTCGTTACGGCGGTGAATTTGAAGAAGCAACTCCCGTTTCCACCGTTCTGCCTCACGACGGCACTACCCTGACTGCCAGCGTTGCCGTTCACAATAAGATCAGCGGCGGTACCTTCGGCGGCTTGACCAGTGGCGTTGTTACCTCCAACACCGGCTTCTTCGGCGGCTCCTACGACGGCGGCGATGCAAACGTTCCTCCCTCCGTATGTAACGAGATCACCGGCGGTACCTTCTACCGTTACCAGGTTGCGAACAAGTCCCGTTCCAGCAACTTTAATTCCCATATTTATAACTTCGTTTCCGGCACTGCGGAAGAATATCCCGTATTCCACTGCCCCTTCTACGGTACGCTTGTTACCAGAACCACCGAGGAAGTTACCAACGTGATCAAGGGCTATCCTCAGTTCGTAAGCATTGACGGTGCTACCAAGTACTCCATTTACGGCGGTACGGATCAGGGTACCGTAAATAAGATCACCAACTATCTGGGCGGTATGCCTGTATTTGATGACTTCTACGGCGGCGGCTCCGGTAATGCTCCCACCTACGAGGAAGACGGCGAGACCGTCAAGAATAAGAATCATACCATTACCATGAGCATCGAGAACCACATTGCTCTGGAGAATACCGAGAAGGCTATTTCCAACTACATCTGGGGCGGTAACGGCTATTACAACACCTCAAAAGAGAACTCCTACAACACCGTTACCGAAAGCCTGGTTAGCCACGTTTACAGCGGTACCTACGGAACCTTCCGCGGCGAATCCTCCTGCGGCAAGGACCTTTGCGACATTGAGGTCAACGTACACGGCGGTACCTGGAAGAGCAACTATATGCCCGTAAACCGTGTCTACAGCTCTACCAACACCACCGTGAAGGGCTACACTGTTACCAACAACATCTACGGCGGTACCTTTGAAGCCAATATGTTCATGGGCGGTCAGAACAGCCGTAACCAGGCGTTTATCAACAACGTCTACGGCGGTGAATTCGGTACCAAATTCGTTTCCGGTAACAAGACCACCGGTGATTACGGCTACTACGGCACCGGTGACTCCTATTGTATGTCTGTTGTGAACAACATCTACGGCGGTACCTTTACGGCTCCCTACTACGGCGGCGGTAAGGACGGCGCAGGCGTGAGCATCACCAACAACCTCTACGGCGGATTGTTTAGTGATCAGCACGATTTCATGGGTGCACAGGCCAGCATCAACGGCGCTTGTCCCATCGTCAACAATTTCTACGGCGGTGACTCCGGTATGAACTGGATCTACGGCGGACACAGACAGGGTCCCTGTACCACCATTGAAAATAACTTCCTTCCCGGCGCAGACAACCCCTGCAGAGACTCCGAAAACGAACTGTACAAGTACTTTGACGAGGATACTATGCTGGAAGGCGGCTTTAAGTTCCGCGACCAGGTGATCGCAGGCAGCGGCTACGTTGAGACCGTTTACGACACCAATACCTGTACCGGCATTACCAACACCCTCAAGGGCGGTTGCTGGACCAAGGAAGGCGGCTCCACTACGTATATCACCCTCCACGGCGGTATGCGCTGGGGTATCATCAACGGTGACGTTGTCAACAACGTGATCACCGGTAAGTACTACAGAATCTACGGCGGCTCCGACTACGGTGTGATCAACGGTAACATCATCAACACCTACGGTAAAGAGCTTACCGAGGGCGAAGAAGCTCCCGAACTGAAGTTCTACAATAACGGCGACAGCATCGGTTATATTTACGGCGGCGGCTATGACAACGTCAACTTCCCCTCTAAGGTTGCAGCTGCTCTGGCAGTGGAAGAAGCAAGCCGTACCGCCATCCAGAAGATGTATGCATCTCTGGCAGAAGGTCTGGAAGAGGGTGAAACCTACAACACTACCACCGGTAACATTACTACCACCTTCTACTACGGCGATTACAAGCAGTTCTTCGGCGGCTCCTACGGTCTTCTGACTGATGGCGTGACCTCCAACATCGCAAGCATTACCAACAACGTATACGGCGGTACCTTCGACGACACCGTAAACAGCAAGGGTACCACCGAGCACGCTTACTACGGCGGATGCTTGAGAAACTGCACCATCCCCGGCGGTATTACCAACAATATCTACGGCGGCAAGTTTGAGACCAACTTCTACGGCGGTACGCCCGGCAGCGGTGTGGTAAACTGTCCCACCGTCACCAACAACTTCTACGGCGGCGAGGGCGTTTCCTCCGGCAACAAGCAGTTCTTCCTTGGTAACGGCAGTGCTCTCTACACCGGCGTTATCAAGAATACCTTCTACGCTGCAGGCGAATTCGGACCCGGCTTTAATGCCAAGCGTTCCTACGTATTCGGCGGTTCTGCCGGTACCCATACCAATACCGAGGCAGAGTTCGCCGTTGAAAACGAGATCTACGGCGGTACCTTTACCGGCTTCTGGGGCGTAGGCGGCGGCAACTCCACCAAGCTGAACGGTAACGTAAAGACCACCGTTTACGGCGGTACCTTCAACGGCTATGACGGCGCTTCTCTGCGCAACGCCATTGCAGGCGCAACCAGAAACGGTACCATGAACGGTAACGTCGTCCTCGAGATCCTGGGCGGCGAACTGAACGGTAACGTAGTCGGCGGCGTAAACTACGGCGCAGATGCTTCTGCCGCAGACGTTCTGACCGGTAATGTCACCCTTATCATCAAGGGCGGTAAGATCGACGGCAATATCTACGGCGTTGCAAAGGGCGGACAGAACGTAACTCTGGCCGAGGGCTACATCTGCACCATCACCGGTGAACAGATCGCAGGCACGGAACTGTCTCTCCTGCGCGAGGGTACCTTCGACAGCTTCACCGCCAACGGCGAGACCATCGAAATCGGCGTGCTGACCAATCTCGAGATCAAGGCTTTGACCGGTGAACTTTCCGTTCATCAGACCGAGGGCTGGCAGGCTCACGACTACCTCAAGCTTCCTGCAGGCTCTCAGTACACCATCGTTGACGATGCTCGTTACGGCTCCTGCGTCGAGGACGATACCATCCTGGTGAAGGGTTCTGCAGTGCTTCCCGTCGGTGCTACTCTCCGTCTCGGTGAGAGAATCGGTGTTCGCATCGTGTTTAACCAAGACGACGTTGAAGCTTACGGCGACGTATTCACCTATACCGTAAAACTGGGTGACACCACTATTGCCACCGGCGGTTACGACGAGATCAAGGAGAACAAGTACTCCATCCTCTTCGACGGCATTGGACTTGGCTCCTTCGGTGATGAGTTCACCGTAACCTCTCCCTTGCTGGAGACCATGGAATACAGCATCGTGGATCTGGCTGTTATGGCGCAGACCGCATGGGCTGAAAATGCGAAGTGGAAGGCTTACGCTGACGCTGTGATCGAATTCCACAACGTTTACAACCAGGGTCTTGCAAACACCTTGACTCCCGATGCAGTTACTGCAAACGAACCCGTAGCAGCAAAGGGTGAGCTGGGTGACCAGATCGTGAATGAAAATACCAACGCTACCCTTTTGATGGGTGACGCGGCAGGTATCAGACTTTCCGTTGGACTGAGCCCGATTCCCACCGATGCGAAGTTTGTGGTAGGTGACAAGGAATTTGCTGCAGTTACCACTGCGGACGGCATTACGGCTGACATCTTCGTTGCTCACGAGGCAATGGCAGATGAATTCGTGATCTCCGTTCAGAATGCGGAGGGTCAGGTTTATATGACCTATACCGCTTCCATCGAGGCTCTTGCAAATAAGCTTGCAAACGACGATACCAACGTGAACAAGAACAACGCGACCGCATTCCTGGTATACATTCAGAAGGCTGTAGCTTGCAAATAAGGAGGTGCGCTTAAATGAAAAAGACTTATGAAGCACCTTCTGCTGAACTGACACAGTTTGACACCGAGGATATTTTGGGAATTTCTTACACCGGAAACGGTTCCGTTCTGGATGAAAAGACCCAAGCTGACGCGGCTGCCGAAAGCAATTTCGGTAAAGTCGACCTGTTCTAAGCAAAACGGTATTACAAAAGAGACATCTTCCCTTGTGGAAGGTGTCTCTTCTTTTTTTGATGCTTTGCAGGGTGCAGTACGGGGCTCTGCCCGTTGCCGGGTTTTTGCGGGGCGCTGCCCCGAGCCCTGCAAGGGACTTTTTCAAAAAAGTCCCTTGACCCCAAAAATTTCACCGAAAAAGGGAAGGCAAATATAGCCGCGATTTCGCGGTGACAAAGGCGGGATTCCGTGGGGTGTGGTGTTATTCGTAGGGGAGGCAATCTGCCTCCCGCAGACAAGCGCAGGGAATGAGAGAAAACCAATTTTTTCGCTCAAAATTGAGATCCTTCGACTCCGCTGACGCTTCGCTCAGGATGACGAAGGAGACGAGTTTGAGAAACAAAATGAAGGTCTCTACAACGTCCCCCGACACGTCATCCCGAGCCTGTCGAGGGATCTTGTTTTCTCCCGCCGCCGAGCGCAGGAAGTCGGAGGCCAAGCGGTCTTAGGAAGACAAGAAATCTACTCAA
>JAZPZL010000251.1:0-11265 GCA_045544655.1 Eubacteriales bacterium
CCGAAGTTACCGGTGGGAACCACGAAGTCCACCGGATCGCCCCAGGAGATCCTGCCTTCACGGAGAAGATCGCCGTATGCCTTGAAATAATAAACGATCTGGGGAGCCAGTCTGCCGATATTGATGGAGTTTGCAGAGGAGAGACGGGCGCCGCTTCCTTCCATGGTACGGTTTTTGGCAAAGTCGGCAAAAATATTTTTTACACCGGTCTGGGCATCGTCGAAGTTGCCCTCAATGGCGGAAACGAAGGTGTTGTTGCCGCGCTGGGTCACCATTTGCGCGCGCTGTACTCGGCTGACACCGCCGTGGGGATAGAAGACCAGGATCTTCGTGCCTTCCACGTCGCAAAAGCCCTCCAGCGCCGCCTTGCCCGTATCCCCGCTGGTAGCGGTCAGGATCACGATCTGGTCGGTCACGCCCAATTTCCCGCGGCTTTTGGAGAGAAGATGGGGGAGAATGGAGAGGGCAACGTCCTTGAAGGCGCAGGTGGGACCGCGGAACAGCTCTAAAATATAGTCCTCCCCAACCTTGACGGTGGGAGTCACGTCCTCGGTCTGGAATTTTCCGCCGTAAGCCTTTCGAACCATTTCCTCCACCTCTTCACGGTCGAATTCGGGGAAGAGGGTAAAAAGTACGTCGGCGGCAATGCCGTAAAAATCCTTTCGCACGGTTTTTTCCGCACAAAATTCGGGAAAAGAAAACTCCTCGGGGAGATATAAACCGCCGTCGGGGGCAATTCCTGCCAGGATCGCTTCGCAGGGAGAAGCGGTGATCTTGGAGCGTGTGCTTCGATAAATCATAACAAATTCACTTTCCTTTTTACAATTTTCGCTTGACTATTTTCTGAATTTATGTTATCAATAATAATATGCTAAATTTCTTGAAAATTCAAGGGTTTTTGAAAAAATTCCAAAAAAATGTATTTTTCGCTGAAAAGCACTTGTTTTTCACGCGCGTACACATCGGAGGGTACTATGAAGATTGGTCTTTTGGGCTACGGCACCGTCGGAAAGGGTGTTTTTGACATTCTGGAGGAGCAGGCCGGGCTTGAAGTAAAATACGTGCTGGATCTCCGCGAGCTCCCCGAGCTCGGCGAGAAGCTGACGAAGGATCTGAACGTGATCCTGTCCGATCCGGAAGTGGATACGGTAGTGGAGCTGATCGGCGGTATGAATCCCGCGTATGATTTTGTGAAAAAGAGTCTCCTTGCCGGGAAGAACGTGGTTACCGCCAACAAATTGATGGTGAGCCTTCACTACGGCGAGCTGGTGGGCATTGCCAAGGAGAAGGGCGTTTCCTTCCGCTATTCTGCCGCTGTGGGCGGCGGGATCCCTTGGCTGGTGAATCTTCAGCGCGCCCATCGCGTTTCCCGGCTGGAAAGCGTGTACGGCATTATGAACGGCACCACCAACTATATTCTGGATGCTATGGTGACCGACGGTCAGGAATTTGACGTGGCTCTGGCAGAAGCCCAGAGACTCGGCTTTGCGGAGGCGGATCCCTCCTCTGACATCGACGGTCTGGATACCCGCCATAAAACCACTCTTTCCGCAGCCGTAGCCTTTGGCGTGGACGTGGACGATGAGAAGGTGGATACCTTCGGCATCCGCAGGGCGAAAAAGTGCGATATTGATGCGGCGAGGGAGGCAGGCTGTGTACTGAAACTGTTCGGTACCGCGTTGCGCGAGGAAACGGGCGTTGCCGCTTTCGTGGAACCCACTCTCGTTCCTGCCGAGACCCCCGAGGGGAACATTCGCGGCTGTGACAACGTGATCGCCTTTGAGGGAAGTCACATCGGCAAGACCCGCTTTGTGGGTGCCGGTGCGGGCAGATACCCCACGGGTTACGCGGTCGTTCAGGATCTGGTGGATATCGAAATGGGTCTTGGCTGTCTGTACAACGAAAAAATGGACGTGGCTGAGGTGAACAACGCCGCCGCGCGCCATTCCTATTACGTGCGTACCGATTTTACCGAGGACGCGTATTTTGCTGCTCTGGAGAAAAAGCCCTTGGGAAAAGGATTTGTTACCGAGGAGACTACCGTGAGCGAGATGCACGGTTTTGCCGCAAGAGCCATCGCGGCAGACAAGGAAATTTTCATTGCAGGATTTTGGAAATAAAACGAAAGGAGCGAGCTTGTCTTGCTCCTTTTTTACAATTTGGAGGTAAACGATGGAGAAAAAAATCATTTTGACGGTGGAGACCCCCGAGGGAGCGCGTATCCGCGTCTTTTCCGTAGAGCATCCCGACGAAAAGGATCTGCACAAGGAAACGGAGATTTCCCCCGTATCCGCAGGAAGTGTGACCAAATTTGAGCTTACGCCCGATCGCTACGTGATCCGTCAGGAGAAGAAGGGCTTTTATACGGCGGATCGTTGTCTGGATCTGACCGAGGACACCACGCTTTCCTTGCCCCTGGAGGAGCGCTCCGGCTACGGCTACGAGCCCTCCGAGGAGCAGGTGAATTTTTCCTACGAGGCGTGGGATCGCTTCGCTCCCGATGAAGACGAACGATGGATGCCCTACCGGGTGATCTTCGATACCCCCGCCTTCCAAAAAAGAGAGGGCGCGGGCAAGCACTGCGTTTATACCAACGAGGAAATGTGGGAATTCGTCCGCAAAGAGGAAGAAAAGAACCCCAATATGAAGGTGTATACGCTGTTTGAAAGCAGAGTATACAATCTTCCCGCTCCCATTGCCGTCTTTTCCAAGGATCTTCCCCGGGGGGATCTGACTCTGGAGGAGCTGGGCGCGGCACTGCAGAAAACGGGAAAGCCCGTGGTGCATTATCAGGCGCAGATCCACGGAAACGAGACCTCCGGCGGCAACGCGGCTCTGGGACTGATCAAGTATCTTGCCACGCCCGAGGGTGAAAAGCTTCTGGATAAGATCCATTTGTATATCATTCCCCGCGCCAATCCCGAGGGCGCGCTCCTCTACCGCAGAACGGGCGGCAGAGGGATGGATCTGAACCGTGACTATTTTTCTCTTTACAGCGTAGAAAACCAAGGAGGCTTCCGCGCCTTCCGCGCCTTTCAGCCCTGCCTCGTGATCGACGCCCACGAGCTTCGCAGCAGAAAGCTCTCCCGCGTGATGCGTTACGAGGATATTCAGCTTTCCTCCGGCATCGCTCCCAATGCAGACCCCGAATTGTACGACAATAACCTGGAGCTGCTGTTTGAGGCAACCTACGAGATGCAGAAGCTGGGAATTCGCAATTATTTCTATCTGGATCACGTCAGCGGTGTGGAAATGTCCACCTCTACCCGTTTCTTCGTGGAGCGCGGCGCTATGACGGTGCTTATCGAATGCCGCGGGATCAATCTGGGCAACGCCCGCTCCCGCCGCAGAGTAATGGGGCAGTTTACCGCCGCCAGAAAGATGCTGGAGGAGGTAGCCGCAAATCCCGAAAAGTACGACGCTCCCAGCCGCCGCGAACGTGCAAGCTTTCTGAATCCCTTTGATCGGGAATTCGTGGTGGAGGGCGCTTATACCGACGATCCCGAAAACGACCCCAAATTCCCCATTACCTATTTCGACGTGCAAACGGGCGAAATGCTGAAGACGGAGGATAAGCCCCTTACCATTTACCGCAAGATCGTCCGTACCCGTCCCCGTCCCAAGTGCTACGTGCTTCCCCTGGGCAAGGTATGGGAAGAGGAGCTGATCGCCCTTCTGGACCGTCACTTTATCACCTACGAAAAGCGCGGCGCAGGCGAGACCTACGAGCTTGCTCAGTTTATCCGCAAGGGAGATACCGTCACCCTTTCTGAGGTAAAACTCCGCACCTTTGAGCACGGCGCCCTGGTCGTTCCCGTGGCACAAGAGGCAAGCCGCATCGTCAGCTTTCTCTTTGAAGCCGACTGCCCCGACTCTGAGGCCGCAAAGGAGACTCTGAAGCTGGAGAAGCATTTGCAGGGATTTTTCTTCCCGGAGGGGGATGAATTTGACATCTACCGATAACTGCTTCGTAAAATCCGCTGCAGCTTCGTTCCGCTACGGAGAAAGCCTCGATCATTTACGGGAGTAAACTCACTCGGCTTTCCCTTGCGCGCCTCGCTTCGCTGGATTTTACTTCACAGTTTTGCTTCGTAAATTTGGCTGCGACTTCGTCAAACTACGGTAAACCGCTCGGTTATTTACGGGAGTAAACTCCACTAAAAAAGACATTTTTTGTCAAAAACTGTTTACAAATCGTATACAATATGTTATAATTTCCTCAAACGGGAGAACCGTTTCAACGAAAGGAGATTTTTATTATGACTTTGAAGCAAATGAAAGAACTGGCAAAAGGAAAGATCAAGGGTAAGATCGGTATTTTATTTTTGATCATGCTGGTGAACGGACTGATCGTCTCTTTGGCATCTGCAATTCCCGTTGTAGGATCCTTGGTGGGTGTGTTCGTGATCGCTCCTGCATTCAGCTTAGCAATCATCAACATCTACCTGAACCTTGCCGCCAACGACGCTTACGCGCCTGAGCTCGGTGATCTTTTCAATCATATGAAGGAGTTTTGGTTGGCGTTTAAGGTTACCTTCTTCACCGGACTGTTTACCGCCCTTTGGTCCCTTTTGTTCTACATTCCCGGTATCATCAAGGCACTCTCTTACTCTCAGGCAATGTATATTGCCGCAGAGAATCCCGAGATCGGCGCTCTGGAAGCCATCAACCGCTCCAAGGCAATGATGGAGGGTCACAAGATGGAGCTGTTCAAGCTGATGCTTTCCTTTATCGGCTGGATCATTCTCGGTATGTTTACCTTCGGTATTCTCTACATTTGGCTGATGCCCTATATGAATACCACCATGGCTTTGTTCTACAAGAATCTTACCGCAGGACAGGCACCCGAAGCGGCTGAGGCTCCTTCCGAGGCAAACGCTTTCTAAGATCGGTTTTCATCGACAGATCCCCGCCATTTGGCGGGGATCTTTTTGCAGGGAAAAGCGGAAAAGCGGTTGAAGAGAGGTGCTTTTTGTAGTATAATGGTAAGCAGAACGATTGAGGAGTGCTTTTTATGAAAATTGAAGATACGTCTTCCGGCAGAGTCCGCTCCGGAAAACGAAAAACACGAAAAGGCTTTTTGATCGCCGTAGTGCTTTGCATTCTGCTGATCGGGGCAATCGTTGGCGGGATCTTATGGCACCCGGGATCGAAGGACGATGAAACGAAAAGCGGCGAGGCCAAAGGGGAGACCGTACAAACCAAAGGGGAGACCGTACAAAAAGGAGAAGCCCCCGAGGCCGAAGCCCAAAAATGGAAAAACGGTTACCTGGCTTCCCTTGAAAACGCCGCGGAATATTACGATGAAAAGGGAACCTCTATGGGTACCCTTCCCCGCGGGACTCAGGTGCAATACGCGCCTCTTTCCGACGGAAGGCTTGGAATCCTTCTGGAAGGCAAGGTCTACACCCTGCAGGAGGGAGCTGCCGTGGCAGAGGATGCCGCGTCCGTAGTCCCTGCTCATACCCTTTACGTGCGTACTGCGGTGAATCTGAGAGACGCAGAGGGAAAGCTTCTGGATGTTTTTGCAGATAAAGGCTCCGCTTTGGAGGTAAAGGGCTGTGATACCGTAAGAGCGGACGGCTCCGTCCATGCGTATCGCGTGACCTTTGGGGAAAGGGAAGGATACCTTCCCCCTCATTACCTGGTAAAGACTCCGGACGAGGCTCTTGCCAACTACGGGGATTCCTACGCGATCCACGCGGAGCGGGGAGATCGCTACGGCGGCGGTGATGCGGCGGGGCTGGATTATTTTCCCAGAGAAAAAGCCCCTATTGAGGGCAACGTGATGCCTGCGGAGTGCCGCACCCTTTATATGGCGACCTGGAGCGTGAAAAACGTGGATCAATATCTGGCACTGGCGTCCGGCAGCGGGATCAACGCCTTCGTGGTGGATATTGCGGACAGCGGTGCCATCGGCTACGCCTCGGACGTGATGAATCATTACGCTCCCACGGCGGCGCGTGCGGCGCATAACACCGTAGAGGAATACAAAAGCGCCATTGAAAAGATCCGCAGTGCGGGCTACTACGTGATCGGGCGGATCACCACCTTCAACGATACTTATTTTGTAAAAGACCATCCCGAATTTGCCATTTGCGGCACGGATGGAAACCCCATCAAGCTTTCGGGGGAATATTGGCCCACGGCGTTTAACCGCACCGTTTGGCAATACAAGGTGGATCTTGCGGTGGAGGCAGTTAAGCTAATGGGCTTTCACGAGATCCAGTTTGACTACGTTCGTTTTCCCGATCGGACCGGTACTCTTGAAAAAAAGGGAAAGCTTAACTTCGGCAATCTTTACGGGGAGACCAAGGCTCAGGCGATCCAGCGCTTCTTGATGTACGCTACGGATATCATCCGTGAAAACGGAGCCTACGTCAGCGCAGACGTATTCGGAGAAAGCGCCTACACCTACGTGACCGCCTACGGTCAGTATTGGCCCGCTATCAGCACGGTGGTGGATGTGGTCAGCGGTATGCCTTACCCGGATCACTTTGCCGCCAGCGGGGATTGGCGACCTTGGGAGCATCCCTACGAGACTCTGAAAAAATGGGGTGAAAACGTAACGGCGCGGCAAAGTGAAACTGCAAACCCTGCCGCCGTTCGCACCTGGATCCAGGCCTACAACGCCATCCGCGAGCCTCACAACGTCTACGGTCCCGACGAGATCTCCGCTCAGATCCGCGGTCTTCGCGACGCCGGCTGTACCGGTGGCTTTATCACCTGGAACGCGGCGGCGTCGCTGGATAAGTATAAACGATTAGCCCCCGCTTTTTCTGCTTCGTAAAATCCGCTGCGACTTCGTTTCTCTGCTTTTTGAAAAAAGCGGAACCAAAAACTTATAAACAAAAACTTATAAAAAATAAAGCATTTTCCTTTTGGAGGAAAGCTTTCTTTGCCTACAAAACCCATTGACACCGGGATGGGTTCATCGCCATTCGGCTCGAAAGAATCGGGTGTCGGCTGTCGGAAGAAAGTAAAGAAAGGATAAAAAATGAAAAAAATTTTGATTGCTTTGATGATCGTTCTTGCACTTTTGACCCTGTTTGGGTGCAAGACCAAAACCTTGCACTGTGATCACTGCGGAAAAGAGGTCACGGTAGAGGAAAAATCCAATATGGAAGAGGATTGGATCGTTTACTGCAAGGAATGCAATGAAAAGCTCTTTGCCGACGATCCCCTTTTAAGTGGAAAATAAATTTAAAAAATATCCGAAAAAGCATTGACACGACAAGGCTAGGCGGGTATTCTAAAGGTAACGAAAAAACTTTTTTCAGGAGGAATGAAAAATGAAAATCGGATTTGGAAGAGTTGACGTCACGCCCCCCATCGGAGTACCGCTGGCAGGCTATTTTGAACCCCGTAAAATGGTGGGTGTTCTGGATCCTTTGGAGCTGAATGCCGTTGTGATCGAGGTTGGCGAGGACAGAATGGCTGTGATCACCGCAGACTTTCTTTCTATGAAAGAACTTGATTGCACCGGACTTCGCAATCTCATTGAGAAGGAGACCGGCGTACCCGCTCAGAACATTCTGACCCAGTGCTTGCATCAGCACACCTCTATTTTCGCAGGAAACGGAAGTGCGATGCCCGCTTACTATAAGCAGTCTATGGAAAGAAAGTACGTAGACGTTATCAAACTTGCTCTGGACGATCTGGCAGAGGCTACCGTTACCGTAGGTGAGGCTGAGACGGATCGCCCCGTATCCTTTATCCGCCGTTTCCGTATGAAGGACGGCTCGGTACGTACCAATCCCGGCTTCGGAAATCCCGATATCGATCATCCCCTGGGTGAAGCGGACAACACCGTTCGTCTGGTTCGCTTCCACAGAGAAGAAAAGGGTGATATTGCCATGGTTGGCTTCCAGACTCACCCCGATACCATCGGCGGCTGCCGTGTTTCCGCAGACTGGCCCGGCTGGGTCCGCAGACTGACCGAGAAGGCGCTGGAGGCAGAGGGGGTACACTGCATCCTGGTCAACGGCTGTCAGGGCGATACCAACCACTTTAACGTAAAGGGCGAGCGTCCTCCCAAGGATCCCGTTGTCAAGCACAAGGCAGTTTCCAAGGGCATTGCCGAGGAGATCGTGAAGAAGGCGCTTGAGCTTTGGAACGAAGGCAAGGCTGTGGAGGAAGGTCCCATCAGCGGTGAGGTGAGCATCCATCCCATCCGTACCAATCTGGAGGGTCTGGACCGCATCGCGGAAGCAAAGGAATTGCATAAGAAGGTGGTAGCAGGTGAGCCCACCGGTCTGAATATGGCAGAAAAGGGCGAGGTTCGCCGCATTGCCAATATGGAAAACTACACCCTGTTCCAGAAGGTTCCCGTAACCATGGTAGCCTTCGGTAAGATCGCGGTGGTCGGTTACGGCGGAGAACCCTTTACCGAGTATGCAGACGTGCTTCGCGCCGCTTACCCCGATATGACCATTCTCACTGCTTGCAACTGCAACGGTGCCCAAGGCTATCTGCCCTCCGAGAAGGCGTTTGAGGAAGGCGGCTACGAGGCTCGTACCACCAACTTTACTCCCCAGACTCCTTCCGTTCTGCAGGGAGAGGCCAAGGCAAAACTGGCAAGACACATCGAAAAGCTGTAAAAACGCAGGGGGTCGGAAGACCCCCTTTTTGCAAAAAAAGGAGAATAGGATGAAGATCGGATTTGGTCGTGTAGACGTCACGCCCCCCTTGGGGTCGGCACTTGCCGGCTACTTTCACATCAGAGAAGCGGTAGGAATTCTGGATCCCATTTTTTTGAACGCTGTGGTGATCGAGGTGGGAGAAGAAAGGATCGCGGTGATCACGGGCGACTTTTTGAGTATGTACCTGACGCAGGCAACGGAGATCCGAAGCCTGATCGCAGGGGAAACGGGCATTCCCGCAGAGCATATTCTGATGCAGAGCCTGCACCAGCATACCTCTATCGGCGGGGGAAAGGCTCCGGAATTTTACAAAGAGAATCTGAAGAGAAAATACGTGGACGTGGTAAAGCTTGCTCTGGACGATCTTGCGGAGTGTGGCGTGACCGTCGGGGAAAAGGAGACGGCGGAGCCTGTTTCCTTTATTCGCCGCTACCGTATGAAGGACGGCTCGGTGATGACCAATCCCGGATTTCAGAATCCTGAGATCGATCACCCCTTGGGCAAGGCGGACAACACCGTCCGTCTGGTTCGCTTCCACAGAGAAGAAAAGGGCGACATCGCCATGGTGGGCTTCCAGACCCATCCCGATACCCTTGGCGGAAACCGTTTTTCCGCAGACTGGCCCGGCTTCGTTCGCAGAACGGTGGAGAAAAAGCTGGAGGCTGAAGGGGTGCGCTGCATTCTGGTCAACGGCTGTCAGGGCGATACCAACCACTTCAACACCGCCCGTCCCCCTCTTCCCACCTCCAGAATGGAGCGCTATGAAAAGGTGACCCGATTCATCGGCGAGACCATTGCCGCGGCGGCGCTTGACGTGTGGAACGAGGGTAAACCCGTGGAGGAAGGCCCCATCAGCGGTGAGGTGACCCTTCATACGATTCAGACCAATTGGGACGGGATCGATCAGATCGAGGAGGCAAAGGAGATCATGAGACTCCTTGCCGAAAAGCTTCCCACCCCCAAGCCCTTGGATCTTGCGGAGCGGGGAAGATACGCCAGACTTGCCCGTCTGGAGAACGCGTCCTTGTTCCAAAGGGTAAACGTTACCATGGTCGCCTTCGGAAAAATTGCCATCGTCGGCTATTCCGGAGAGCCCTTTACCGAGTACGCGGACGTACTCCGCGAGGCTTATCCCGAGCTGTTTATTCTCACCGCCTGCAACTGCAACGGCGCGCAAGGGTATCTGCCCTCCGCCGCCGCCTTCGACGAGGGCGGTTACGAAGCAAATTCCTCCTCTTTTACCCGTGTTCTTCCCGAACTTCTGCAGGGTGAGGCGAAGGCAAAATTAAAACGACATTTAAAAAAATTAAATTGACAGGAGAAAAAAGATGAAAATCGGATTTGGAAGAGTGGATATTACTCCTCCCTTGGGAACGCAAATTACCGGAGCCTGGCAGCTTCGCGAGGCAGACGGTGTGATGGATCCTCTGGAGCTGAACGCAGTTGTTCTGGAGAGCGGTGAAGAGAAGATCGTGATCCTTGCCGCAGACTTTTTGTCTATGCCGGAATCCACCGCGACCCCCATTCGTAATCTGATCGCAAAGGAGATCGGAATTCCCGCGCAGAATATTCTGATGCAGTGCTTGCATCAGCACACGGCTACCACCCCCGGTAACCTGAGCTTTGCCGGCGCAGAGTATAACAGCGTGCTGAGAAGAAAGTACGTGGACGTGGTGAAGCTTGCCGTAGGTGACCTTGCCGAGGCGAAAATGTCCCGTGCAGAAAAGGAGACCAGTGAAGAGGTTTCCTTCATTCGCCGCTACCGTATGAAGGACGGCACGGTAATGACCAATCCCGGTACTATGAATCCCGAGATCGACTATCCCTTGGGCAAATCGGATAACACCGTCCGTCTGGTTCGCTTTACCCGCGAGAATGCCAAGGATATTGCTCTCGTAGCCTTCCAGACCCATCCCGATACCATCGGCGGAACGGAATTTTCCGCAGACTGGCCCGGCTTTGCCCGCAGAAAGGTAGAGAGGGAGCTGCCCGACGTGCATTGTATTCTGATGAACGGCTGCCAGGGCGATACCAACCACCACAAGCCCGGCCGTCCCCAGATCTCCAAGAAGCTGCAGGCAGAGCGCTATGAATTTACCCGTCGAATGGGTGAGATCATTGCCCAGGCCGCTCTGGACGTTTGGGAGGAAACTGCGCCCCTGACCGAGGGTGCGATCAGCACCGCCTTCCAAATTACCGCCATCCCCACCAATCTGGACGGCATTGACCGCATTGAGGAATGCAAGGCGCTGTATGAGAAGATCCTTGAAAAGGACGAGGCTGTGATGAAGCTTCCCATGTCCGAAAAGGGTGCCATCCGCCGCATTGCAAAAATGGAAAATTACGTTCTCTTCCAGAAGGTTCCCGTATCCATGGTAGCCTTCGGTGAGCTTGCCATTCTGGGTTACGGCGGAGAGCCCTTTACCGAATACGCAGACGTGCTTCGCGAGGCTCATCCCGAGCTGTTTATCCTGACTGCCTGCAACTGCAACGGCTCTCAGGGCTATCTTCCCTCTGCCGCCGCTTTCGACGAGGGCGGATACGAGGCTTGTACGACCAACTTTACTCCCGAAACACCAATCCTTTTGCAGGGACTTGCCAAGGAGCTCCTTGCCGAGCATAA
>JAZPZL010000252.1:0-13971 GCA_045544655.1 Eubacteriales bacterium
CCTCCTTCTTTTTGCCGGGGGTCTGGAGCTTTTTAAGATATTTCTTCGTGAAGAAGATGCTCATAAGCATACCCCACATGATGCAGAAGCTCATGAGAAGCGCGATGGTGGTGAAGGCTTCTGCAACGAGGCAGATCGCAACGATAAATTTGGTTTTTCTGTTCATAACGTTTCTCCTTTTTATTCGTTATTATTTTTTTCACTTGATTTAAAAATCAAGTATGCGTTCATAAATTCATCCAAGTTTCCGTCCATTACCTTGTTAATATCGCCGTCTTCATAACCGGTTCTGTGATCCTTCGCCAAGGTATAGGGCATAAATACGTAGGAACGGATCTGGGCACCCCATTCAATGTTGGTTTTCGTGCCTTTGATATCCTCGATCTTATCCAACTGCTCCCGTTCTTTGATCTCGAGAAGCTTAGATTTCAGCATTTTCATTGCAGTCTCTTTGTTTTGAAGCTGACTGCGCTCGTTCTGACAACCGACGATAATGCCGGTGGGAATATGCTTGATACGGATCGCAGAGTCAGTCTTGTTGACGTGCTGACCGCCTGCGCCGCTTGCTCTGTGTGCCTCGATTTCAAGATCCTCATCGCGAATCTCGATCTTGATCTTATCGTCAAACTCAGGCATTACTTCTACGGATGAGAAGGAGGTATGTCTGCGTCCTGAAGAGTCAAAGGGGGAGACTCGAACCAAGCGATGGACACCGGATTCGGATTTCAAATATCCGTAAGCAAATTCACCTTCTACCAAAAACGTAACGCTTTTGATACCTGCTTCATCACCGTCCAAATAATCCAAAACCTTGAATTTAAATCCGCGACGCTCTGCGAAGCGCATATACATACGGTAAAGCATTTCCGCCCAGTCCTGAGCCTCAGTACCGCCTGCGCCGGGATGAATGGAAAGGATGGCGTTGCTACGGTCATATTCACCGGAAAGAAGGAGCTTGATCTTTTGCTCTTCATAAGACTTTTCCATTGCTCGGATATCATTCAAAATATCCTCGGTAAAGCTTTCATCCTCATCGGCAATGGCAAGATCTAAAAGCTCTATGGTAGATTCCAAAAGGGAAACAAGGTCGTCGTAAGCGGCAACTACGTCCTTTACCGCTTTCAGCTCTCCCAAGATCTTTTGAGAGTTATCGGGGTCGTTCCAAAAATCGGGTGCGGCGGCAAGCTCTTCCAGTTCCTTGCACTTTACCCGTTGTGTCTCAATATTTAATGAGTTTGCAAGCTCAGCAACCTTTGGCTGAAAATCGCGCATTTGCTGTCTTGCTTGTTCCAGTTGGATAATCAAGTTCTTTCCTCCATATATTTCCTTACTCTTTATTATACTATGGAGTTTGAATTTTGTAAATATTGTTTTTACAAATTTTCGGGTTTTCCGTGGAAAAATAAGGAAATTAGCAAAGAAAAAACAATCGCCGCGCAAATTCCTGCGGCAGTTTCACGGATCCCGCCGACAAATATTCCAACAAATCCCAATTCATCAACCGCCTTTTCAACCCCTTTTGCCAGCAGGTATCCGAATCCCGTGAGTGGAACAGATGCGCCACAGGAAAAAAGTTTTACCAAGGGATGATAGATGCCGATCCCGGTCAAGAACACGCCCGCGCAGACGTACCCCGTCAAGATTCTTGCCGGTGTCAGACGTGTTTTATCAATAATAATCTGTGCGATCACACAAAACAGACCGCCAAGCAGAAATGCTTTCAAAAATACCATATTACGCCTCTCTTGTGATCCGTACGAGGTGGGAAACACCGGGGATCGATTCTTTTTGCAAAACGGTTGTTGCATTGAGCAAAGCACCGGTTCCGATCAGAAGTATATCCGATAATTCTTTCTTACGAAACTGTTCCATAATATAAGAACAAAATACGACTGCAGAGCATCCGCAACCGGAACCGCCCGAATTCACCTCTTGTTTTTCGAGCGAATAGATCATTTTCCCACAGTCTTTACAGTTCTTATCAAGATTCAGTCCCTCTCTTTTACAAAGGTCCAGCAAAATGCTATGTCCCTCGAACCCCAGATCACCCGTCAGAATCAAATCGAATTCGGACACATCATAGGAAGTTGAATCAAAATAGCGTATCAAGGTATCTGCACAGGACGCCGCCATTGCCGCACCCATATTGTTAGCATCACAGATTCCGGGATCCCGAATAATTCCCGGGAAGAACTCAGTCAAGCCTATCTTAGCATCATCGGACTTTTCTAATATCACTGTCCCGGATCCCGTCACCGTGTTTTGTGCGGAGGGAGGTCTTTGACAACCGTACTCCAAAGGAAAACGGTATTGACGCTCTGCAGAACAAAAATGAGAAGAAGCCTCGCACAAAACGCGCTGTGCAAGACCGGCTTCTATGGCAAGTCCGCCCATCCCCAGCGACAATGCGAAAGTAGAGCATGCGCCGTACAAGCCGATATGGGGAATTCGTTTGCTCTTTAATCCAAAGGCACTTGCCGCACATTGGTTAGTCAGATCCCCCGAAAAGGTAAGATCAACAGCCTCGTATTTCAAATTACTCTTTTTTAATACCGCTTCACTGCATTGGCGCACCATTTCCGCCTCCGCTTTTTCCCAAGTCTCCATTCCGAATTTACTGTCCGGGGAGGAAATATCAAAATACTCCTTCAACGGGCCTTCACTTTCCATCCTTCCGACAGCGGAAGCAGTTGCACGAAGCTTGATTTTTTCTTGAAATACAATTGGTTTTCTAGCCATCGCATACTCCTGTTTTTTCTTATTATGCGATGGGCTGAAAGAAGTTATTCAACAAAAAAAGAAGACCGATTTCTCGATCTTCTTAGATTTTTAGTCGTTGGTGTAGTTGTCAAAATAGCCTTGAACCAAAACAACGGGAGTACCTTTATCACCGGAACCGCTGGTCAAGTCACAGAGAGAACCGATCAGGTCAGTGAGCTGACGGGGAGTCGTACCCTGAGATGCCATATTGCCAACGAGATTTTCGTTTTTCTTTTTAATGCTCTCCGCAATTGCGTTTCTCAGTTCCTCGCCGGAGAGATCCTTATAATCGTTATCGGCAAGATACTTCAGTTTCAACTCATTGGGCGTACCGATCAAACCGTCGGTAAAAGCAGGGGAGACAACAGGATCGGCAAGCTCCCAGATCTTTCCCTGAGGATCCTTGAAAGCACCGTCACCATAAACCATTACCTCTACGTGCTTGCCGGTAGCTTCAAAAATCTTCTTCTGAATCTCAAGTACCAGGGGTTTACAGTTTCTGGGGAAAAGCTTTACTTTATCCTCGGTAGCTTTATTGGAACCGAGAAGACCGTAGTTTTCATTAAAGCCATTTCCATTGATGGAAGAGTTGAGGATCTCGTCTAGTCCGCAAACGACCTTTGCGCCGAATTTCTTCAAGAGGCGCTTGGTTCTGACTCTGGTATGAATATCGCAGGTCAAAATGTGATCGGCGTAGGGAAGAATGAACTTTGCCTGATTACCGAAAATGATCTCAACCTCTGCGCCTTCCTCGCGGATCAGGTCAGCGTAGTATTTTACGTAATCAACTCCGGTAAATTCATGCTTGTTTTCACCGAAAAGCTCTCTGTATTTTTCGAGAGAAAGTACGTCGGTATTAGGATCTATGTCCGCTTCGTCCAATTTATCAATGCTGACCAATTCGTTGCCAACCTCATCGGAGGGATAGCTAAGCATTAAAACGATTTTTTTTGCACCTCTTGCAATACCGCGAAGACAGATTGCAAAACGGTTTCTGGAAAGAATGGGGAAAATAACACCGATGGTCTCGCCACCCAGCTTATTGCGCACGTCCTCGGCAATTGCGTCGATAGAAGCATAGTTACCCTGAGCGCGGGCAACGATGGATTCAGTCATAGAAATAACGTCACGATCGCGAATTTCAAATCCTTCGTATTTTGCTGCTTCCAGAACACTCTGAGAAACGATCTGAGCAAGATCATCACCCTCGCGAATGATCGGGCAACGAATACCTCTGGATACGGTACCAACTCTTCTCATATTTTCCATTTTGATTGTACCACCTTATTTTTAGCGTAGTTGCAAAGATTGCAACCCTTAACAGAAGAATTATACAACATTTTTTTCTATTCTTCAATATGTTTTTTGAAAAAAATTTCAATTCGTTGACATTTTTTGCATTTTCGTCTATACTCAAAGACAGATGAAAAGGGGAGGTGCGTTAACGATTTTTAAATTTTATAATCCCGGGAAAATACAAGATGATCTTATTCTGCAAGTTTCTATCGCCCTGAAGCTTTCCACCGGATGGGCATTCGTGAAAAATAACGCTTCTGATTCCTTTGATCTGATCGAAGGAAAAAGAGAACTTTCAGAGACAGCAACACAGGCAGGGATTCGTATTCTGAAAGAAACATACAATTTGAAAGCAGATTCCATCCAAACCGTTTGCCCTTACTCCATGGATTCAAACGGGGAAGTATTATACGGAATGCTTCTCTTTGCAAAGATCAACAACGATCTTTCTTCTTTACCGACGAGCTTGGAAATTTTCAGTAAAATTCCGGACAAGCTGACTAGGGAAGAGGTGACCCGCAGACTCTTCACCGGTACCCAAGGATGGCTCAATATGCAAACCAATGCGGACGAGCTTTGGGACGTTTACGATGAAAACAGAAATAAAACGGGAAGACTCCACCGCCGCGGTGACTTTCTTGAGGAAGGTGACTATCATCTGGTTGTGCACGTTTGGCTATTGAATTCCAAAGGTGAATTTCTTTTAACCAAAAGAGCACCGAACAAAGGCTTCCCCAACACCTGGGAAACCTCAGGCGGTGCCGCGCAGGCGGGAGATGACAGTCTCTCCGCAGCCTTGCGCGAGGTTCGTGAAGAGACTGGACTCGTCGCCTTCCCTGAAAATGCGGAAAGAATATACATGTTTAAAAGGGAAGAGGACTCTTGCGACGTTTGGCTGATTCGTCAGGATTTCGAGCTGAACAACGTTGTTTTACTACCCGGAGAAACGATCGATAAAATGTACGCTAGCTACTCCAAAATTCTCCGAATGTATCAAAACAAGGAGCTTGTTCCTTACTCTTATTTACAAGATTTTATCTCCAAGATTTTTCATATTTGAAAGGAATATCATTTTGGAACAGATTTCAAAAATTGACAAAAACTTTGAAGTAAAAACGAAGCTGGAATTGGAAGACGTTCGTTTTTATTCAGCTTTGGAAAACCCATTTTCCTTGCACGGTGTTTTTTATCAGGATGGTCGATTCCGCAGAATGCCCTCAAAGGTTGCCGAATCCGTAAGCACCTCCGTTTTCAGATTGCACACCCACACGGCAGGCGGTCGAATCCGTTTCAAAGCAGACAGCGGTTATATTGCCATCAAAGCGGTTATGCCTCAGATCGCCAGAATGTCTCACTTTGCTCTGACCGGCTCTGCGGGATTTGATCTGTACGCAGGAAACAACGAGCAATTTGTCAAAACCTTTGCTCCGCCCTTTGCAATGGAAGACGGTTTTGAAAGCGTGATCAAGGTGAAAAAAGGCGAAATGCGTGAATATACGATTAATTTTCCCCTTTACAGCGGAATCAGTGAGCTTTATATCGGACTTGAGAACACTGCAACCGTTCTTTCCCCAAGTTCTTACAAAATCGAAAAGCCGATCGTATTTTACGGCTCTTCCATCACTCAGGGCGGCTGTGCATCCAGACCCGGCAACAGCTATGAGAGTCGCGTTTCCAGAGCTTTAAACGCCGATTTTATCAATCTTGGATTCTCGGGCAGCTGTAGAGCAGAGGAGGAGATGGCGCATTACATCAAAACCCTTGATATGACAGCTTTCGTATATGATTACGATCACAACTCCCGAACTCCTCAATATCTTGCCGATACCCACCAAAGGTTTTTCAATATCATCCGCGAAGCACGGCCGGATCTGCCGATTTTGATCTTATCCCGTCCCGAATACGTTCTAAAAGGGAACGCCCTCCTAAGCAAAGAGATCATTGAAAAAACGTATTTTGATGCAAAAGCAGGAGGCGACAAGAACGTGTATTTTCTGGATGGAGCGACTTTGATGAAATTTGCGGAATTTGACGGTACCGTAGACGGCTGCCATCCCAATGATCTTGGTTTCTATTCCATGGCAAAGGCTGTTACCGAAGTATTGAAAGCGATCTTAAAACAATAAATTGAAAATGCTTGACCGCGACGGTCAAGCATTTTTCGTCTTATTTTATTACTCCGCTGCTTAAAAGTCGAAGCAGAGTCAAACGATTCCGAACCATGGGAGCATATTTTAACAGCTTTTCTTCAAGCTCCTCCACAACGCCGATATCGGCCAGAGAAGCCTTTACTCCACCCTTTTGGAACAAATCCTCGAGCTGTTCTATAGATGGCAGATGTTGAAGAACTTCAGCGATTTTCGTAAAATTCATTCTCACATTTTCCGCTGTAATACCTTCTGCCGCATCCACTTCATTTTCTTTTACGATCTCATTTGATTTTTCATTTCCGAAAACGGAAGAGATCAAGTCCAGAGAATACGGTTCGTAATCGTGAAAATTCAAATGATCCTTATATAGAAGCTCTTGATACTTTTTCATTACCATCAGCGTTCCCACACCGACCTTTTCACCGTGCAAAGCATCAGAGTGAACACCCAGACCGCACGGTTCCATCTCAATCAGATGAGAGATATGATGCTCTGCTCCGGAAGCAGGTCGGGAGTTACCGATCATTTGCATAGCAAGACCCGAGAGTAAAAGCCCAAAAATCAGGGATTCATAAGCACTTTCTTCGCCCTCAAGAATTCCTTCCAAAGCTTTTAAAGACGCTTCGATTGCCTCCATGGTAAGATCGGCAATTCGTTGGCAATAATACTCATTTTTCAGTATTTTACCAAAGGTCCAATCGGAAAGAGCTACGTATTTTCCGATCATATCTCCAAATCCGGATTTTGCCAGACGAAGCGGCGCATTTTTGACAATCTCAAGATCCGCTACAACGATCTTAGGAGCTACTGCAGTCAGGGTCTTCTTACAGCCGTGCCAGGTCATTGCCGCAACGGAAGAACAGAAACCGTCAACGCTGGCGGCAGTAGGGCAGGAAACGAATTCCTTGTGCTGAGAATAAGCGCAATATCGGGTAATGTCGTGAACCGTTCCCGATCCGATCGCGATCAGAATCTGTGCTTTCTCGGGGAGCCTTTCCAGCAAAAAGTCAACACCGTGCTCATTTGCATGCAGATCCGTGGCAGGTAGAATCACCTCAGCATCCACTGCGGGGTGTCTGTCGCTGGTCGCCTGATACGTATTTTCATCGTAAACGGCTACGGTATAGCCGGAAAGGGAATAGGCCTTCATATAATCAGAAAGCTTGAATAACGCACCTTTTTCCACAACGCAAAACTCAGTAACGAGCTCGTGTTTTTTTCCGCAGGAGCAAAGTCCGCGATAATCCTTGCTATCAAACGTCATTTGATCCACCCCTTTTGTCCGTAGCTAGCATTTGCACCGTGTTTCCGCAAATAATGCTTATCAAGAAGCTCCTGCTGGAGGACTGCTTCCGGATTCAACTGCAGTGTATTCCACGCCAAAAAAGCCACTTCTTCCAATACAATTGCGTTTTCAACGGATTTCATAGCGTTCTTTCCCCAAGTAAACGGACCGTGGGATTGAACCAAAACGCCGGGAATTGCATTGGGATCAAGGTTCTTAAAGGTTTCAACGATTACGTTTCCGGTTTCTCCTTCGTAGTTACCGTTGATCTCTTCCGCCGTCATTTTCCGTGTCACGGGAATAGTACCGTAGAAATTATCGGCGTGGGTAGTACCAAGCGCGGGAACGGGAATTCCTGCTTGAGAAAAGATGGTTGCCCATCTGGAATGGGTATGAGTAACACCGCCGATCTCAGGAAACGCTTTGTATAAAGCCAAATGCGTATCCAGATCAGACGAAGGATTCAGATCACCCTCAACTCTGTTGCCGTTCAGGTCAACCACAACCATATCATTCGCAGACATCATTCCGTAATCAACTCCGGACGGCTTTATCACAACCAGACCTTTTTCGCGGTCAATTTCCGATACGTTTCCCCAAGTCAACACGACCAGACCACTGTTTTTGAGTGAAACATTGGCTTCGTAAACTCTTTTCTTCATTTCTTCCAACATAAAAACACCTCTATTGACATTTAAATACTTTCAAGTATAATTATATAAAATGCGCGTTTTCAATCAAGTGTTGGCGCAAATTTAGAGAAATGAGCAAATTCGTGTTTTAAAATGAGCATAACAAGCAGGCAAC
Source organism: Eubacteriales bacterium (assembly GCA_045544655.1). Taxonomy (GTDB): domain Bacteria; phylum Bacillota; class Clostridia; order Oscillospirales; family SIG627; genus RGIG5579. The sequence goes on from JAZPZL010000252.1 coordinate 8,299, forward strand.
AGCAAATTCTCGATTTATTAAACGAGCGCTCTTACATAACTGTCCGGGAGCTATCTGAACTCACCTTCACCTCTGCCTCCAGTATCCGCCGGGATCTTGCTTTTCTGCAGGATAACGGCTTATTGCAACGGACTCACGGTGGGGCTTCCGCTTTGGAGCCTCTGCGGAATGTAGCGAGCTTTCACGATCGTATGAAGAGAAACGTAAAGGAAAAGCGCATCATTGCGCAAAAAGCATCCCGCTTCCTAAAGGATGGACAAACCATTCTGCTGGATAGCTCCAGCACCGTCCAGTTTCTTCTTACTTACATTGCAAAGCATCAGGGAATCACCGTTTTTACCAACAACCTTTCCACAGCCATCCGATCCATTGAGCTTGGTATCAATACCCATTGTCTGGGCGGTCATTCCTTTGATGGAGGATTGGTCTTATCAGGAACGGAAACTTACCGAACCCTCTCCGAGATCACGGTGGATATTCTTTTCTTCTCATCCCAATCCATTTCCGAAGAGGGTGTGATCTCCGATTCCACCGAAGAAGAAAATTTTGCCCGAAAGCTTATGCTGAAATCTTCAAAATACAAAGTCTTTCTTTGCGACAACAGCAAATTTCATTCAAGCTCTACGTATAAGCTTTGCAGTACCGGCGAAGTGGATTGTCTCGTCAGTGATAGGGAAGAGACAGATCTGTCCTTTCAATGTACACTGATCTAAATATCTAAACTTTACAGCATAATTTTTAATTTTGGAGGATCTTGTTTTGTTAGATATGATATGCTTCTTTCAACGGTGCAACCGCATCTCCCTGAGAACACGTAATGCGACCTCAGGGTCATTGCCTGTAATATTGTCACAGTCATATTGCACACATCTGCGCACATCCTCTTCCGTATCCGCACAGAAAAGCCATGCAAGAATGCCACGGGATTTGGCAAATACCACATCCTTTTGGATGGACTCTTCTGTGCAGTCTTTCCAGCCGATTGGGATTCCCATACCAAACATACAGTCATAGGTTTCCTCTGTAAAGTTTTTCATGTATCTTCCCGGAAAACCTTGGCACCGCATATGCGGATAAGTCTTTTTGGTATACCGAATGATCTCCGCATCGAAGCAAGCGATCACTGAACGCCCCTCTAGACCGAAACGTTGGAGCGCATTCACGGTTTTATCCACCGCTTCACACGTCATGTCCTTGATCTCCACATTCAGCAAAAGCTTGTTATACTTTGCCGCCAGTTTTAACACTTCTTCCAGGGTGGGGATCGGTGTTCCCATAAACTGCGCACCAGATTTACAGCCAAAGTCAAAACTTTTTAATTCCTGCAGTGTGTAATCTCTGGTCAGTCCCTCATGGTCAGAGGTTCGGTCGATGGTGTTATCGTGGATCACCACGGGAACACCATCCTTTGTGATGTTCACATCACACTCAATCAGGTCGACCCCCAGATCAATAGCCGCAGCAAAAGAAATCAATGTATTTTCAGGGTATTTCGCTTTGATGCCTCTGTGTCCCAGAACCGGAATATGATTCTGTCTTTTGTACCACAACAGGTCTTCCATAGTCAAGCTCCTTACTTTCCAATTATGTTTCTAAGTTTTGCAATATTCTCGGACAAAGAACCCATCTTTGAAAAAACGCTGGAAGAGCCTGCCACAAAAATGTCCGCTCCCACCTCACACATCCGTTTTGCGTTTTCAAAGCTGACATTGCCATCCACTTCAATCTCAATGTGAGAATATCCGCCACCATCCAGATACTGCCGAAGTCTGCGAATCTTATTTAATGTGGATTCAATCAACGCCTGTCCGGCAAAGCCGGGGTTTACTGTCATAATCAGTACTCCGTCAATATCATCCAACACACTTTCCAATGCACAGATCGGCGTAGCTGGGTTGATGGCTACCATTGCTTTGCCGCCCCTTGCCCTTATCGCGCCCAGTGCCTTATTCAGATGTTGGCTTGCCTCATAGTGAACGGAAACATAATCTCCTTCCCCAAAAACGAACCAATCCAGCTTGCGCTCCGGGTCATTGACCATAAGATGAATATCCAGCGGCAGTTCTGTCTTTTCCTTCAGCTGCTTCACAAAGTCTGTGCCCAAAGTGTAGTTCTGCACAAAGGTCCCGTCCATAATATCAATATGTAGCAGGTCCGCGCCGCTATTTTCCAATTCCGTAAGGCAAGCATCCATTGCGAACAGAGGCGCACACATCACAGACGGCGCAATTTTTTTCGTTCTTTTCATTTTATTTCTCCATTGTCAGAATCACTTTATTAAAAAACTCCGTTCTGTTTTTCATCATCTCAAACGCAGCATTCACTTCTTCAAGTGGAAATTTATGCGTAATTAAAGGCTTTACATTTATTTTCCCATCTGCCATTGCCTGCAAACCTTCCAGCCAATCGTTCTGTTGATCGTTATAGGAAGAATTCCATGTGCCATACACTGTCAATTCTTTTCTTAGAATATGCCAATAAGTGTTCTGAGTCATTTGAATATCTCTCGCAGGATTTCCCATAAGGACAACTTTTCCTCCCGGGGATACTGCTTCCAGGCACTTGCTTAGCGCATCAGAATGGCCCGTACCTTCCAGCACACAGTTGATAGGTGTATCTTGCGTGTATTTTGCAAAACCCATCTTCTTGCATACGTCAATTTTTCTTTCATCCACATCGAAATAAAATACATTCCCCGCACCAAAAAGTTTTGCCCACTGACCTGCGATCAAGCCGATTGGCCCTGCACCAGAAATCAGCAGAGAGTCCCCCGCTTTTATATGTAACTTGCAAATAGCGTGCCGCGCCACGGAAACGGGCTCGCACATAGCTGCCTCATTATAACTCACACTCTCTGGTACAAGCAGGAGATTCCACCGCTTCACGGCAATATATTCGCTCATGCCACCGTTTCGTCTTGAACCGTAATAGTCGTAGTTCTCACAGGTGGCATATTTTCCCTCCTTGCAGCTATTGCAGGAAAAACACGGAAGCAGCGGGAACACTGCCACTTTTCTCCCCTCCAATTTCTTTTGCGGATCGCAAACCACCTTGCCGGCAAATTCATGACCGATCACCGTTGGAAAATGATAGGTGCCCTTGGTATAGACCCGAGGGATGTCGCTGCCGCAAACACCGCAGCTCTTCACCTCCACCAAGACTTCATCTTCTCCACATTCCGGCATAGGAATATCCTCATAACGCAAGTCATTGACTCCGTGCAAATTAGCGCATTTCATTGTTTTCATAATACTCTTTCCTTTTCTTTTGATATATGCTATGATAAGAAAAGCGAAAACAAAACACAATACATGGCGGCATTATTGAGAAACAATCGCTTTTTATAATCACATTCAATCATATATGAAAACATTTGAAAGCAGGAGATACGAATGTACAACTTAGAACGACAGGAACAAATCATACAAATATTGGAAACGAGCAAGTCAATCAGTGTAACGAAGCTGGCAGAATTGCTTTATGTCAGTCAACCCACAATCCGCCGGGATCTAACCAGTTTGGAGAAGCAAGGAAAGGTGCAGCGAACCCACGGAGGTGTAGTTCTTCGAAAAGTTTCTGATGCCGAGATCCCTTTGATCTTCCGAGAGGATCAAAATAATATCTCTAAAAAAGTAATTGCTGAAAAAGCTGCCAAGCTAATCCGTAATGGCGATGTTATTTTTCTCGACGCATCTTCCACCGTTTCCTATCTGATTCCCCATCTAGAGAAGCTACAAGATATTATCGTAGTTACAAGCAGTCCCAAAACTTCTATCAGGCTTGCGGAACGAAATATTAAAAACTACTGCACCGGCGGTTTGCTCTTGAAACATTCCATTGCTTATGTTGGGAGTGAGGCCGAACATTTCATATCTAATATAAACGCAGATCTATTTTTCTTTTCCAGCAGAGGTTATACCGAAAATGGTATGATAACCGATTCCTCTGAGCAGGAAGTTATGGTCAAAAAGGCTATGCTGAAAAATGCTGAAAAGAGCTACTATCTTTGTGATAGCAGCAAAAAGGGCAACAAATACGCCTTTAACATCTGCGCTGTTAAGGATATTGTTGATATCATCACTGAAATCTGACCGTTAAAAGACCGACTGTACCATATTAGGCACAGCCGGTCTTTTTTATAGCAAGCTACATATCCAATAAATAAATCCATAAATCACACTAGCACTTACACCATATACAATAACAGGACCCGCAATCGTAAACATCTTGGCACCAACGCCAAGGACAAACCCCTCTGCTTTATTGTCGATCGCAGGAGAACACATTGCATTGGCAAATCCGGTGATTGGGACGAGCGTACCGGCTCCTGCTTTTTTTGCAAGCTTATCAAAAACACCGATTCCGGTCAACAAACAAGCTAAAAAAATAAGACAAATCGTTACACATTTTTTAGATACGTCTTCACTTAAACCAACTCTTGTGTAAACATATAAAAGCAGTTGACCAAAGGCGCAAATACCACCGCCTACGAGAAAAGCATAAAAACAATTTTTTAGGATCGGGGAAGGGGAATCGTGGTTCTTTACGATCTGAGCATATTCTTCTTTTTTCATATTTTGTTCCTTATCTTGACGAAAATTTTATAATTGAGTAGAATATCAAAATAGAGGGGAAACGTTAAAAGGTTGATCCTTTTTAAAAGAGGACGCATAATAAATACATTTCCTTTGATCTACGTGGAAAATACTGTTTTGAATGTGATAACCGAATTTGCAAACACCGTTTTCTCGATGAATACAGTCTTTTCGGCAAATATTTTGTGTATACATTTCATCACCTCAAATCTATTTTGTGCATAAATTGAAAAAATATCAGGAGAATTCTATGAAAATTAGATCAGCAGAAGAAAAAGATCTGAAGGATATTCGCTATCTTTGGCATGATTGCTTTTCCGATCCTTATGAATATATTGACTTTTTTTTAAAAAATCGCTTTCAATCAAAATTCTGTGCAATTTTGGAGAAGGATAGGGAAGTGGTTGGAATGATCCATCTGCTACCCTGTACCATCTACCCGAATACAAAGGCGCTATATTGGTACGCTGCAGGAATTCGCAGCGACAAAAGAAATCAAGGTTTGTTTAAAAAATTTGCAGAATATGTAAAAGAAAAAGCAAACGCGCTTGGATTTCAAAATCTATGCGTACCGGCGCGGGGATTGGAAGAATACTATCAAGCCTTAGGATTCAAGTTTTCTTATACATCGGAAGATATAGTATTTGAAAGAGAGATGGAGGAAGCCGAAAAAAATCCCATCAATTTGGAAGAGGGATCCGCCCGGGATTTTATCGAATTTGTCTCTCCCACAGACGGTGATACCGTCTGGAATGAAGAAGCGATCCAATACGCCATTCAGGAAAATCTGAATTGCGGTGGAAAAGTTTTTCGACTTCAAACCGATGAAAAACGTTTCTGTTTTTTCGCTATAAAAAAAGATGATGCATTCCTGATCGATTATCATAATATATCCACTGAAGAATTTAAAATGATAAAAGATGCGATCTTTCTCAAGCTTAATTGCGAAAAATTGATTTTCAGAGCAAACGGCAATGAGAAAATCGTCGGTTTGACAGATGCCTCCATGGTTGGAATTAATTCTAAGATCACCATGACCTTAGCGTAGGGGATCCAACACTGTATTCCTAAAATTTAA
>JAZPZL010000253.1:0-14586 GCA_045544655.1 Eubacteriales bacterium
ATCGTAAAACAGATTGGAAAGGATGATTCTATGAAGATCGTTGCATTAAACGGATTGCTTGGCTACGGCTACAGCGAAGAAGCGCTGGAGATCGCTTTCTCGGAAAAGGTGGATTATTTAGGGGTGGATGCAGGCTCTACCGACCCCGGTCCCTATTATTTGGGAAGCGGAAAATCCTTTACGGACAGAGGCGCGGTCAAGCGCGACCTGAGCCTGGCTTTGCCCAAGGCGCTGGAACAGAAGGCTCCTTTTATTATCGGAACGGCAGGGGGCGCAGGGAGCGCACGCCACGTTCAGTGGCTCAAGGAGATCCTTTTGGAGATCGCCGCTGAACAAAAATTGCAGTTCCGATTGGGGACCGTTTTCAGTGACGTTTCCAAGGAATACGTTTTGGAAAAATTTGAAAGCGGAAAAATCGAGAATATGAGTGATGAAATGCCCCTCTCCCGAGAAGCGATCGAGGAAAGCGGCACCATCGTCAGCCAGATCGGAATTGCTCCGATCATTGAGCTTTTGAAGCAGAAGGCAGACGTGATCCTCTGCGGCAGAGCGTGCGACACCGCAATTTACGCCGCTCCCTGCATTTTCAACGGCTACGATCCCGGCTTGGCATTTCACATGGCAAAAATTATGGAATGCGGTTCTATGTGTTCCGAGCCGGTGGCGGCGGCAGACGTGATGCAGGCGTATATGTATGAGGATCACTTTGAGCTTCGTCCCGCAAATCCCATCCGCAAATGCACGGTGGACCGTGTGGCGGCCCACACCCTGTACGAGCAAAGCAATCCCTATCTGATCTTCGAGCCGGACGGCGTTTGCGACCTGACCAATTCCAAATTCCAGCAGGTTGACGAGCGCACGGTACGCGTTTCCGGCTCCGTTTTCAAGGAGGCAGAGCAGCCGACCCTGAAGCTGGAGGGAGTAAAATGCTCCGGATACCGCACGATCTGTCCCGCAACCATCTACGATCCGGAAACCGTCCGTCACTTTAACCGGATCGCAAATACGGTAACAGAATTTGTGAAGGAGAATACCAAAAAGACCCTTCCCGAAAACAGCTACACCGTTTCTTTCAAGACCAACGGCGGTGCGGAAAGCTCCCTGGGGATCATTATGGATATCGTCGGTCAGACCCAGGAGATCGCAGATACAGTTTGCGCCCTTGCACGAAGCAGAATGCTTCACTGTGATTATCCGGGAAGAAAATCCTCCGCAGGTAATCTTGCCTTCCCCTTCTCCCCTTCCGATATTCACGTAGGTGCCGTTTATGAATTTTCCGTGTTCCATTTGGCAAAGGTGGATTCTCTGCTGGAAACCGCAAAAATTGAGATCGAGGAGGTTCGATAATGAAAAAGCTGATCGATTATACCAAAATCTTACGAAGCAAAAACGCAGGTCCTTTGTTTATTACCTTTGATTTGATCTTCAACAGCAACGAAGATATGCTCTACGTTTCTCAGCGTTTGACCAAGGAGCATATTTCAAAGGCGTACGGCGTTTCCGTAGAGAAGATCAACATCATTGCTTACGGCGTGGTAAATTCCATCAAGATCACCTTCCCCAGAAAAAACATCAGCGGCAGCCTGCAGGACACGGATATTTACGGCTGTCAACAGCACGTTCCCCTTGCCAATATCGAGCTATAGGAGTAACGGCTATGTATGCAGATAAAAACTATATTCTGAACCTAAGACACGAACTCCACGAATATCCCGAAATCGGATTTGATCTCCCGAAAACCATAAGCGTCGTAAAGCGCGAACTGGAAAGCCTGTGCATTCCGTATACGGAAAAGTATGGCGAATCCAGTGTGGTAGCAACGATCAATCCCGAAAAAAGCCATTTCACCATCGGTGTCCGAGCGGATATGGATGCACTTTTGATCGAAGAAAAAACCGATCTGCCGTTCAAATCCAAAATCAAAGGGCAAATGCATTCCTGCGGCCACGATGCACATACGGCTATGCTGTTGGGTACCGCCAAAGCCCTCAAAGCAATGGAGGACAAGCTTGCTTGCAGAGTTATGCTTGTTTTTCAGCCCAGCGAGGAAGGCGTTCGAAGCGGAGCAGAAGAGCTGGTCAAGGGCGGGCTTATGAATGAGATCGACGTGATCATCGGTATGCACGTTGAGAATTGGTTGGAGAGCGGAACAATCGGCGTTTGCAAGGGCAGTTCTATGGCCTCCAGCCGCAATCTGCGGATTGATTTTTACGGCGCTACCGCCCACGCAACGTTGCCCCACACCGGCATAGATGCTTTAGCTGCCGCGGTGCGCACCTATAACGACATTCAATATATGCTGACACGGGAGCTGAATCCCTTTACAAAATACGTGTTTTCCATTGGAAAGCTGGAAGGCGGAACGACCCAGAACGTGATTGCAGACCACGCTTATATGCTCGGTACCATCCGAACCTTCGATATGGAGCTCGACAGCTTCCTGATCCGCAGAGTCGGAGAGATTGCCGAAAGCTGCGCCAAGCAAATCGGCGCACGGGTCGAAGTGACCTCCAGCCTGAAAGCGCTCGTTGTATATAATAATCCTCACATATCCGATTTGGTTTTGGAGTCCGCCGGTAAAACGGTCGGCGCAGAAAATATTGTACATATGCCGGAAAAACTAAGCTCCGAGGATTTCTCACAGTATTTGACCCAAAAGCCCGGAGTGTTCATCCGATTGGGAACCCGAAATGCAGAAAAAGGATGTACCACGCTTCCTCATAACAACGATTTTATGATCGATGAAGATGCGTTTTCCGCAGGAACGGATACCTGCGTTCAGTTTGTGCTGGACAATATGAACGGAATCGATATGGAAAAAGTAATCACTTCCGACGAAAGGGGAAAAGGAAAATGAAACAAACAATATGCAGTGTCGGTGATATTATTTATATCGACAAAATGCCCGAGGATTATGACGTAAATCCTTTAAAGCAAATCATCGAAAAGGCCGACGTAAGACTTATTAATTTGGAAAACGTTTTGTCGGACAAGCCGATTTATGGATCCTCTTACTGTGGCGGAGTTTGGCTTTTAGCGAAGGAAGATACGTTGGATGACACACTTCGGTTTGGATTTAACGGTTGTTCTTTTGCCAACAACCATACCATGGACTATTCATACGATGGACTTTTTTCTACGTTATCGGCGGTCAAAAAACGCAATTTACCGATAAGCGGAGCAGGAAAGGATCTGCAAGAAGCTTCCGACTATGCGATTATAGAAACACAAAACGGGAAGTGTGGGCTGATTTCTCTCTGCTCATCCATTCACGATGCGGCACGCGCCGGTAATCCCTCCGAAACGATCCCCGGAAGACCGGGTCTTAACCCCTTAAGATTTTCAACGGTTTATCATATTACACCCGAGCATATGAAAGCACTTCAGGAAATATCAAAAGGCACACACATTGACGGGAGAAGGAACCGTTCCAGAATGGGAGGGTATACTCCCGATCCACCCGAAGGCTGCTTCGGTTTTGGTGATTACGTTTTTTGCGAAAGTGAGACGGAAGGCAAAACGTCAACGGTAAATCCCGTAGATATGGAAAGAACGGAAAACACGATCAAAAAAGCTCTTACGGAATGTGAAACCGTTGTTGTAAATATACATTCACACGAAATAAAGCATGACACCGACGATGAGCCGGACGATTTTTTGATTGAGTTTTGCAGAAAATGTATCGATGCGGGTGCATCCGCAGTAATCGGTACGGGGACGCATCAGCTTAAGGGCATAGAAATATATAACGGAAAACCTATTTTTTACAGCATCGGTAATTTTATTTTCCACAGTGACAGCGCGTTTTGTATGCCGGACGATTACCGCGAAAAGTATCATATGCCTACGGGTCTTACTCCAAGAGAAATGATTAACATCCGCAGCAAAAACGGAACGCGCGGTCTGCATTCCGACGTAAACAATTTCCGCTCCCTCGTTCCGTTTTTAACGTATGAGGATAAGAAACTCAAAAGAGCTGTATTGTATCCGATAAGATTGGATATGCATACCGGATTCCCGGCACTTGCAGACGAAAACGAAGCAAAAACGATCTACGATTATCTGAACGATCGAAACATACCTTTTGGTACAAAATTGCGGCTGAACAATAACGTAATAGAGGTGAAACTCGATGATTAAAACGGAAATATACGAGCAGGTGCTTTTTGAAACGGTCAAAAGAGGCGCAACGGAGATCTCCACGGACGTAAAGGAGGCGTTTGATGCCGCCATTGCCCGCGAAAGCAATCCCGATGCCAAAAACGGCTTGATCGCAACCCTTTACAGTATGAAGATGTCCGCAAAGCGGGAGAATCCCCTTTGCGTGGACACGGGATGGCCCATTTTTTACTTCAAGGTAGGAAATGCGTGCGAGCTTGAAGGAGGCTTTGTGGAGCTGGAGAATGCGGCGCGCCGTGCAGTTGCCAAGGCAACGGAGCTCGGCTATTTACGCGCCACCATGAAGCATCCGCTGACAGGCTTTGATCCCGGAAACAACATCGGTATGAATATTCCCGATTTTACCTATCAATTCGTTGAAGGAGACTCCATTGAGATCTCTTACGCCGCAAAGGGCGGCGGTAGCGAATGCTTCGGAGGAACCCGACACAGGATCGTAGCCTTTGCCGACGGAATTCAAGGCATTGAGAAATTCGTCATTGACAGCTTCGTGGCATCCGCCCCCGCGGGGGCGGTCTGTCCTCCTTCCGTTTTGGGAATCGGCATCGGCGGCACCGCCAACGTTGCCGCAAACCTTGCAAAGGAAGCAGCTTGTCTTCGAACCGTAGGCTCACACCATCCCGATCCGATGTTTGCAAAAATCGAAGAGGATCTCTACGAGGCACTCAACAGTCTGGGGATCGGCATTCTGAGTGCAGGGGGCGATACCTCGGTATTGGCAGTCAACGTGGAATACGCCTATACCCACATTGCCGGTATTGCCTGCGCCACCAGCACCAACTGTATGATCGCCCGCCGCGCTTCCACGAGAATCGAAGCGGACGGCAATGTCACGAAAATGAGAAGTCCCAACTGGTTTGGTGACAGATAGGAGGAAACTATGGCAGAATATCATTTGACCGGACCGCTGACAGACAGCGACGTAGAAAAATTGAGAATCGGCGATACGGTTTATATCAGCGGTGAGACCTTCACCTGTCGCTCCAGACTTCAGAAATACATTTTTGACGAGAAGCACGCCCTTCCCTTCTCCACTAAAGATCGGAACATTCTGATTCACAACGGACCGATCGTCATCAAAGAAAACGGAAAATGGAAGCTGGTCTCCTTTATGCCCACCTCCAGCATCCGTTTTGAAAAATGGGGGGCAAAAAGCGTGGATGAGTGGAATCTCAAAATGATCGTGGGAAAAACCACCATGGGCAAGGAAACGGCGGAAATGATGAAGAAAAAGAAATGCGTTCATGTTTCTCCCCGTTCGGTCAGCCCGAATTTATGGGTGGATTCCATCGAGGTTCAGGACGTTCATTTATACGATGAATTGGGTCGGATCGAAGCGGCTTGGTTTTTCAAGGTAAAGGAATTGGGTCCCTTCATCGTGGATATTGACACCGAGGGAAACAACTTTTTCGATCAGCTGGATCAAAAAATTGCAGAAAACAAGAACGAAGCCCTGGCAAAGCTTGGGATCGATCCCGATTATCAATTCACCAAGCTCTATTGATCAAAGCCTTAAGGCTCTAAGCACTTGATATGCAGAGGAGTTCTACTAAAAACTCATTGCAATACATAACACAGCAAAAAACAGCGGGGTGAAATTCACTCCGCTGTTTTCAGTGCAACCGCCCAATCATAGGGGATTTTCAGATTGCCCGTTCCCACGCCAAGCTTGATATGAGGCTTATTTTCGCCATGAAAATCACTTCCGCCGCTACGCTTCAATCCAAACCTTTCAGCCAGCGCAAGAGCTTCTTCGGTTGTAGCCTCGTCGTATTCCGAATAAAAGCATTCCATTCCGACCAAGCCCCGCTTTTTCGCAAGGGGCAAAAGCACCTCCAGCTCGGCTTGATTCAATTGTAAAAAAGGATGTGCCAAAACGGGTACGGCACCGATGGATCTTATAAAATCGATCATTTCCAAAAAGCGCAGTCTTTCAGGCTCCTTATAATGACCGAATTTGGGATCCAGCAAGGTTTTAAAGGCGTGATCAATGGACTTTGTATAGCCTTTTCTCATTAGCTCTTCACCAATATTGGAACGGTTCACGTTTCCGTTTGGCGTATGCTTCTCAACGTCACCGTAATTGATCTCGTACCCCGCTTGGTTCAAGGATCGAATCAGATCGATATTACTTTGATACTTTTTGCGGTTCACCTCTTTCATCAAATCGGCAACCTTTTCAAAATACCGTTCCGGGATATAAAGCCCCAAGAGATGCAGCTCCTTCCCGTTATGATCAACGGAAAACTCCGCTCCCGCAATCGCCTGAATATTTTTATTTTTGGCACTTGCTAAAAAATCAGGCAGCCCGTCCACGGTATTGTGGTCACACAGAGCAACCGCCGATAAACCAAGATCAATTGCCATATCAATAATTTCACTCGGCATACGCTTTCCATCCGAATATCTTGAATGGGTGTGCAGATCACAAATCTTCATATCCAAATCGCCTCCTCATATTACAGCTCATTTCATCAGTAAAGCATACATAGCGGAATCGTCCCGACGTTTCCGCCGCGTTCAAAACGCAGGAGCGCTCAAAATTTCTCCTGCATTTTTTGCTGTCCGTAACGGGATAGAGAAGGATCCTCCGCGAAGTCTTTATCCTGCGGTGCAGTAAAGGAAAGAAGCCAATCATAGTTTGCTTCGTCAGAATAGACCGTGTTAAAGCAATTATGCCCAAGCTCCGGAAAGAGGATCAGCTCGGCATGACCTCCTTGCAGATTTACCGCTTTTGCCATCTGCAAGCTTTCAATGGGATCTACGACCTGATCACGAAGTCCGTGAAAGGTGCGAATGGGGAGATTTACAAGATTCATTGCGAATCCGCCAATGCCACCGCCGCAAATCGGCATTGCCGAGGCAAACCAATTCGGATACAACGTGGCAAGTGCCCACGTGCCGTAGCCACCCATGCTGTAACCGGTCAGATGAATACGGGTCTTGTCAATATATGGAATTTCGCGGTACTTTTCCACCAAGCGAACCAACAACGTCATCCATTCATTCCAGGTTCCCCGTTTGCAAAGAGGAGCAAGGAGAACGTAGCCTCTTTCATCCTGACGCTTCAAAACCTTCTTAAAGCAGGGATGAGCTTTCAGTTTCTCAGTCGTTTCCTGTCGAGAGCCTGCGCCGTGTAAAAGGATGACCAAAGGATATTTTTTATCTTCACAAAATTCTTCCGGATAAGAAACGATATAGGTTAATCCTTCAAAATTCTTTTCTTCCATAATTTTTCTCCTTTGTAATGATACTAAGATCATATCACAATAAGCCGAAAAAGTAAATATATCGAAACAGATCTTGAAACTCCATCGGCATTTTTCCAAGGAGTCAAATTTTTCTGAAAAACCGAGCAAAACGCAAAAAAGATGAAAACAATTTGACGGATCGAAAAGCGTGGTATATAATCATATACCGAAAATGCAACTGAATTTCTACGAGGTATTAAAATGTATTTTGACGAACTTAAGCTTGGAATGACGGTAGATACGGCTCCCGCCGTTATTGAAAAAGAAAAAATGCTGGCATTTGCCCGCGATTACGATAATATCCCCCTTCACACCGACGAAGAGTATGCGAAAAAAACGCACTTCGGCAAGCTGATCGCGCCGGGCGTTATGTCCTTTATGTCGGTATGGGCAAAATATCTGGAGGTGGATTTTTTCGGTGACGCCTTGCTTGCGGGAAAATCCACGAAGATCGAATGGTTGAAGCCCGTCTTTGCCGACGACGTTTTAGAAGGCAAGGCAACCATAACGGGCCTTGTAAAACGCAGTGAGAAAAACGGACTTGCGGAATTCACCGTTGAGGTATATAATCAAAAGGGTGACCTTGTAATGACCAACGTCACGGAAGCGATCGTAAAATGCAAATCAACGGAGAGATAACGATGGATTTTGAAAAACTTATCACCAATCGGTATTCTGTAAGAAGCTTTCAGCCCGAGCATTTACCGCAAGAGATCCTTGATAAAATTCTGGAGGCTGGACACAAAGCACCGACGGGCTGCAATTATCAGCCCCAGCGAATTCTCGTGCTGAATACCGATGAATCAATTGCCAAGCTTAAAAACTGCACCAAGTGTCATTTCAATGCGCCGACGGCAATGCTTGTTTGCCATAACAAGGATGAAAGCTGGGTGAGAAAATACGACGGCGCGCTCTCTTCCTCGGTGGATGCCGTCATCGTTACGACCTATCTGATGTTAGCCGCACAAAATGAAGGCGTTGGCAGCTGCTGGGTCATGCATTTTGATCCTGCCGCAATGCGCGAAGCCTTCCATATCCCCGATAACGTTGAACCGATGGCACTGCTTGTGATGGGTTACCCTTCCGATGACGCGAAGCCTCTTGATCTGCATGATCGGTTTCGCCCTATGAGCGACGTTGTTTTTTATGATCGTTTTTAACGCGGTACTGTTTTGACTTGCAAAAAGCGGAGTGATTTCACTCCCCTTTTTCTAATGCTTTTCGCCATCGATTACAGATATTCCTTTAAAACTCCGAAAATCCTATCTGCAATGCTCTTCATCCCCAGATCGCCGGGGTGATTGGCAACGCCCGAATGCTCGAATAAACCGATGGCCTTCATTTCATCCCGCTCGCCAAGATCCCCAAGCTTAACAAGAGGGAGATTCAATTCTTTTGCAAGTTCGGCAATGGCAATGTCTGCAGGATGATGCCAAAAGCCCGTTGTCAAAATGATCTTGGCAGTGCTTGAGGGGTTTAAATAGTTTAAAAGATTGACGGTTTCCCTTTTGAATGCCTCCCTGTCAAAATCATTCTTGGGACAATTTTCAACGAAGCGCATCACAATGATATCCGCATAAAAATCCCGTGCTTTTTCAAACAGCTCTTTGATACTGCTTCCGTTTTTGTACCGTTGCTCCCATTTCGACACCTGACAGATACAAAAAGCGCAATCGGGAGATCTTTCCGAAATCTCTGACGTCAAAAGGTGTACGTAGTCCTTTTCCTTGGAGGATGCCGCCATTCCCCAATCGCCGTACCAGCCTATATCCTCTTTTTTGCCGTGAAGGGTCATGGAGTTCCCGACGAATATCACTCTTTTCCCCTTGCCGTCAGGATTCATGAATCGGATCGGTCCGCTTTCCTTTAGCTGCTCCGTAGATTTCACCGTATTTTTATCCATTTGCATATATAGGGTAGCTACGTAACGAATATTCGCCGTATGCTCACCAACGATGAAATCCTCCTCCTGAAAGGAAGGGATCAGCTCCCCGTTCCAATATAAATCCTCCACCAGAATATCCTTGGTCTGATGCTCTGCATCAGAGCCTTTAAAGCTCAGCGTAGGCTTTTGCCGACCGTAAAGGTGAATATTTTTAAATGTGATATGGCGATTGATACCTCTGCGCGTGCCGCCTGCCGAATACTCGTGATGAAACGCAGAAATAATATTTATAAGCTTCGGCGCATAATTGATATCCGTGTTTTGATAGGTTTCCCCATCGTCCTTCTGAATCAGAGTCTTTGGGATCACGTCATCATATTCAACGTTGATATTTCGATAGGTCACGTCGTGTACGTCGGCGTAATCCACGTTACAGCAATCGAGAACGGGACCGGTAACGTGGATAATATTGCAGTTTTCAAACGTAATATCACAAATCTCTTCCGCTCTCGTTTCCGCACCGATCTCAAGGGATTTTCCCCAGTCGTTCCATATGGTGCAATTTCTTACAACGGTATTTTTGAAAACGTCATAAGACTTTCCGTTTCGATACATTGCCGCATTTACGGCTTTTTCAACGTCACCGTCGTAATAGCAGTCAAAGCCCTTTACGCAAACCGAATCGTCAAAGGTCCGCAAAAAACAATTGTCGATCAAAATGTCCCTGCAGTTGTGCATATCGATCCCGTCGGAATTGTAGCGCCAACAGCCAATGATCTTTACGTTAGAAATCTGCAGATTCTCGCATGCGATCGGTCTGATATTATAAACCAAAGAATCGCGAATCGTAATACCTTCAATTTTTACGTTGCTGCAATATTCCAGCTGAACGGTATGCTTGCGCTTTGCATTCCTTACGGCTTTTTGATTGTCTTGTGCATGATACCTGAATAATATTTTTTCGGTATTTTTGCTGTTATCAAGGATGCCTCTGCCCATAATTCTGATGTTTTCCGCGTCTATTGCGCTTACGCAGGCATAAAGCACCGCCCCTTCATCAATAAAAAGGGTTTGATTGCTTTTTAATTTGATCTCCCCAACGTCGTGCTCCCCTGCTCCGAAATACAAAACGCTCGGGTCCTTGCAATCAAGATCATAATTGGGAACAGGATCGGCAAAAATATGAAGCGCATTGTTTCTGCCGAATGGCTCAACGGTAAAATAAGCGTTTTTTTCCAGGGTAAAGGTGATTTTTCCGTCTTCGATCTTGGGAGTAATCCCCAAGGACAAGGGACGGATCACAACGCTCTCAAAGGGCTTTCGCGGGGTAATCTCAAAGGTTACCGCCTCGTCAAAAGCGAGAGACAGAAAATTTATTAATTCAGTCTGTTCCTTTCCTCTTTGATGACCCGGCCAGCGACGGTTAAACGGCACCGCCGATACTCGCGCAGTATCAAGCGTCACCGCTTGTCCGTTCACTTTCACCTGATAATCTTGAAAGCAATCCTTCGTTTTCGTTACAGGATATACCGTGATTGACATAGCAAAATCCCCTCCTATGCTCTAATTATAATCCTTGAACCCACCGTTTAATATGTATAATTTTAATATTACGGGTATTTTATTATTGACTTGTTTCCGGTATACCTTTAAAATATAAATATAATACATGCGGAGAATGGATATGTACGGTTATAAGGTAAAAATAAACAGCTTACCCCAAATGGTATGGGCGTGCGAAACGACCGTGGATCACTACGAGTGGCAAAATCGCAACAGTGAGAATATGCTGGAAATTGCATTTGCAAAATTCAAAACCAAAAATATCGTGGTAAACAACAATCGTTACATCCTTAAAAACAACGCGCTATCCTGCGTGATGGGAAATGAAAAACGGGAAGCGTTCTGCAAACCGGACCAGTCCATCACCACCGTGTCCGTTGCGGTGAAATTCAGTGATTTTGCGTTTCAGCCCCGGGAAATCACCGAGTCGGACTACGGTGACGAATCGTCGATTCTGTTACCCGCTTTTTTAGAGGGCTTATCCCTTGCGGATGAACTTGACCTGATAAAAATACTGCACATAATCATAAAACTGTCTTCCGGCAATTCGGAACCTAAAAGCCTTGCGTTTATCTCTGCCTTCTTTGAACTGTTATATAAAATCGATCGCATCACGAGAAGCAACAAAAACGGGAAAACCGAGAAAAACAATTACTATATTAAAAAAGTCAATTATATGATTGAGTCTGAATACAGCCAAAAGATCACCCTTCACTCGGTTGCAAAGGAGCTAAACGTATCCCCCGTTTATTTATCAACGATGTACAAAAACGGAAGCGGAATTCACTTTTCAGATCAACTTCTCAATATCCGTATGAAGCACGCCGAAAAGCTATTGCTCGACCAGAAGATCTCCACTGCAAAGGTTGCGGAGTTATGTGGCTTTTGCGATGAAAGCTATTTCAGAAAAAAATTCAAGCAATTCTTCGGGATGAACGTAAGAGAATACAGACAAATCAAAAACGGGCTCACCCTTTACCACAAAAAGCCACGAAGAAAAGCTCCGTTGTAAAAGGGCGTATTTTGACCGATCCATAGCAAAAGGGGCTGCAAAAAAAGTCGCGAAAAAAAGAAGGCTATGAAACCTCGAAAGAGGAGACATAGCCTTCTTTTTTTACAGCCCCTTTTCAGTTAATCCGGATAAGTTTCCGGAACGTAGTCGTTCCAGGTACAACCCATTTTTTCGATAAGAACCTCCACCATTTCCCGTCGCTTTCCAAAATCGGTAAGAGAGGGTAATATGCTGTCGCTTTCGCGTTCCCTGTATCTGCGCATAATTTCCACGTATCTGAGCGAACTCTCATACGTGTCAGAAGGGTCTGTAAACAAGGGCGGTCGTCCGTTTTGAATCATTCGTTCGTTAACGCGCTCAAAGCGCAGCGTCCCTTTTCTTAGTTGGGATGCAATATCTTCATCCGTATATCCAATGCGTCTGAACCCCGGATATCCACTTTCCTTTTCCAGCATTTTTTTCACGATGCTCACGTTGATCTCTTCCAAAGCGTCAAATATTTCTTGTCTTGCATCAAAAGGTAGATTCTTCACATAATAATCAATCATACGTATGCTCATATTTTATCGTTCTCCTTAGCACTTTCCTACTGCATTTATGATACCATATTTTGTTTCATTCGTAAACAGCACGGGATGAATCTCATCAAAATATGAACCGCAGGAGAGTTCTGCAAGCGCTGCCGGTGGCAGATGCAGCGAGCAATGGGAATTGCGAGAAAAATCGACGACCTTGGTCGTGTGGTGATTCCGAAAGAGATAAGAAGGACAATGGGAATTCGTGAGGGAGACCCCTTACTGACAACATTGACACTTGAAGAAAAGTTTTGCTGGGCGATACATAGTGTGGTTGAGAGATATAGTTAATTAAAAATAACGGGGTGAATATCACTCCGTTATTTTTATATAAAAGATAGGTTTTCTTTGCTAAAGCAATCGTTTAGCCTTCTTTATTATGCAACCAAATTTTTGAGTTGTCTTTCTTTGAGCAGAAGCGATTGAAGCAATTGATTCTCTTGTTCAGTGCGGTTTGCTTTTTCTTCAAGTTTCGTAATTACCACTTCATATTCTTTTAATAGTGCTTCGTAAGCATCTTTTTCCTTTTGGAAATCTTTAACTTGTTCCAAGAACAAATCTGCTTGATCCAAAAGTTTTGCCTCGTACTCTTCGGACGCTTGCACATAACCATCCTTTTTGCCGTCAAACTTTCCTAAATTGTAAACATGAGAAGTAATAGGATCGTATTCACAGAAATCTTCTTTTATAGTCTTTTTTATGCCCCCGACAAGACTACCTTCTTCTACAATGTTTTTAATGGTATCGATGCTATGACCAATACTTGTTGATCTCCATAAAAATCTACCTAATTTCATAATGTCACCTCTTTCAGTTGAAGTTCTTCACCCTGTATAAGTTTATTGAACCCACCGATAACGAATTCTTCTTTTACTATTTGTATAAACTTAGTGTCGGTCAAGAGCCTATTGATAGTAACAATCAATCCGCCTATATCAAGGTCCTTGATTGCACCTTCGTTACCAGCCGCCATATTAGCACCCACCCAAACCAAATTACTTGTGGATGCAATGGTGTTAGAGTACATGATAATTTTTCTTGTCTTAACATTGTACACATCTCTGTCGTTGTATTTTGCTTCATCATACATAAGATTGTGTACTGTTGCTATCAGAAAATTGATTAACACAGAAAGACCTGCAGATGCTCCTGCTTTAATTACATCGCCAGTGCTTATATACTTGGTTAATTCTTCAACATGGGTATTGGACAGAATCAAATTTGCACCGGGCAGTTGTATTCCTTTGGGAGTATATAAATCAGTTCCAATGTGTAAAATCTGCTTTATCACTGCGGCGACTACGGATTTCATATCATCCTGGCATCGGTCGGTTGCATATTTAAGTGCCGTTATTGTAGATGCTGGGGCGGTTATCTTAGGATTCTTAATTTCAGAATCATAGGTAACATGAAATGTAGAAATAATCGGTGCCTTGGTGCAAGTGATAGTATTGGTTAATATGTTTGTTGTTCCAAAAATTAATCCCAAAACAGGGTCGTGTCCTAAAGTGGCGAATCTGTGATTTGCTCCTTTGAAAATTTTTAATGCTTTCATTTCCTCTGAACCATATGCGGTTGCATCATAAGGGACACCTCTGCCAAAAACAATTTGGTTGAGGGGAGCATTGTATTTTGTCGGTCGTAATCTTTCTCCGTTATCAAATTTCTTCAAAATTTTATTCTGGAACTCGCGAATTGCATCTTCGGTTTTGTTACCCTGACCCGCATTTTCGATTTGAGTAAGTTTGTTCATCAAAAAGATTCTTGCACATTGCATTGCCGTAGCAAAGAAGAGAAAAGAAATATCCACCCCTTTTAGACCAGTTTGTCTTTCAAACTCTGCATCTAAATTATCTAAAATCTTTCTTGAATTATGTGCAACTTCCGCGACTCTTTCAGACTCATTTGCGATTAGGGTCATATTATTCAATGTAGCATCTGATGCTTCTTGCAATTTTCTATGTTTTTCTCTTAATTCTTCTAAACCCATATCTTCTCCTTAGGAATCAAATATTTCCTGTCCCTAAAGCATGTATTTTATAGAATTTATTATATCATTTTCTCCTCAAAAATCAAGTTCTTCAGTATAAATCCCCTCAAAATACAGATAATAAGAACCAT
>JAZPZL010000254.1:0-1917 GCA_045544655.1 Eubacteriales bacterium
GGGCAAAACGGCAACCGTTACGGTTGAGGTCTGGATTCTTCCCTGGGATTCGGTTTCGGGTACGCGCTGAACGCGATGAACGCCGCTTTCATACTTCAACTTGGAATAAGCACCGTCTCCTTCAATCATAAAAGAGATTTCCTTATAGCCGCCAAGCTCGGTTTCGTTACAATCGATCATCTCGCATTTCCAACCGTTGCTTTGGGCATACATAGAATACATACGGAACAATACTCCGGAAAAGAGTGCCGCCTCTTCCCCACCCGCTCCTGCTCGGATCTCAACGATTACGTTTTTATCGTCATTGGGATCCTTGGGAAGAAGTAGGATTTTAATCTCATCCAGCAAACGGGCTTCCTCTGCTTTTGCATCTGAAAGCTCCTCCTGAGCAAGAAGGACCATTTCTTCATCGGGCTTTTCGGTAAGGATCTCGTTGGCTTCCTTTTGGCGATCCAGAGCGTTGCACAAAGCACGGTATGCCTCAATCAAAGGGGTAAGATTCTTATAGTCCTTCATCAGCTTCGTGTATTCTGCGGGATTTCCGACCACCACAGGATCACCAAGCTTATCTTCAATTTCAAGATAACGAAGTTCTGCGTTTTTCAATTTTTCGATCATAGGTTCTCCGAAATAACTTTCTTGATGTTTTTTTCCAATTTTACACGGGGCAAGACCATTTCCCGCCCGCAGGTTGCACATTTTACCTTCACGTCACTGCCGGTGTAAAGCACGACAAAGCGCGAACCGCCGCAAGGATGCGTTTTCTTCATTTCCAAAATATCATTTACCTGAAACGTATGAATCATATCACCTAAAAAAATCGTGCAAAAAAACTCTGAGAGCAATTTTGCACGAAAATCAATTTATTTTTTCAATTCCTTTTGAAGCCAAACCTTACCAAGATCCAAAGCCTCATAAAGACCAAACTTTTCAGACTGCTTCAGTATTTCACCGTTTCTTGTATCCTGCACCTGAACAAAGATCATATCAGGAATCTCTTTTCCGTGAAAATCTTTGGTAGTAAGCACAGTGAGGATCAATACAGCTTTTTTGGAAGGATTTCCGTAGCAAATAATATTCCCGTTTTTCACCAAAGGTTTGCCACAATAAGTGGTATATTCCGTAATTTCTTTTGACATTTGTCTAAAACCTTTCTAAATATTCAAATAACTTTTCAAAAGATGGCGCAAGAGCTCATCGCGCTCAATCTTTGCGATCAAAGTGCGCGCATTATTATAGTTGGTGATATAAGTAGGATCCTCCGTGAGAATGTAACCCACCAACTGATTTAAAGGATTGTACCCTTTCTCGATCAAAGCTTCATAGACGGAAGCCAAAGTCTTGCGAACAAGCTCCTCCTCTTCCTGGGAAACCTTGTATGTGATTGTTTTTTCCTTATCGAAGCCGACCATGGAACCTCCTTGTGTGCTTGCACAAAAAAACTTAATTATGACTAGGCTTGTAAGCCGGGTTCTGTGATGCGATGCACCGGCGATCATCTATCTGGGACAGAGATCTCTCCCTGCCTCTAGCCACCTATAAAACTGCCAGGCGGGCATTGACCAAAAGGTCTGTTTTTTATGCGGTGTTGCTTCGGATAGGGTTTACAGGACTTCCATGTTACCACAGAAGACGGTGAGCTCTTACCTCGCCTTTTCATCCTTACCGGTTTCCCGGCGGTATCTTTCTGTTGCACTTTCCCTGAAGTCACCTTCGGCGGACGTTATCCGTTATCCTTGCCATATGAAGCCCGGACTTTCCTCACTTTGGTCCTTTCGGAATCAAAGCGCGATCGCCCCACCTAGTCATAATTTATATTATTATACCTCAAAAACATTATTTTGTCAAACATATTGAATAATTATTTTTAATTCAGTATAATGTTAATAAATATATATTCTTGGAGGACAAAATTTT
>JAZPZL010000255.1:0-4353 GCA_045544655.1 Eubacteriales bacterium
GACGGTTTCCGAGCGCTCGGATGCTCTCTGCCTGATCCACGCCCTCGGAAAGATTGGCGTGTCCCGTGTCCCAACAAACGCCTGCCTTTCCGTATTTGCAAGCTTCGTCGCAGATGGCGATCAGCACGTCAGCGCTTGCAAAATCGCATCCCATAATGTTTTCAAAGGCAAGACCCGTCGTTTTCGGTTTGACTTTTTCCTGGAGTCTCCGAAAATACGCCACGTTGAGTCGGATGCTTTCTTCGGTGGATACGCCGTAAAGTCCGCGGTAATCGATGGGGTGGATCACGCCCCAGCCGATCCCCATTCTGTCGGCAATTTCAAAACTTTTGACCACCTTATTTTCGTATTCCTCCAAAGAATCACGTTCGACCTTCCCGAAATACAGATGGCACTGGCTTACGCTTACGCCGCATTGGCGGATCGCCCTTTCCATCCGCGTTATCCACTCCTCCAGTTCCTTTGGAGGAAGATGGATAACGCCCTTGAGATAAACGTCAATGGCCTCGTAGCCGAGGCTTGAGCATACTTTTACCGCCTCGATCATACGTTCGGGGCTGTGCGAGCTTTCCAGCAGACTGTACAGGTTCAGTGTTGTTGACAGTTTCATATTTCATCCTCGGTTTATGGTAGTTACGGGCAAAAAGATTTCAGAAAGGTTCAAAGTTAAAGACGTGCGCCGTAGAAGAGCCGTAATCCTCGGTCTTTTGCTCACTGTGGTAGGTGCTGAGGGGAATCAGACGGATGGCTTTGGCGGTCAGGTTCAAGGGGTGGATAACGAAGCGCTGATGATTGGAGTCGATTTCCAGTGCCGTGTTCCAGATTCCGTCCGCGTCCATCCATTCGATTTTATACCGCTTGATCAGGCATCTGGGGAAACCGAAGCTGGTCTGACCGTAGCTTCTCGGATAAAACAGGGTGGAAGAGGTGTGCAGTGCGTCAGGATTTCCGTCGGTATATTCACGGTCCAGATCGCTGTCAAAGACCAGCCTGACTCCGTTGACTTGCTCGGGAGAGGGAAAGGTGTAGGTGATGGCCCGATTGGTTTTTCCAAAGTAGCCGTTGTCGTTTCCCCAAATGCGCCGATCCATACCGTTCAGCAACGCCGAGGGATCTCCGTAATCTGCGGAAAGGGTGGCTTTTTTTGCAAGGCTTGAGGGCTCCCGACGGAACCCGGGCAGGAAACAGTCGTCATCCATCAAACGCTTTTGAATTTCCGCGATTTTTTCTTTTCCCGCCTCACGTGGGAGAAGTCCGTATTTTACGGCGACTGCCGCTGCGGTGCCAACCGCCTGTCCGATCACGCCGATGGTTCCCATCACGCGGGTCGAGCTGAAGGCCACGTGAGAAGCGCTGATATTTCTGCCCGCAAACATCAGATTGTCAACGTTTTTGGAGTAAAGGGCACGCAGGGGGATGGAATACGGCTCGGAAAGTCTGCGCTTTTGCAAATGAGCGCCTCCTTTTGCGTCCATATAAAAGCCGCCCGGAAGATGGTTGTCGATCTGCCAACCGCCGTAAGCCACCGTATCTTCAAAGCGGGGACAGGTTTCCACGTCGTGTTGGGTCAGAACGTAGTCCCCCACGTATCGGCGGCTTTCCCGTTTGCCCGGTAAAAAGCCGATCCATTCCAGTTCCCAGTTCTCAGCCCCGTGGTCTCCGTGATTTTTCATATGATCCCAGACGCCGAAGGCGATCTTCAAAAGCTCGTCACGGATCTCCTCCGTATCGTCGATGCTGTTCTGCATTCCCCCCAGCTCGATCCAATAAAAATTGGTATTGATCGCATAGAGGTTGTGGGGCTTGTTGTTCATGGCGTCGTCATCGGAAAAATCGTATGCCCAGTCGGGAGGCGTGAAGGAGACGGGGTGATCGGTTTCACGGCACTGCAGTAAAATACTCATTCCCATGGTGTGTGGGTCAGTCTTTTCCAGACCGAATTCCTCGCCGAATTCCTCTTTTGCTTCCCGTCCCACCTTAAACTCTGCACCGGTCAAAGGAGCCAGAATGCTGTCTCCCGAGCTATCTACGAAGATTTTTGCCTCCACTTCGTGCCAGGTGTACGTAGTCAATTGAAATCCCTTCACCCGTTTGATCACGCCCTTTTCCGTTTCAGAGTCGTTGCAGGTGCAGTTGAGGATCAGATCGATGTTTGGTTCAAAGCGTACTTTTTCATATAGAAGTGCATCCCATAGACTCCAGTTTCTTTTGGGATTGCGGTACATATTTTCCAGCTGCAATTCCTCCATAATGCCCGTTTCCTGAAGATCGCGGACACGCGTTCCCGCACCGGAGATCCACATACGGATCTCGCTGCTGGCGTTTCCTCCGAGAACGGGGCGATCGTGCATCAATGCGACCTTGGCACCCTGTCTGGCTGCGGAGATGGCGGTAAACATACCGCCGATGCCTCCGCCGATCACACAAATATCGGCGGTGTGACGTTTGATTTTTAATCGTTCGCTCATCTTATCTCCTTTACGTCAAATCGTGTAATTGGTTTGTGGGGAAGTAGTCAAGCCCCAGCTTCTTCATGCGATCCAAGCTGCTTTTATCGTCCGCGGCGCGCAGACAAACCTTGAGCCCTCTTTCGTGGGCAAGGTCGATCTTCCCTTCATCGCAGGCAAAAGGATCGGAAATGCGCCAGGAAAGCCCTGCGTTTCCAAGGGATGAAAGTGTCGGTAATTCGTTTTCCTCGGCAAAGATCAGGTGTAGAAACAGATTCGGCGCGCAGCGTCTGGATTCCTCAAGACGCGACAGCACGGTGGCGCTCATAATTACTTCATCTTCTGAAAATCCGTTTTTTTGCAAGGCGTGGATCACGCGTTCCGCATCGTCGGTTTTCAGTTCGATAAAGGGAATACTCCCAAAGCGTCTGCAGATAGAAAGGTATTCGGAAAACAGCGGGATTTTCCGTTCTTCCTCCGTAAAGCACTTCACGCGGTTTCCCGTGACGATGGTGAAACCTCTGATCTGCTCGCAGGTCATTTCCGAAATCGTTCCTTCTCCGTTACAGTATTTGTCAACGGTTTCGTTGTGGCAACACAGGATCTGCCCGTCTCGGGTGACGTGAACGTCCGTCTCGATGGCCCATTGTCCCAAAAGTCCCGCATAGTAGAAGGAGGGGAGGGAATTTTCGGGCGCCATGGGTGTGAAACCGCGATGGCTGATAAAAGGTGTTTTTGGACTTTCAAATATACTCATCGATTTTCTCCGCTTGACGAATTGTGTTTCTTTGCTATAATAACAATATAACATATCACAATTTAAAAATCTTTTTGAATTGTGATGAATAATTATCGAATTGTGACATCGAGTAGAAATTATGAAACTGTTTTCTCATTACATTGAGCATCAAAGAAAAAGAGATCCGGAAATTATGAATTGGAAAAACCACATCGTTACGGACCGACTTTCTTATTCCTTCAGGGATACCCTATACGACCGAAGCACCTTTCCATCCGATTTTCATTATCACGACTACTACGAACTGGTCATTTTCGAAGAGGGGGAGATCCGATACCTTTGCGACGGCGCCGTTTACGAGCCGAAATACGGAGATATCGTTTTGATCCCACCCGGCCAGTTTCATATGTCCGTCATCCAAAGCGAAAGCACCCGTTATAAACGCCACGTCTTTTATTTGTATCCCTCGGCCTTCGACGCCATCGGGCACGGGGCGTTGTCCTCCTTTTTGTTGCAGCACCGAAAAGGAATCCTTCTGGCAACGGATTCTTCAAAGTCGAAGCGGAAACTTTCGGATCTGCTATGGGATTTGAAAACAACTGCGGAAAAAATGCCCGATCCCATCGAGCACGCGCGAATGCTTTCCTACGTCATTCAGGTTTTTTGTTTGCTTGGACGGGAAACCGATCGCCCGAAACACGAAACCTTAGCCTTACCCGAAAACGTTTTGGCATTGCAGCGTTATATTGATGAAAATTTTGCCGCGATCTCTTCAGTCTCTCAGCTTGCAAAGCACTTCTTTTACAGCAGAGAATACGTTTCCAGACTGTTTCGAAAGTATTTTGACACTACGGTATCGGATTACGTTACGAAACGGCGGGTGGCGGAAAGTCAAAGACTTCTGATGGAGGATCTGCCTATCATTGAGATAGCCGATCGGGTCGGATTCGGCTCTCTTTCCACCTTTATAAGATCTTTTCGCTCAGTTACGAATATGACGCCCTCGGAATACCGCAAATTACGCAAGGATCTTTGAATCGGGCACGGTAAAAAACGATAGGGGCTGTAAAAAAAGAGATCCTTCGAATCGCCGCAGGCGGCTCCGCAAGGCGGCACTCGTTGACACTACGGTTTTGAGCCTCCCATTCGGTCGTTCAAAACCAAGTG
>JAZPZL010000256.1:0-9184 GCA_045544655.1 Eubacteriales bacterium
GTAGGTCAGGGGTTCGAGTCCCTTACAACGCGCCAGGAAGGCATCAGTAGATGCCTTCTTTTTTTTCTCGCTTGGCAAAAACTAAACTAAGTATATCACAAAATTTCCCCAATGTAAATACGTAACAAAAAAACATACGGATTTTTTCCGTATGTTTTTTTCTCATTTCAGATTTTCTTTGATGAATTCCGAGCAGATTTTTCCGAATATGCTTTTGCCTTCTTCGTCCACAGAACCCACGTATCTGCAATGCTTGCCGTGCATGACCTTCAGGCTTACCTTCGGCTCGGTGTGACCGAAGTTTTCCAGAGCAGAGATCATCAGAAGCGTTTCCTCGTAGCGGTTTTTCATATCGTCGTCGGAAACGATGAAGCGCATCACGGGGTATTCCCCGTCCATACCCACGTGGTATAGAGGAGCCGCCTCGTCCACCACGATCCTTTTCGGATCGATTCCTCGTTCCTTGAGCATTCTGAAGTGGCAGGTAGGCTGTCCCGCATCGTGGAGAAAGCCGTCGATCTCCATAGGTGAAATGCCGTGTGCTCCCAATCGGCTTCTGTCAAAGCAAAGGATCATGGACAAGTGTCCCCCTGCGGAGGAGCCTCCCACGAAGAGCTGATCCATTTTTGCATATTCGCGAAAATGCGCCTTCACCCATGCAACGACCTCAGCGCCATCTTCAATGAATTCCGGGTATTTGGCATCGGGGTACATACGGTAATTGGCGGTAACCACGGCAATTTTTTGCTCGGTCATATAGTTGTAATAGGGTGTCAGCTTCTCAGATGCTTTGTCGCCCCGTTCAAATCCACCACCGTGGAAATAGACGAAAACGGGGAAGGAGTCTCCCGCGTCGGGCAGATGAATATCCAGCTTTTGAAGGGGGTGTCCGATCGCGGAATAGGAAATGTCAAGAATGCTTCTCATTGTGATTCTCCTTATTTAGTTCTTTTTTCGTTTCTCCAAAATGGCAAAGAGAGAGCCGATCATCACGAAGAATACGGCGGCAAACACGTTCCATTTCAGAGGAGTTTCGTTGATAACCAGTGCAACGAAGGGCGTCAGAACGGGCTTGATGAAAAAGGCGAGACTACCCATAATGGCGCCGCCCTTTTCAATTGCTTTAAAGTATGCGTAGTAGCCTACGCCGGTCACAAGCAGTCCCAGATAGGCGAGAATGGAAATGCTTTTCAGGTCAAAGGTGGGAACCAGATCCGCGCCGGTGCAAAGAAGAACGATCAGAAGCACGCCGCTTCCCAGGAGAAATACCAGGCAGGTCTGTACCGCACCGCCGAGACGGGTCATAAATTTTTGGCTGAGAGCCGTGTAAAGGCTGAAGCTGAGAGATGCAAAGAGGGATAGCGCCACGGAAAACAGCTCTGCGCCGCCCTTCAGGGAAACGCAGAACAAAAGTCCCGTCACGCAAAATACGAGGGCAAGGAGTTTATTTCGGGTGATCTTTTCCTTGCAAAGCAGTACGGCAAACAAAAGTGTGAAAACGGAATTGGAGGAGAAAATAATTGCGATCAAAGAGGGATTGGCAGATTCCTTTACCGCTACCTGCAGGGAAACCATACTGACGCAAATAAAGAGAATTCCCAAAAGCGTACAGGTCAGAAGATCCTTTTTGGTAAGCTTCAAACTACCTTTTTTCATTTTGCCGATGGCAAAGGGAAGCAGGATCAAGGAGCCGATGGCAAATCTCCAAAAGGTGATTGCAAAGGGAGAGATGTCACCTGCGATCAATTTGGAGACCGGCTCCAGCGTTACGAAAAGCAGAGCGGTCAGTACGGAGTAGAGAAAACCTTTTTTCATAAGTATAACCTCAAATCTAATTCTTTTGCTCGTCGAATTGTTTCTTCAGCACGGAAATCATGATTTCCGGTGTTTTCGCGCGGATCCCGTCAATGAGAACGATACCCATTTCAGAGGCACGCTTTTTTACCCCCTCCGTTGCATTCCCCGAGCAGAAAAGGGCGGTCGTTGCA
Organism: Eubacteriales bacterium; assembly: GCA_045544655.1. Taxonomy (GTDB): domain Bacteria; phylum Bacillota; class Clostridia; order Oscillospirales; family SIG627; genus RGIG5579. The sequence goes on from JAZPZL010000256.1 coordinate 1,989, forward strand.
AAAGGTCCGCCGTAGTGCTTTGCCATTACTGCGTTCTCATAGAGCTGCTCCTTTTTGGGATCCGTATTTTTGCAGCTTACGAAAATAGGGAGATTGTTTTTCATCAGGATCAGATCGATCTCGTTGTAAGGATCGGGCTGGTTTCCATTTGTAAGAATTCCGTCCCAATCCAGCTTTACCCCAACGCGAATGTCGTGAAACAGTCCGCTTTCGTAAGCACACAGAGCACTGTACATTTCCAGAATGGTGCCGGCTTTGTCGTAGAGAAACCGTGCTTCCTCGGGAACGTTCAGAGAAAATCGGGCGTAATTCCGATTGCCGAGGAGAACCGTCTCTTCGTCGGAAAGCACGCCGATGTTTTTCAGTCGGGTGGATATGGATTGATAGCTTCGTCCCTCTGTGCCGGGCAGAAGCTCCTTTTGAGTCAAAGGATGGGTATTACCGCTGGGATCCCGATCCAGGGCACAGAATACGTTCCACTCCTTGGGTCTGGTTTTGATCGCCTCCCAAAGGCGGAGGATCTCCTCCTTCAAAGCGCCTCTTGAGAATTCATAAAAGGCGGGCTTCTCTAAGGGAATACAGCCGTTTAAGGCAAGGAGGACCTCGGCGGAAACGTAATGGGGGAACGGTTCGCTCGTCTCTTCGGAGGGAGGGTAGCAAAGCCTTTTTTCACCGCTGATAACGTCGTATTGATGGATCGAAACGTTTTCCGTTCCCCGTTGGGAAGAAAAAAGCCCCGCCGCCACGATAAACGCTTCGTCGCCCCCCGTAATATCAATGAAATACTTGTCTCCGTCGTTCCACAGCTTGTGCAAGGAAGCCAGAGCCGCGCCGATGGAAAGCCCTTTGATCTCGGGAAACGAGGGTTCAAAGCCAAAAAGGGTTTTTACAAGGCCCTTGAGAGCCTCTTTTTTTACCTCAGAGGGAGTGCAGTGCTCGGAAGAATAGAGAAAGCAAACCTTATCGTAGCGTCCGTTCAATACGGATAGAATGTTTTCGTTTGATTTTGGGGAGAAAAATTCGATTAAAACCTTTGCCATTGTAAACTCCTTCAAGGTTTTTTTGTGCTATTTCTACGAATTTTTGCCATTCTGTAAAGGAAAGGGCAAAAATGGCCATAATAGGGGAGAAAGTGGGAAAAAACAGCGGATCTCCCTTTGACTTTCGGATGAATTTTCACTTTTGTGGTTAACAAAAAATTTATTCTCGTCTGTTTTTTGAGTAAAATGGATAGAAAAAACTCGAGTAAAGCTTTCTTGGTAACTCGCGTGGTCATTTTAAACAAATCGTTGCAAATATTGCGATTTTTCCATTCTTGCATTTTGCGAAAAAGGAAGTATACTTTCTCAAGGAATTTCGGGAAAGGAGTTGGAAAATGCAACAAATTGCAAGGCAATTCGACAATAGCTATGCCTTTCGTACAGGCTCCGTTTGGCGCGTACCACGTGGAATGCAGCGGAGAGTATGTGCTTCTTCACGGACTGGAAACCGAGAACGAAGTCCTTTTGTTCAAGGCGTGTATCTCCTTTTCTCGGGAGCAAGAAATGCAGGTGCGCATTTTCGCCCGTAATCTTGCAGAAAGCGAAACGGTGCCACGGATGATGATAGAATTAGCGGAGGAGTATTTCTCCTCCGCATCATTTGATCGATTTAAAGTGTAAATTCTTCCAGGAACAGCTCGCCCTCGTACTTCTTGGAATAAATGCGATCCAGAACCGCTTGCACCTCGGTGGCAAGAATCTCTTTCTTACCGTCATCCAGCTTTTCACGGAGGTCGGTGATGGGATAGGTGCGGTATTTGCCGTCTTCCCATACCGCCTTGGTCATAGAGAAGGTTACCTTTTCAATGTCCTTGCCGTCAAGATACAAATGCATAATGATGCCGATCTCGGGATAATCGGTCTTTACCACGATTTTGGAGGTGGAGTCCATATTGTAGTTGCCCATAGACCAGGCGCAGGGAACTTTGTCCGCCCATTCCGCTTTCTGAACGATGTGAGAGTGGGAAGCAAAAATCGCGTCAACTCCTTCTTCCAAAGCGGTCTTGAATACCAATTCGGAGAATTTGCCGGGCTGAACGTTGAACTGGCCGCCTACGTGGGGATAGAACAGAACGAAATCTGCATTTTCCTTCGCCTTGCGAATGTCTGCGCGGAGATTGTTCAGGTACTTTTCGCATTCGGGAACCACCAGATCATCTGCGCGAGCAAAGGGCTTGCAGGAAACGTGGAGGAATTTTTTTAGCCTGATGCGCTTTTTCTTATCCATATTGGGAAGGAGCTTGTCCACCCAGGTCTTGAATTTTTCCTGCACCTCGGGAGTGTAGGTGAGTGCGCGAGAGGGACGGAGGTAATTGATCAAAGGCTCAATGGCTTCCATATCCTCCTCGGGCAGATTGCAGTTTGTGGAGTAGGTGTAAGCGATGATGGCGATCTTGGCACCGCCCAGCTCTACGTAGTACGCCTCCTTGCGCTCCCGGGCGCTTTTTGCCACACCGGTGTAGGGAAGACCGATCTTTTCCAGGTAGTTCATCGTCTTCATTGCGCCTTCCCAGGTGCGGTCAAGAGTATGGTTGTTGACTATGGAAACCAGATCCAGTCCCGCATCCTTTGCCGCCTGACCGAAGGGCTGAGGCGCGTTGAATACGTCGAAGGCACTGGTTAATTGCATATCTTCGGCAAGGGGGAATTCCAGGTTGCCCACAACGTAGTCGGAGCCTTCCCAGATTCTCTTTGCATTTTCAAATACGAAGTCGTAAGAATACGTGCCGTCCGCTTGTTTGCCTGCATCCATAATGGAAGGCTCGCACATAATATCGCCGATGATCGTCAGTTTCATTTTTTGTTTTCCTCTCTTTCTCGAATTGCAATTTCTTCCCGCTCCTTGGAAATTTTCGCCCATGAAGGGATGGTTTTCAGAATCTCATCCAAATTCTTCAGGGTTTCCGGGATTTTGATCTTTTGGGGGCAGACGGTACTGCAAGCCCCGCAGGAAATACAGTTGTGAGGCTTTTTCTCCTCGGGGAGAAACTCGATCCGCATTGAGGTGTTAAAGGTCTTGACCACCTGCAGATCGTTGTAAATGGAAAGCAGAAAGGGAATATCCAGCTCCATAGGACAGCCCTTTACACAGTAGCCGCAAGCGGTGCAGGGAACGGAATTCTTCAGTGTTTCCGCAATATCCAGAAGGAGCTTGGTTTCCTCTTCGTTCAAGGGTGTCTTTTCTTCAAAGGTGGCAATGTTTTCTTTTATCTGCTCAAAATCCGACATACCGGAAAGGATCATCTTCACACCCGGAATATCCTGCAGAAAGCGGAATGCCCAGGCGGCGGGGGAATGATCGGGACGGAGCGCAGACAGCTTTTCACAGGACTTTTCCGAAAGCTTTGCAAGCTTTCCGCCGCGGACCGGCTCCATTACCCAGATGGCAATGCCACGCTCACGCAAGAATTCCACCTTTTCCTTGGCGTTTTGCAAGGTCCAGTCCAGATAATTCAGCTGGATCTGGCAAAATTCCAGATGCTCGCCGTACAGATCCAAAAATTTGCCCATTACCTCAATGCTTCCGTGGCTGGAAAAGCCGAGATGGCGAATGCGCCCCAGCTTTTTCTGCTCAATGAAGTAATCCATAATGCCCCACTTGGGATCGGTATATACGGGCAAGGAGTTTTCAAACACGTTATGCAACAGATAAAAGTCAAAATACTCGGTTTGACATTTTTTCAGCTGATGCTCAAAAACCTCCTTCGGATCGTAATTTTTGGAGATCTGGTGACCGGGGAATTTATCTGCCAGATAAAAGGATTCTCTTGGGAACTTGGATAAAATGTTTCCAAGCACCGTTTCACTTTGTCCGTTGTGGTAGGGATAGGCGGTATCGAAATAATTCACACCGTGTTCCATCCCGTATCGGATCATTTTTTCCGTCAGCTCCACGTCAATATCGGCGGTCGTTCCCCCGGGGAGCGTGGGAAAGCGCATACAGCCGAATCCCAGCAGGGGAAGGGAAGAGCCGTTAAAATCAACTCGGATCATAAATACCTCCCGAAATGCTTTTTTTCATCATATCATAAAGTGAAAAAAATAGCAATAAAAAAAGGCGTTTTCGTGATGAAAACGGCTTTGAAGAATCACTTAGATCTGAGGATACTTGATCTTAACGGGCATACCGGTTGCGCAGGATTCAACTACTGCACGGCAAACAGCTACGGTGGAAGCACCTTCCATGGGGCTGATGGCAACGGGCTCGTCGTTGATCAGAGCGGTCAGGAACATCTTCAGCTCTGCTGCGGTGTTGTGGTTAGCAATGGATACGGGGATCTGCTGGGGAATGGTGAACCACTCCTTGGTGGAGCAAGGATGTTTCTCTTCACCGGTGAAGAAGGTGAGGAAGCTGTTCTTGTTGTCGCAGATGATGGTACCCTTGGTTCCGTAGAATACGCTTCTCATGGTGTAGTTTCTCTTACAACCGATGGAGGTAAGTACCTTACCGTTTACGTTGTTCGGGAACTTCATAACCGCGATGGCACAGTCGTCAACGGGCCAGTCGGTGAGACACTTGCGGTTGGACAGAGCGTAAACCTCGGTGGGATCGCCTGCGATCCAGCGGAGAAGGTCGATTGCGTGGCAGCCACCGCCGATTACAGCGTGTCTGTCGGGATCAACTCTCCAATCCTGATAGCCGCGAGCCTTGCTGTAGTCGTGAGCATACTCAGACTCAACGAAGAACAGCTCGCCGATCAGACCGTCGTCGATCATCTTCTTAGCCTTTGCGAAAGCGGGAGCAAAACGGGAAACCTGACCTACCATCAGCTTTCTGCCGCTCTTCTTCTCAGCGCGCATCATCTGCTCGCACTCTTCCATAGTCAGAGCCATGGGCTTCTCGCAAAGAACGTCCTTGCCTGCCATCAGGAAGGCTTCGGTCATTTCCAGGTGAAGCTTGTCGGGAGTAGCAACGATCACGGCGTCAACCTTGGGATCGTTGATGAATACCTTCCAATCCTTGGTAGCAACTACGGGATTGTAGGTTTCGTTGATTCTGGTGAGGAGTTTGTCGTCCAGGTCACAAGCACCGTACAGAGCAGCATTGTCGTTTCCGATAACTGCCTTGATATGGGGCTCACCCATACGACAACCGATTACAGCGATATTGTAGATCTTATTTTGCATTTTTGTATTCCCCTTTCGGTTTTTTTATGTTATGATTGTATCATCAATATGTGAGTTCGTCAAGGTCTTTATGTTGGAAAAAATCTTCATTTTGTTGGAAAGGAAGTACGATGTCTACACCGATCAAAAAATATTCCCGCTCTCATTCGGAGATTCCCACCGCTCTGTTTTGCCATCGGGAGGACGATCTTGCACCGGGAGCAAGATTTGGTCCCGTGATCCGTGACGTGTATATTTTTGAATGCTGTACCGAGGGAAAAGGCTCCGTCATTATCAATGAAAAGGAGTTTGCCATCCGAAAAGGGGATTTCTACGTTTTGTTCCCCGGTGATGCCGTCACCCATACCGCAGACGAGGTCCATCCCCGCTGCGGGTATTCCTGCGTTGCACTGGGGCTTTCTCTCCATCATACCCTCGCCCGCGCGGGTCTGACCTCGGAAACACCCTTTGCCCCGCGAAAAATGTATCCCGTCCTTTTGAGGGAAATGAAAAAAATGCACGAGATCGATCAGGAAACGGATCCCGGCTCCGAATCACGCCGCACCGCTTGTCTCTACCGTATTTTAGGGGAGCTTCTCCGCGTTGCCCCCGAAACCGACCGTAGCACCTTGATCCAGAAAGCAGTTGGTATTATGGAGACCCGCTATCACGAGGATCTGTCCGTAGAAGCCCTCAGCAGGGAAGTGGGCTTGGAGCGAAGCTATTTTACCACCGTCTTCAAGGAGCGTACCGGCATTCCCCCTCACCGTTACCTGACCCGCCTTCGGGTCCAAAAAGCCTGCGCCCTGATGACCCAGCAGGACCTCTCCGTTGCCGAAGCCGCAGAATCCGTTGGCCTCGATCCCCAAAACTTCTCCCGCCTCTTCAAAAAAGAAACAGGGCAGACCCCTTTGCAATTCAAGCAAAAGTAGCCTACCCGCTTTCCGAATCTATGTAAATCTCCAACGGGTCTCCTTCACGAATCCGCATAGTTCTGCGAATTTCTTTGGGATAACTGCACGACCTAGGTCGTCGATTCTACGGACAATTCCTGTTGCTTTCATAATATATAATAATCTCCTTGCTTTACAAATTTGTACTGTTAGTATCTGTAAAACAAGGAGATTTATGCTTAAATATTTAAGATTAATGTGTTTCTTATGTTAAATAAAAACTTTCTATTTCGCGTCCGAACATATTGAATAAAGAAACTTTTTTTGTTGACTTGTTAATTTCAGCACCAAAATATGCAGATAAATCATTTTCAGATTTTACATAGCACGATATTATGCCATCATTATCCGCATAAAACACCAATTCATAAATTTTCTCGTTTGGATAATTTGTCTGTAAATAATTCAATGCTTTTTTGATAAGCGTTTGTGTTTCAGAAGTTTCTTCCTTCCATGATGGTGTATTATTAGATTCTTCTTTCAATGTAACATCATATGGATTATAAAGTGACATTTTATTTTCTTTTCCCTCATCATACCAAATAATATTATCTCCATCCACGCTTAGATAACTACCACTAGATGCTTCTATTGAACATATCTGCTTTTCATTAGTTCCATTAATTTTCATTTTATAGATTTTATAAATGGTTTTATTTTTAGAAGAAGTTGGTTTTGAAAAATATATCCATCCATCTTTTACAGTTGTGCCAGCAAGCAACCCTTCTTTAGAATACAGTACATTTCCTGTCCAGTCATATGCAAAAAGAGATATTTCATCCCCAACAGCAAATGCAATTGTAGTTCCAATCAAAATATTATTGGTTATATGCCAATCAACGGGAGCATCTTTCAATATAGATAACTTATTTTTGTGAATAGTATACAAAAATGTAGAGCACTTTCCAGCGCCAGAAAAAGTATAAAACAACCATGTGTCATCATTATTACCAACAATAGTTGCATCGTCATCTTTAGGCGGGTAATATCCGTTTTCGTATTTAAGTGTAATCCGAGCTATCGTTTCTTTAGCACCGCTTTTACTATCAACCAGCAATAATCCTATATCCCCCTCCGTACAAGCGGTACTTTTGGG
>JAZPZL010000257.1:0-6242 GCA_045544655.1 Eubacteriales bacterium
AAAAGCCTAATTTGTCTGGTAGACAAATTAGGCTTTTTTGTTGGTGACCCGTACGGGAATCGAACCCATGTTACCGCCGTGAAAGGGCGGTGTCTTAACCGCTTGACCAACGGGCCATCGACCAAGTTATATTACCAAAGAAAACATAATTTGTCAAGAGGTTTTATATATTTTTTGTTTTTTTATTTTCCCAGCGCCTCGCCTTGACGGATTCCCGTCCGGCGAAACGCCGCCGAAAGGGCGTTAAGCACCCGCTTCTTATCCCCGCTCCAAAGAGGCGCGATCAGCTCCTTTTTATCTCCGTCTCCGGTCAGGCGGTGAATGACGATCTCCTCCGGAACGTACCGCACCAGATCCGTTACGCGAAAAAGATATTCCTCCATGGTCAGCGCCTCGTAATCGGTATGGGCAAGATCCGTCCCTTGAAGCACGTGGAGCAAATGAAGCTTTACGCCTTGAATGGGAAAGCTTGTGGCGTAGCGCAGGGATGCGATCTCATCCTCGTGGCTTTCCCCGGGGAGTCCGACGATCAGATGCACGATCACCTCAATACCACGGGCGCGCAGATCCGAAACTGCTTTTTCGTAAACCTCATTTTGGTATCCACGCCGAATCAGCTTTGCCGTTTCTTCCTTAGCTGTTTGCAGTCCCAGCTCCACCCACACCGGCTTGATCGCGGAAATCTCCTGCAGCAGATCCAGCACGTCATCGGGTAAGCAGTCCGGGCGCGTTGCCACGGAAAGGGCGACCACCTGAGGATCGGAAATTGCTCGGGTAAACAGCTCTCTTTGTATTTCAATATCTCCGTAAGTAGAGGAAAAAGACTGAAAATAAGCGATATAACCCGCTTCCTCGTCACGGATCTTCCCTCTCACTCTCGCCTTTCCCTCCGCCAGCTGCCGCTCAATGGGAAGCTTTGCGTTGGCGGCAAAATTCCCGCTTCCGGAAGCAGAGCAAAACAGACAGCCTCCCGTGCCCAGCGTTCCGTCACGGTTGGGGCAGGTAAAGGGGGTGGAAAGGCTGATCTTGTAGATTTTCTTACCGAATCTTTGCCGCAAATACGTATTCAGATCACGGTACGGCATAGACTGATACATAATAACCTCCGTGATATTTTAAAAAAAGCATGCATCGCGATCACGCTTCGTTGACGAGCTTCCCCGTCATATACTCGATCTCAAGGCAAAGAAGCGCGGTATTGCTTCTGAATTTTTCGATCTCACTTTGAATATACTCGGCATCATCTGTAAAGCGCTTGCAAAAATCCTCCATCAGCCGCTCCGACCAATCCTCCACCACGTGAATCCGACCGAATACGATCACGCTTTTGATATGAAGGGACCAATGTCCGTTTTCGTGATAGCCCTTGTCGTAAACGCAAAAGGATACCTTGTCGCTGGCGGCAATGGCGTCAAGCTTATGCCCCGTCTTTCCGCTGTGAAAATAAATTCGGTTGCTTTCCTCGTCAAAATAAAAATTGATGGGCAAAGCGTAAGGATACCCGCCGTCGCCGTTTACGGCAAGCACGCCGCGAAGCTCCTGATTTAAGATCTCCCTGCACTCAGACGGGGAAAGCTTTTGCTTCTTTCTCGTGATCTCTCTGAACATACCGTTCCTCGCAATACTTTTTTCATTCAAAACGATTATACCACGAATGCCTGGGCATTTCAATAAAAATGCACCGCCGAAAACACAAAAAAGAAGAACCGTCACCATATAGACGGTCCTTCTTTTTGGAGCAGGTAACGGGAATCGAACCCGCATATTCAGCTTGGGAAGCTGATGTTCTACCACTGAACTATACCTGCATATGCAAAAGTGCCAAGCATATGCTTGGCACTCGCTGGTCTGAGTGGCGGGATTTGAACCCACGGCCTCTACCACCCCAAGGTAGCGCGCTACCATCTGCGCTACACCCAGATAGCCTAGATATTATAAGAAATTGTTCCGGCTTTGTCAAGAGGTTTTTCAAAATTTCTTGGAGAAAATTGCTTTTTCTGTTTTTCACGGAAAAAGTTGTTTTTTTTGAGAAAAGATATTGACAAAAAGACCTCTTTGTGCTAAGATATTCGAGCGGCTTTTTGAGAGCCGAGTGTTTTGCGGGTGTAGTTCAATGGTAGAATTCCAGCCTTCCAAGCTGATTACGAGGGTTCGATTCCCTTCACCCGCTCCACTATGTGCTTTTAGCTCAGCCGGATAGAGCAACTGCCTTCTAAGCAGTAGGCCGGGGGTCCGAATCCCTCAAAGCACGCCATTATGGTGGATATAGCTCAGTTGGTTAGAGCGCCAGGTTGTGGCCCTGGAGGTCGACGGTTCGAATCCGTTTATCCACCCCACTTTTAAAAACAAGTCCTTTCGGGCTTTATACGGCGGAATAGCTCAGTTGGCTAGAGCATCCGGTTCATACCCGGCAGGTCGTTGGTTCAAATCCGACTTCCGCTACCAAAAAAGAGACTGTTAAGACAGTCTCTTTTTTTCGTCCGTAAAAACAAAACATTATTACATAGTATGAAAAAATGACAGCGTTGGAAAAAAGGAAACTAAAACGCAAGGAGGAGTGAACCTTCACTCCTCCTTATTCTTTTAAAGATTCTCACTGCCAAGCCTTCAAAGCACGATTATTCACAACCATTTAAAATCGCAGCCGTATCGCTTCTTTAGTTTGTCCTTCTTCGAAACCAAAAACAAAACCATTTCGATTATCGGACAAATCGCGGGAATCAGAATAACGAAAGAAACCGTTGCGCATCCAATCAAAAGAAAAACTAAATATAAAATACCGAGAAACCACTGCCCGAGATAAAACTTGTGCACTCCGAGAATTCCAAGGAAAAACGCCAAGAGCGCAGCAAGAATTCTACTCTTTTTATGGACGGAGCGAGATTTGATATATCGGTTTACAAAAAGCTTGTATTTCTCGCCTTTCTTTTTTCCCTCTGTTCGAAAATCTTTTTTTTCATCAGGAATCTTTTCGACGGGTTGAGGTGTCTGCTCCTCAGCAACAGACAAACGGCAAGAGTCGAAAAAGGGTTCCTTACACAAGGAAATAAAAAAACTTTCACGAGAAGGGAAACGGTTTAAGTAGACGGCTTGGTAAGATCCGAGTTGCATTTCCATTCCGGGGGAAAGCGAGACTTCTTCAATAAAAATGGAAAGGATCTCTTTTTTTCTGGAAATCGCAAAATTCAATTCCCGTTTGCAATTCTGAGAATCCAGATAAGCATTGCTGACAAAAAGCACGAATTTATTACAATCAACCACCTTTTGCGCAATGAACTCCGGCCATTCGCTTCCTGCCTCAATACCGTCGTCATACCAAAGATTGACACCGCTTTTTCTCAGCGCGTCCATGCAAGGTAAAGTCACGTCAGCGTTTTTATGCGCGTAGCTGAAAAACACGTAAGGATGATTCTCTACCACTGATCTTTCTCCTTTTCATAACACTGTAACGTCATTCTACCACAAATGACAAAAAAATACAAGTCTTCAATGCACTTTCACTGCCTTTCTCCCTTTGGAAACCCGCAAAATTTGTATATCTATTCTGATTTCAAAATTATACTCCCCCTTTTCTGCTGCGCTTTTTTAATTGATTTTTGAAAAACAATATGATATAATGAAAGAAATAGAGCTTGGAGGTATCCTGATGAAGTTTTTAATGTTTTCCGATTTTCACTACAACCCGGGTGCACTGTACGGTCCCGATCTCGAAACGCTGAGAGCCTTGCAAAAAAGAGCCGAGGTGAACGGTTGCGATTTTATCATTCACGCAGGTGACTTTTGCTACGGTCCGAGCACGGTCGCAGACCTTGTGGAGGAATACAACGCTTTTCATATTCCCTCTTATCACTGTCTGGGAAATCACGACTGTGACAGGACTCCCTTTGCTCAGGTTTTGCAATACTACAAAATGCCAAGCAACTACTATTACTTTGACTGCAAGGGATATCGCATCATCGTACTGGATACCAATTATTACAAAGAAGACGGCAAATTCGTTCACTACGAAATGCGAAGCCAATTCGATCATCCTCAGCAGCTGGACAGTCTTCCCCCGGAAGAGCTGGAATGGTTCTTTCAGACCGTGGAAGAATCTCCGTTTCCTTGTCTCATCATCAGCCACGCAAGCTTTGAGCGGGAATGCGTGATCCCCAAGGACGAGGAAGAAATGATCGCTCTCAGCCACGAGGCAAACGCCTCCATCTACGGAAAGCAAATTCGGGAATTCGTAAAGAAAACCAACGAAAGCTCCCCTCACAGAATTTTAATGCTGATGAACGGACATCACCACAAGGATTATCTGAGGATCATTGACAACACCGTATATTGGGACGTCAATACCACCCGTTACGAATTGATCTGCGAAAAGCCCCACAATAAATTCCCCGAGGAGATCAGCCGAACCTTCACTCTTGCCAATCGCACCATGGTATACAATCAACCCCTTTCCGCAGTCGTAACGGTGGAGGGTACCACCATCACCATCGACGGTGTGGAAACCGACGCTTTTATGGGCGTGACCCGTGAAACCGACGGAGATTGGGTGCTGGATCGTTCCGGCAGACGCTCCTCTCCCAGAATCAGCTCTGCCAAGATCACCCTTGGATAAAGCCCGTATACACAAAAATAGCCCGTGGCCTAAAAAAGTCACGGGCTTTTTTGATCCTATCTATATTTTATAAAATCTCATCCAAAGCATTGAGAAACAGATCACGGTAAATATCGTACCCCTCTTGAGTAAAGTGCATTTCATCCTCCACCCAGATGTCCTGGCGAACCTTGCTGTAGTCTCCCGCATCGGCAGGATCGGAGTAAAAGCCCGGCCAAGCAGACTGGGAAACAAAAACGCAATCCTCGTTGGAATCGCAGTATTCCTTCAGAAGCCTGTTGAACTGCTTGGCAAGATTTTGCCACATTTTACTGTTCACAAAGCGCTTGTGGGGCATTGCATCGCACAGATACAGCTTTACACCGGGGAAATCCGCCCGCGCCCAATCACAGAATCTGGACAACAAATATACGATCTCCATCGGTGAATAACCACGAGCAACGTCGTTGGGGAAAAAGCGCAGAACGATGGCTCGAGGCTCCCAGGGACGCACCATTCGATGGTAGTAATAAAGCCCCTCCTCAATGGTCGAGCCGCCGAAGCCGTGGTTGATCGCTGCAGGGGATCCGTCCTTCATACGGATGTCCTCCTCCAAGGGTCGGTGATCGTATTTCGGCTTCCAGCGAGTAAAGCCGGAGGAACCGTAAAACAGTATCTTATTCTTTTCAATGGGCTGCGCCTCAAATTCCGCGGCGGTATTCTCGTATCTTTTCAATTTTTCCACTTTCAGCTCAAACATATCAACGACCTCTTTCACCAAATTTGTGCATTCATTATAGCACCGCCTGACGATGAGAGTCAAGCGTTTCCCTTCTTTTAAGATTTCCCGCTTCTTTTCGGTACTGGGTAGGTGTTTTTCCCGTATGATTCTTAAAAAGCTTGGAAAAATACTGTATATCCACGATGCCGCAATGCAGCGCGACCGTCTGGATCTGCAAATGGGTTCCCGAAAGAAGCGCCGCCGCGTGTTCCATCCGTTTTTCACGGATAAATTCCGTCAGAGTCTTTTTCGTTTCTTTTTTGAAAATGGAGGAAAGGTACGCCTTGCTCACGGAAAGCTTCTGTGAAAGTGTGTGGAGGTTTAATTCTGCAGAAGGATCTGCAGAAATGGCGATCACCGTTTTTTTCACAATGGGAGAGTAATTTCCCACCGCGTTTTTACGAACCAATTTACAGTATGAACGAACCATCTCCGCCATCAGAATTCGCACCTCAACGCTTTGCCTGATCTGTTCGATGGAGATAGCAAAATCGGAGGAGATCGCATCCAGATAAATGGGATGCACCCCACTTTGCTCTGCAGCCTTTCGCAGAAGAGTATTCATGATAATACAGTAATTCTTGGAATTCCGAATGGGATCCGCCAATCTTTTTTCAAAGGACTGCTCGGAAAACAGGGAAAAGAGCTGATTCACCTTCTGCTCGGAACCGCTTACCACCGCGCGCAGGATCTCATTTTCCATCTCGTACCGTCTTTCCATATTTTTCATATTCAGAAAAACGTCGTCAAATTCCTTTTCACCCAAAACGTAATTCATCAGGGAAACAGAAAGCTCGTCCCTTCTCCCGTAATCCACCAATTCATACTGCCCGTTCCAGCTACGTTCGCAAAAGGCTTGCAGCAAAAGAAAAA
>JAZPZL010000258.1:0-17911 GCA_045544655.1 Eubacteriales bacterium
CCTCCAAAGTGTCTAACTTTGGGGGTGCATATCATATGCGGGTGGATTTTTATTAACGATTGATTTTGCGAAACGCCAACGGCGTCATTCCTGTTTCATCTTTAAAGGCGCGATGGAAAGTGTTTACGGCTGAAAAACCACATTCCATGGCAATACTTGTAATGCTCTGCTCTCTGTTTTTCACCAGTTTTTCCTTAGCCGCAGAGATACGGTAAAAGGATAAAAGACGACGAAAATGGATTCCCGTAACGCTGTGAAGCGCATAGGACAAATATTTTTCATTGTAACCGAACCTTTTTGCTAAATCAGATAAAACGATTTCCTCGGAAAAATGTTCGGATACGTAAGCGATCACTTTTTGAAACAAATTCCCGTCGCTTTGTTTCGTTTCTGAAAAAACCGCGTTTTTTAATACCTTGGCGCAAATCAGATTCAGGTACCCGCTGACCGTACACAGATCGCGAGAATCCAAAAGGTGAAAACGATCCATAATGCAAGAAAGTTCCTCCGCTTGGATCGCGCAGGGCACGTAATACCGATTTCGTGCTTCCTTGAAATATAAAGGGATCAGATCTGCTGAAAAAACGGCGCAAACTACCTCGGCTTCTTCACAATCGTATTGATGCACGTAATTGGGAGGAAGCCATATAAATTCCTTTTCATGGATGAGGATTGTTTCCCCGTTCACGGTCACGATTCCGCTTCCCTTTCTGCAGTACAAACATTCGCTGTATTCATGCAGATTCGCCTGAATGATCCATCCAAAATGCTCACGACAGCGAAAATCCAATTCTCCATTAAAATTTTCGTTTTGATATCTCACACCATCACCTAACCTTTTGGAACTATTATATCTGATTTTTGCTTGTTTTGCAAGAAAAAAAGCAGTTTAATAGAAGTATCAAGGAAAAAGGAGCGATCACGATGAGTTGGAGTAAAGAAAAAGCGTGGGAATGGTATCGTAGCCGTCCTTGGATGCGAGGTTGCAACTATATGAGCGCGGATTGCGCAAACCGCGTAGATCAATGGCAGGCTTTGGGCTTTGAGGAACGGTTTGAAACCACGGAGTCCGAACTTGCTCTTATGCAGAAAACGGGCTTCAATACCGTTCGGCTGATTCTGGAATACGTAGTATGGGAAAAGGAGCATGATTCTTTTATGGAACGCTTTGAGCGTTATATCGCCCTTTGCGCAAAATATGGAATTTCCTGTATGATCGTTTTGGCAAACGATTGTATGCCGCCCAAGACCGAACTTTGGAAACTGCCCGACGTAGGAGAACAGCATTATGACTGGGGATATCACGGAGGCAAAAAGCACTCTCAGCACAGCACGATGCACGAGGGTCCTGCGCCGCATTTTTATCTGGACGAACCCGAAACACGCGCGAAGTATTACGAAATGGTACGCGAGATCGTGAGCAAATACAAAAAAGATGAGCGTATCTGCGTGTGGGATATTTACAACGAAGCGGGCAACAGCCGCAGAAGGAATCTTTCTCTGCCGATTTTGAAGGAGCTGTTTGAAATAGTTCGCAAAATGAATCCTATCCAGCCCCTGACCGCAAGTATTTTCAGTTTTTCGGAAAACGTAGCGGAGATCAACGCCTTTATTCTGGAACATTCCGATATTATCACCTACCATTGCTATAAGAACTACAACGACCACGTTAAGATCATCAAAAAATTAAAGGAATACGGTCGTCCCATCATCAATACCGAGTGGCTGGGAAGATGCTTCGGAAACGACGTGTTTTCCCTCTTTCCCCTCTTTTATCTTGAAGGAATCGGGTGCATCAACTGGGGCTTTGTCGCAGGAAAATACCAGACTTACGAGCCTTACGAGGGAACGTGGACGAAATACTACAACGGTGAATTGCAGGACGTAGATTTTACCAAATGGTTTCACGATCTGTATCGCCCCAATCACCGTCCCTACGATCCCAAGGAAATTGAGGTAATCCGCGAATTCTGCACTTTGGCAGACGAGGATTTTGCCGCGAACGTAAAAAGATGAGTCGTTTTCAGTCGTTTTACTGCGGAGACTGGGAAGCGCTGATTGATACCGAACGTGGCGCGAATTGCATCCGATTGTATCATCAAAAATACGGAGCACATCTTTTGAGGGAGCCTGCGGAGTACCCGCTTGATAATCCGTATCTCTACGGAATTCCGATTCTGTTTCCCGTCAATCGCATAGAGGGCGGTTCTTTCGAATTTGAGGGGCGTCTTTATTCTTTCCCCATCAACGAGCCGAAAACAAACTGTCATCTTCACGGAACGCTTCATCAAACCCCTTTTCAGATCACGTTGCAAACGGATCGCCGGATTCAATGCTCCTTCAAGACAGAACGGGGAGAATATCTCGGCTTTCCCCACGCTTTTGAGGTGATTCAGGAATACGAATTACAAAGCGACGGTCTGTGCCATCGGGTAACGGTGAAAAACAACTCCGATGAAAATATGCCTGTTTTTCTTGGATTCCACACCACCTTTAATACACTTTTCACAGAAGAAAGCCGCGCGGAAAACATTTCCGTCCACGTGCCTCTTATCGAAGAATACGAACGAAATATGGCGGAAAATTATTTGCCGACCGGAAAAATTCTGATGCTTGACGAGGTTTCGGAGGCTTTGAAAAACGGTTCCTTTCGTCCGTCCGACGCCGATATCAGTCGACATTACCGCGGATTCGGCAGTATGTCCATCACCGATGAAGCAAGAGGACTTCGCGTGATCTATCAGCCGGATGAAAAATTCGGATTTCGCCTGATCTACGGCAGCGCAAAAGAGGGTTATCTTTGCATGGAACCGCAGACCTGTCTGGCAAACTGTCAAAACGCCCCGTTTCCCAGAAACAAAAGCGGCTTTGACTATATACAACCTAAAAAGTCCAAAAGCTATTGGTCAAAGATTTATTTGGAGGAAATCAAATGAAAATCACAAGATTGGAACTGATCAAAGTAAAACCTCGCTGGATGTTTTTAAAGCTGTATACCGATACCGAACTTTACGGCTTGGGCGAACCCGTGCTGGAGGGGCATTGCACCGCGGTAGAAGCGGTTGTCAAAGAATTTGAAGAATACCTAATCGGCAAAGACCCGATGATGATCGAGCATCATATACAAGCGCTTTATCGCGGCGGCTTTTATCGCGGCGGGCCTTTGATGCTGTCCGCCATTAGCGGAATCGAGCAGGCATTGTGGGATATCAAAGGAAAATATTATAACTGCCCCGTATATGAAATGCTGGGCGGAAGATGCAGAGATAAAATCCGTATGTATACCCACATCAAGCGCGCAGGCGCCGCGGGCGAATTTTCCATTGAAGAAATGCTCTCTATTGCATCACAGCGCCTCGCTGACGGATATACCGCGCTGAAGTACTCCATCATCCCTCCCATCAAGCAGGTTGATAGTCCGTCAAACACGAAAGCGCACGTGGAACGCTTTGCGAAGGTGCGCGAACATATTGGATGGGACGTGGATCTGGCAATTGACTTTCACGGTAGAGTCAGTCCCGCTATGGCGCTTCGCCTTGCCGAAGAATTGAAGCCATATATGCCATTTTTCATTGAAGAGCCGTGTCTGCCTGAAAACGTGGATTGTATGGTCAATATTGCCCGTTCTACCACCATTCCAATCGCGGCGGGCGAACGGTTGTTCGGAAAATGGGAATATAGGCAGTTGATTGAAAAGCAGGCGGTCAGCATCGTCCAGCCGGATATTTGTCATTGCGGCGGCATTTTTGAAGGAAGAAAAATTGCTTCTATGATGGAGCTTTACTTCGGTTCCATCGCGCCTCACAACCCCCTTGGTCCCATTTCCCTTGCAGCATGCTTGCAGGTGGATGCCTGCTGCCCCAATTTTTTGGTTCAAGAGCACCCCGGCAATCCCGACAAGAGCGATCTCGGAGTCGGCTATATCAAGGAGCCTTTCGTGATCAAGAACGGCTATATCGACGTGCCTACCAAGGCAGGTCTCGGTGTGGAATTGGACGAAAAGGCGTTGGAGGAAAAAATCTACGATGGAAAATGGACTACGCCCCGTCAGTATTTTGAAGACGGAAGCGTGGCTGATTGGTAATATAAGGAGGAACAGAATGAACAGATCTGTTTTTGTAACAGGAGCCCACGACGGAACCGGTTTTGCCATCGCCTCACGCTTTGCAAAGGAGGGCTACACCGTTTTTATCGGAAGCCGCAAACAGGAAAAAGCAGAGGAAGCGGCGCAAAAAATTCAAAACGAATACGGCGTTTTTTCCAAGGGCTATTCGTATCAAACCGAAACACTTGATGAAACTCAGATCCGCGCGATCTTTGACGATATACGGAGTGAGGGCTATTTGCTCGACACGCTGGTTTTAAATGCAGCCAATCTGGGGATCGGTCAGGTAAGCCTTGAGGTGGACGTCCGCGAATTTATGGGTGTTTACACCACCAACGTCGGTTGGAATTTTTTGATGGCAAGAGAAGCCGCCAAGCAAATGAAGGAAAAAGGCAAAGGCGCTATTGTATTTATCGGTTCTAACTCGTCCTTGCGCGTCACGGAAAACCGATGCGCTTATTGCTCCTCGAAAAGCGCCATCAATGCGATGTCAAAATCCTTTGCGGTGGATTGGGGCAAATACGGAATCCGTTCCAACTGTGTGCTTCCCGGTATGATTAAGACCATTCGCTGGGAAAACAACGAGAACAACTGTAAATATTGCCTTCCCAATTACACGCCCATTCAGGACATCGCTTCCTTTGAAGACGTGGCGAATGCCGCCTGGTATATGGGAAGCGATCAATCCGGAAATACAACCGGCACCGAGATTGTCGTGGACGGTGGGATGCTCGCGCAGCTCACCCCCAATATCAATCGAACTCTATGGGAATAAAAGAAAAAGAGAAGCAATGGTAAATGGCATATTTTCAGATCCCGACATCTTCATTTTTTGATTTTTAGAAAATAAAAAAGACCATGCCTTGGTACGATTGGTACGAAAGCATGGTCTTGCTTTTTGTCAGTTTCAGGGCTATTTTGATTTTTTCAAAAGTAGTAAATTGGTAGTACAAGCGATGAAATTGCTTTGCAAAACTTGGCAAAACGTGGCGTAGACCGGAGTTTTTTATCCGTATTCATATATTCCCGTGGCAAACAAATACGACGTTTTTCATAAGATTTCACGGATCCTTTCATAAAGCTCTTCGGGGGTGTGGGCAAGGTGTTTTGCGCCGGCTTTGGTCAGTACGCTTTCATCACGGAAGCCCCAGGTGACCCCGATGCAGGGAACCCGGGCATTCAGGGCGGTTTTGACGTCCACCTCGGAATCTCCGATGTAAATGCATTCTTCTTTTATTCCGCCCAGGGTCTTCAGGGCAAATTCAATGGGAGCGGCGCTGGGCTTGCGGGGAATATCCTCCCTTTGCCCCAAGGCAAGGGGGAAGGTGGGGAAGAAGGTCTTCCCGATCTCCGAGGTGGCTTCGTGAGGCTTGTTGGAAACGATGCCGCACACGTAGCCCTCCCGTTGCAAACGATCCAAAACGGCGGGAAGTCCCGCGTAGGGCTGGCTTTTGTCGGAGGCGTGGATGGCGTAATAGGGGCGGAAGATCTGCAGAACCGCCTCTCGGGTTTCCACGCTTTCCTCGGGAAGGAGATTCTCAATCAATTTTACAACGCCGTTTCCCACGGCAAGGCGAACCTCCTCCGGTGTGCGGAGGGGGAAGCCCGTTTCTTTCAAAGCATAGTTTACGGAGTCGGTGATGTCCTGCAGGGTGTCCATCAAGGTTCCGTCCAGATCAAAAAGGAGTGTTTTCACGCAAAATCACCTCGTTTGTTTTTATCAGTATACCATAAGCAAAGTAAAAACACAAGTTATTGAAAAAAATGTCATTGCGTGTCAGTGCTCCTTTCGTGTATCATCACGCCGTGCCCGCAAACGAAAAAAGGAGGAAACGGAAATGGAATGGATCATGGATATTTTGAGTGAGAGTATTCTCGGAATTTTGGGCGTAGCGCTGACCTTGCTTGCTTCCCGAGTGGGAACGGTACTCGGCAAATTCTGGCGAGAGAAAATGAAGGATGAAAGCATCCGAAGCGTTGCCACCACCTGCGTTTTTGCCGTGGAGCAAATGTACGGTGGAAAAAGCGGCAGAGAAAAGCTGGAAAAGGCGTTGATTTTGGGAGAAAAGCTGCTTGCAGGCAAGGGGATCCGCATCAGCGCCCAGGAAATGCGCGTGGTTTTGGAGGCGGCTCTTTCTCAGGCGAAGGGAGCGTTTGAAAAGAAATGAAGCTACTGAGTATTTTGGGCACGGTTTTGGGCATTCTGATCAGCACGGGAACCTTGATCACCGTCACGGTTCCCGCTTTGCGGAATAAACTGAAACAGAGGCTGTTTCAAAGTCGGGAGCTGGAGGAGGAGATGCGCACCATTCGCCGTCTCTTGGAGGAGCATATCAAGCAGGACACTGCGCTTCGTGAGGAGATCGCTTTGCAAAAGGAGGTGGATCTTTGCGTACTGCGGGATCTGATCACAGGCATTTATTTCAGAAGGGCAAAGGAGAAAAAGATACACGCGTACGAACTGGAGGACGCCTCCGCCCTTCACGATCTCTATCAAAAGAGGGGCGGGAATTCCTACGTCGGCGCGCTTTTCAGGCAGATGTCGGGAGAATGGGATTTGATTCAATGAGAAAAGGAGAGAGAACGATGAGAGAACTTGTATTTGATTTAAGTGACGACAATTATTTGCCGAAAAGCGGCTTCGGTGGATTCGAGGGGGAGCATAATGCAACGGGGCTTACCTTGCTTATGCCGGAACGGCTCCTTGCGCCCGATGCTGTGTACTATATGGTGTTTGAAACGGAGAAAAACGGAGAAGTGATTTTTTCCGCTCCTCTTCTTCCCGATGGAAATACGATCCGTGCCACACTCCCCAGGCAGGTGATGCTGGCACCTCGGGTCAGCGTTCACGCCGCCGCGTATCGAAAAAGCGGAGAGGAGCTGGTGGAGATCGCAAAGAGTGCCCGCGCGGTTTTGGAGATCAAATATCCCGAGGGAGAAACGCAAAGGGAGCTTTCTATGGACGGAGGGGAAATTCCCGGGCTTGTCATTGAGTCTGCGGTGCTTCCCGAAAGTGAAAATCCCGTCAGCTCCCGCGCGCTGTACGGGGAGCTTTCCGCACTTGCAGGGGAACGGGTAGAAAGCGCTTTTGTAAACGATGCGGGGGAATTGATTCTGAAAAAGAAAAATCAAACCCGGCTTTGTGCAGGGAACGTCATCGGCCCCAAGGGTGATCAGGGCGAGGCGGGAACGAAGGGGGACGCGGGTCCTCGGGGTGAGATCGGTCCTCAAGGAGAGAAGGGCGAACAAGGTCCTCAAGGTGAGAAGGGTGAACAAGGTCCTCAAGGGGAAAAAGGAGAACCCGGCGAAGGTGCAACGTATTACAAATACGATTTCAACGGTGACGGCGTGGTGAATGAGGATGACCATCTCTTTTTGCTTTACCACCTGAACTACCCAAAAAAATACCCGCTTTCGTGGTGGAGCGATCCCGATGCGAACGGAGACGGGGTTGTAGATCTTAATGATGCTGTTAAGTTGCAATATTGGATTGCAAACGGTGACGAATCGGCTTATGCGATCATTCCCAAAAGTGAACTGATTGACAGTAACTTGAAGGCAACGAGTGAAAAACCGATTCAGAATAAAGCCGTTTCCAACGGAGTCGCCAACGCTTTGAAAAATGCGGTAAGCGGTTCTGCGGTAGCAATGACCGATGTTTCTCCCTTGGAACACAATGTAGTTGTGAAACTGTCGAGTGATACTTTGAGCGATTTTACCGCAGTTACTCTGACCAAGCAAGGGAAGAACCTTTTCGATGACAACAAAGAATACGAATCTGTTATCACTTTAGAGGAAAACGGTGAAAAGGTGTTCGCTCATGTGGGTTATCAAAATCCGAACGATAAGTATAACACTCTGGTCAGCTTTGATATTGCTGATATTTGGGATATAGCAAATAAACTGAACCTTCCCGTTACGATCTCTTTCGACATCAAAAATGCAATCGACGGACAAGTCCAAGTCTACACTTTGGGAAAAAAGAGATTTAATACTACTTCGGCAAGTAGATATATTCCTTCCACAACCGAATGGCAGAGATACAGATACACGGCAACACCGACTTACGTTGACGCCGACACAACCGGCAACAATGGGTGCGGTTTAACCTTCTTCGGCAGTCCCTATGGAAGCGGTATTATCCCTTTCATCAAAAATCTGCAAATCGAGATCGGAACAGAAGAAACGCCCTATGCAAAATTCCAAGCGCAGACCTACAAGCCGAATGCGGACGGAACACTTGACGGCGTAACGAGCCTTTATCCCGCGACTACTCTTATGACCGATACCGAGGGGGTCATCATTACGGCAGAGTATAGCCGTGATTTGAACAAAGCGTTTGAAGAGATTTATCAAGCTATTGCGCAGATCGGCGCTTCCGCGGTAACCATTCCCGAAGAAGCGTGATCGGAAAGGAGAAAACGATGAAAAAAGTATTTCTTGGAGTTGGGCACGGAGGCAGTGATCCCGGCACCGTGGCAAACGGCTTTCGTGAAAAGGATCTGAACCTTGCGATCGCCCTTGCCTGCAACGAGGAATTGGTGCGCCACGGTGTGATCACACTGATGAGCCGTACCGTGGATGAAAACGATTCTTTGACTCAGGAGATCCGCGAATGCAATGCCTTCGCTCCCGATCTGGCTGTGGATATTCACAACAATGCAGGGGGCGGGGACGGAGCGGAAGCGTTTCATCACTATGGCGGCGGATCGGGAAAGATCCTTGCGGAAAATATCTTGCGAGAGATCGTCGCCATCGGTCAGAACAGCCGTGGCGCAAAGACCAGAAAGAACGCGGCGGGCAGGGACTGGTACGGCTTTATTCGTGAAACGCTTTGTCCCGCAGTGATCGTGGAGTGTGCTTTCGTGGACAATCCCACGGATCTGCAGATCGTTGATACGGCGGAGGAGACGGCGCGTATGGGCATTGCTATCGCAAAGGGGATCCTCGCCACCCTGGGACTTCCATGGATCCCACCCGTGACGGAGGAGACGGAGCCTACCCCCGAGACTCCGCCCGTGACGGCGGATCCGGAGCCTACTCCCGAGGTCCCGCCTGTGACAGCGGAACCCGAGACCCCGCCTGCATCGGAGGAACCGGAGCCTACTCCCGAGACCCCACCCGCATCGGAGGAGCCTGAAATTGGGGAGATAGAAACCGATTCCTTTTGGAAAAGGCTTCGTCTATTTTTGAAAGAGCTGATCAGGCGTTTATTCCGCTGGTTGGATGAATAAAAGAAAAAAGCAGACACTCGTGTCTGCTTTTTTGATGCGATCGTGATCTTATTCGCTCAGCTCCATCCAAAGCTTTACGTATGCCGAAGCAAAGGTAGTGTTGTAAAGCGGGATGATGCCAAGGGCATCAAAGGTCTTGGAGCTTTCGTAGGTATCGCCTTTTTGAATATTCACGGCATAAATGGGAATGCCTGCTTCCTTTGCCCGATCACAGAAGGCGGTAAATGCGGGGGAGTCGGTATTCAGCGTACCGGAATGGTAGGGACGCAGAATGATCGCACGGTAATGCTCCAGATTGTATGCATAGCCGTTTGCGGGATGAAGCTCGATGGTGAGAATGTGGGAGTCCTCCGCAAATTTTGCGGGGATCTTCTCGCAGGGGGTGTATTTGCCGATCACGCAGATTCCCTCGGCATTTTCCTGGGCATATTCTTCACCGTAAATGCTGAACACGGAATCGTCCGCCTCCAGATGATCCACAGCGGCAAGGGCATTGTGGAATTTGACGGGACTGCCTTGATTCTGATAAGCGATAAATACGCCCGTTCCGTGCTTCCCGCGGATGAAATCAACGGCGGCTTTGAAGTTTGCATTTCCGTTGGTGCGGGGATCGTCCAGCGGGAAGTTGGAGGATACCAGGACCGTGGGAATACAGTCATTGCCCGTGGCATAAGCCAATGCCGCCGCAGAAAATTGCAGGGTATCGGTTCCGTGGGTGACGATGATTCCGTCGTAGTCCTTTTTCAGCGCGGCAATGACCCGCTCGGTCAGGAGCTTCAGTGTTTCGGCGGACAGATTTTCGCTCAGAATGGAGAAGGGGGAATCGGTTTCAAATTCGACTTCTTCTCCGTAGCTTTCTTTGAAATTGTTGATCAGTGTATAACTGGTGTTGGAATCGGGGGAGATCCAACCGTTTTCAACGGTGCTTCCAATGGTTCCGCCGGTAAAAATTACCAGAATTTTCATTCGTATCATTCACCTTTCATTTTAACTTTAAACGTGCATTTCGGAACGCGGGATTTTACGACCAGCGGGCAACTGCAGCATTCAAGCTCAATATCCATTTCATCCAGAATTGTGTCCAGCACACCTGTGCAATAGCCGTGAATAAAGGCGCACACCTTGCACTTGCACTGCTTGTCTACGATAAACGGCGCCGTAATGGTCATAGTTCCGCCGGGAATCTCGCCTTTTTCATCAAACTGAATATCCGCTTCGAATTTTCCCCATCCGACCGCTGAATCAAATTCACACCATTTTCGGATCTTTTCCAGCATTTCATTCACGGAAAAACTGTGCCCCCATTGGGCGTTGATACGGTCGGCGAAATTCTTTCCGCTGTCATAGCCGCTTTGAAAGAAGATTTTTTGCGCCGCTTCTTTTCCGCTGAGATTTTCCACTCTTTCATAAATACCTGCCATCATATTGATAAAGGTCTTGGTGCGGAAGCTGACGTTTCTTTCGTTGTCGGCGGGGTTGATCATCATACCGTATTCGGGTACATATAAAAACTCGGTGACGGGCTTTACCTCTTCCTTGATGCAACCCTTCGGAAGATGATTCAGAGCAAGCTCCACCTCCCGTGCGCACTGTTCAAAATTGTTGGGAGAATAAGAAATTGCGTGGAGACCGCTGAGATGGTAGGTGAATTCGTCGTTCAGCTCCGTTCCGTCCAATTTGACGAGAATAATCGGAATCTTATTGTCGCGGGCGGCTCTGATCTCTGCAAGAACGTTGATATCATGCATGTTTGCATATTTGGAGTGGATAAACAGAAGCGAACGGCTGTTTTTTACCGCGCGAATCAATTCCCCTGCAAATTCTTGCCCGCCGATCATATTTCTGGGGGCAAAAAAGCAATTGAATTTTTTGTTTTTTAAAAACTCCAAAAGGTTTTCGGCAAATTCCAGATTCGGAGTAACGTAACTGATAAAGACATCGTTTTTCATATATATTCACCATCCTTCTTAGTATTATACATATTCCGGTATTTTTTGCAAGAGAAAAGAAATTTTTCACAAGCCACAGCCCGAAATGTTTATAAATAAAACAGATTGAAAAGTCTTTTTTCGTAGATCCTTACGCGATCAGCATCAGCCAGAAGGGGAGAGTGACGACGGAGAGAGCGTGGGTGACCAGAACCAGTCCTGCGCCCAGGCTGCAGTCCTCGCCCACCAGCTTGGGAAATACGATGGTGTTCAGTCCGCAGGGCATACAGGTTACGATGATGGCGTAGAGCAAGGCTTCCTCCAGACCCAAAAGCTTGCAGACGGCAAATGCGGCAAGGGGGATCAGAGCCAGACGGAACAGGGAAAAGAGATACAGTACCTTCCTTTGCAAAAGCTTTTTGATGGAAAAGGCGGAAAGGCTGATTCCCACCAGGAGCATACTCAAGGGTCCTACACAGCCGGAGGCGGAGGAAAGAATACCGCTGACAAGTCCGGGGAGCTTCAGCCCGCTGATGCCGAAAATTGCACCCAGTAAAATCGAACAAGTCATGGGATTGACCATTTTCTTCCAGGAAAAGCCGTTCCCGGTAAGGAGGACGAAGCCGATGCTGTAGGTGTAGATGATCATGGGGATGCAAAAGAGGATCTGCCCCGTCAGGGCTTGTGAGCCGAAGCTTTCCTCAATGAGCACGTACCCCATATAGGCGTAATTGCAAATGGGAACGGAGTATTGATAGACCCTTTTTTCATAGGGGTGCTTCGTCAAAAGCTTTGAAAGGGGAAGGGAAAGCAGGCATAGAAGCGCAAGGAAGCAAAGTCCGATGAGAGGGAGCTTCCAGTTTTCCTTCAGGTACGCGGGGGTGAAATTGGTGGCGAAGGAGCGGAATACCTTGCAGGGTAAAAAGAGATTTACCAGAAGATAGGAAAGAATTCCCGTTTGCTCTGCATTCTTCGGCTTTTGCTTTCCGAAAAACCAGCCCAGAAATAAAAACAAATACAGAATAAAAAGCTGTTCCAGAATAATTTTCACTTGTTTTCCTCCACCGGGACGGGAGTAACGACTACTTTTCCGAAAGCATCCAGCAGGGGAGACATCCCGCCGCTGTAGCCGCTGCAGTGGTAGAGATAGTTTACACCTGTTTCCCGATCCACCCAGATCTCGGTGGAACCCAAATCCTGAGAATAGGTTTTGATAAAGCGTTTTTCCTTTTTCATACGCACTCCTACGATCCGTTTTTCTTCATTATACTACTTTTTTCCCGCTTTTTCAATGTATTGGAAAAAATACGGAAGGGATTTTCCCTTCCGTAAGTATTTATTCCTTGTCTCCCGTGAGAATGCCGCTTTCCTGTTTTACGTGTTTGCCGAATACGCCGCTATAGCGGAGCGAGCCGTAGTTTACGAAAAAGGGCGTTTTGCAATTTCCCAAAAAGGCGTTGCGAACCGAAACGTTTTCCGCGGTGAATTCCTGATCCTTTTGAACCAGGTCAAAGGCAATGCCGAAATCGTTGTCTTCATTTTTGTAGAATACGTTTTCAAACACTACGTTTTTCAGATCCGCACCGTAAACGCGCTCGGTACGTAATTCCTTGGTGGTGAAGATATAGTCTACGTCATTTCCTGCATAAAGATTTCCGAAGTAGCAGTTTTCCAAAGTGACGTTTGCCAGGATCATACACCCCGTAAACGTATGGAGATTGGTGGCGTGGATATTATAGACCTCGCCCAAAACGGCGTTGCGGCTGTCGGGACCGCTCAAATACCCGGGCTGACCGATACGCAAAAGAGCGTAAGGCTCGTTGCTGCGGCGGATGCGAACGATGTCAAAGGGACGGATCTTATAGCCGGGATAATCGGGATAGTGCTTGCCGTCCTGAAGGGCGTAATTGTCGTTGCAATGGATGTTGTCAATGGTGATGTCGTGCATCTTGCTTCCGTTGTTGTTGCGGAGGGCAATGACCGCGCATTCCACGGAGGTGGCGATCACGTCACGGATGATGATATCGTGAATGTCCGATTCGTGGCCCTGAACGTGGTACAGATATTTTTCGGTGTTTTTGTTGATGGCACTGAGGGCAACTACGTCGTCTCCCGTTTGTCCGAAAATACGCTGGATCACGATGTTGCTGCAGCCGATGCGCAGATCAATGGCATCCTGATTGGGGCAATGGCACTCTCCCATAAAATGCAGGTCAGAGAGTCTGCCACGTTCTGCGTGAATGAAATGAAGCGCCCAATAGCGGTGATCCCGAAGGGTCAGATTTTCCACGGCAAAATCGCGGACGTTGTAGAAGAGGATCATACAGTTGCGGCTGGCAGGGGGCATCCCCTCCAGCTTGGAGGTTTTCTCCGTCAGTCCGTTGTGATTTCCACCGTCCAGCATCGCATTCCCCACACCGCGGATGACGATGTTGCGGCTTTGCTCTGCCAGGGTATGGCCTTCCGTGGCGACGTCACGGAAATTGCGGAAGATATTGTCCATCATTTTGTCTTCCTGACGAAGATGGGCGTTGTCCAGAACGATCTCCATATTCGAGGGGAGGATGATGGCGCGGTCAATGATCCAAATGTTTTCCCCCGTTCTTTCATTCTTTCGCGGAACGGTGACGGAATTTGCACCCGTCTCGTGGGCATAGTCGACTGCGTTTTGAATGGTTTGGGCGTCGCTTTCGCCCCAAAAACGCTCCTCGCTTGCCAAAACGTAATGATTCATTACAAAACTCCTTTTGTATATTTATTCTTCGGTTTCTCACTATATCACAGTCGCGCGGGGTTTTCAATACGTTTTTGATTTTTTAGAGTCGGGAATTGACATTAGGCGCGGTTTATGTTTTAATATCTGTTATGAAATACATAGGTTTGTAAGGAGTCATTATGGAGAAAAGAACCATTCGCATCGGTGTGGACGTAGGCGGCACCAATACGGATATTTGCGCCGTGGATGAAAAGACGGGAGAATTGATGGTCTATAAGCTTCCGTCCTCTCTTCACGATCAGTCTGCCGCAGTGGTGGAGGGCGTTCGCATCATTGCCCGGGAATACGGCTTCGACGGAGGCGACGTGGATCGCTTTATGCACGGAACCACCGTTGCCACCAACGCCATTCTGGAGGGAAGAGGCGCGAAGACTGCCCTCATTACCACCGGTGGCTTTCGCGATCTGTTGGAGATCGGCCGTCAAAAGCGTCCCGATCTGTACGATCTGCAGGCGGATAAGGCAGCCACTTTAATTCCCCGCGATCTGCGCTTTGAGATCGGAGAGCGTCTCAATTACAAGGGCGAGGTGATTCGTGAGATCGGGGAAGAGGAAGCGGAGCGCATCGTGGAGGAGATCCGCGGAAAAGGTGCTACCGCCATTGCCGTAATGCTTCTCAACGCCTATCTCAATCCCGAAAACGAAAACCGCTTAAAAGAGATCGTTGCGGAAAAATATCCGGAGGCGTTTCTCACCGTTTCGGGAGATCTTTCCAAGCAGTTCCGTGAATACGAGCGTTTGTGCGGAACGGTTCTGAATTCCTTCGTAGGACCCGAAGTGAAAAAGTATATGAATAACCTGAAAAGCACCTTGGCGTCCATCGGCATTCACAATACCTATATCAATCACTCCAACGGGGGACTGATGTCCATTGACGAGTCAATGAAATTCCCCGTAAAGACTGCCCTTTCCGGTCCTGCCGCAGGTGTGGTGGGTGCAAGATACATCACCGATCTGATCGACGAAAAGGATCTGATCACCGTGGATATCGGCGGTACCAGTACGGATATCAGCCTGGTGGTGGACGGAAGATTTGAGGCTTCCGATGAAAAGACCATCAGCGGCTACCCCGTGCGGATCCCTTCCATTGATATTTCCACCATCGGCGCGGGCGGAGGCAGTATCGGCTGGATCGACAGCGGCGGCATTCTCAAGGTAGGACCCAAAAGCGCGGGAGCCAATCCCGGTCCCGCCTGCTACAAACTGGGTGGCACGGAGGCAACCATTACCGATGCCCGCGTGGTGCTGGGTCACCTGAATCGGGAGTGTCTTTTGGGCGGTCGCCTTCCCATTGACGCCTCTCTTTCCACAAAAGCAGTGGAAAAGCTGGCGGACGGAATCGGAATGGAGCTTCTGGAAACGGCGCGGGGTATCATTGCCGTCAGCAACTCCAATATTATCAAGGAGATCAAAAACGTGACCGTTGCCAAGGGCTACAACCCCGGTGACTTTTGCCTGGTTGCCTTCGGTGGCTCCGGTCCTCTCCATGCGGCGGAATTGATGGAGGAAATGAGCATTCAAAAGGCTTTGATCCCCAAAACGCCCGGACTCCTTGCCGCTTACGGACTCTTGACGGAGAATATGCGCCGCGACTTCGTGCAGACCTTCGTAATGGATCTGTCCGATGAAACTAAGGAGATCCTGGAAAAGCGATTCTGCGAGCTGGAAAAGGAAGCGGATGCTTGGTTTGACGAGGAAAAGATCGAACCCGATCAGCGCCATCGTGAGTATTTCCTCGATATGCGCTATAAGGGACAGAATTACGAGATCCGCGTACCCATTCAGGTCTCTTCCATCGGCTCTGCCAAGGCGTTGCGCCGGGAATTCATCAAAGCCTATGAAAGACTGTATTCCTTCAGCTCCGACGACGAGGTGCAGATCGTGAATTTCGGTCTTTCCGCTTTGGGGGATATCGTGTACCCCACCATTGTCAAGGATGCATACGCGGGCGAGGACGCCTCTTCTGCCGTCATCGGCAGTCGCCACGTGTACGAGGGGGGCGGAAAATTTGCCGATTATACCCTTTACGACCGTGAAAAGCTCCACAACGGAAATATCGTGTACGGTCCTGCCATCATCGAGCAGATGGATAGCACCACCATCGTTCTCTCCGGTCAGAAGGCGACGGTGGACGAGTATCTGAATATGATGATCGAGCGTCAATAAATAAGGAGGTATTTTCCAATGAAAGAAATCAATTCCATCACCTTGGAGATTATCTCCAACAGCATTACGTCCATTGCGGAGCAGATGGGTGTGATCCTTGCCAAAACCGGCTACAGCACCAATATTAAGGAGCGAAAGGACCTTTCCGTGGCGGTGTTCAGCCCCGAAGGAAAGCTTCTTTCTCTGGCACAGCACATTCCTCTGCATTTCAGCTCACTTTCCGGTGCGGTAGAGGTTCTGACCAAAAAATATCAAGCGGAGGAGCTTTGCGACGGCGACGTCTTTATCGCCAACGACCCCTATACCGGCGGTGGCTCCCATTTGCCGGACCTGGTGCTTCTCAAGCCCGTGTTCTATCACGGAAAGCTGGTTGCCTTTATGGTCAATACGGGTCACCACGCGGATAAGAGCCGCAAGGGTCCCACCATTTACGACGAGGGTCTGCGTATTCCTTTGGTGAAGCTTTACAGCAAAGGAAAATTGGTGCAGGACGTAATGGATCTGATCATGCTCAACTTCCAGATGAAGTACGAGCGTCAGGGGGATCTGAACGCCCAGATGATCACCAACCAGTTCGGCGCGGATAAGCTGACGGAGCTGATCGACAGGATCGGTCTGGATACCTACGGGGATTTTTGCAAAAAATGGCTGGAATACGGCGAGAAGAAAGCGCGGATCGCCATTGCCGATCTGCCCGACGGCTCTTACGATTTTGAGGATTATATGGATGACGACGGCGCGGGGGGCGGCAGAGTCCGCATCAAAACCTGCGTGACGGTCAAGGGAGACCGCATCCTCTTTGATTTTACGGGAACCGATCCTCAGAACAAAGGACCTCACAACTGCGTGCCTTGTGCCTTGAAGGCCACGGTCTATTACGCCATGATGTCCATTCTGGACAATACCATTCCCGCAAACTCAGGCTTTTTCGACAGCATTGAGATCAAGGCGGAGCCGGGAAGCTTCGTCTGGGCGCAGGAGCCTGCTCCCACCTCCGACCGTGAAACCACCACCCAGCGCATTGCCGATATTATTTTCGGTGCTTTTGCCAAAATGGATCCTACCCGTGTGACGGCGGCGGGAAACGGTGCGATGAGCTATTTCTTCTTCTCCGGTACGGACAAGCGCAACGGCAATCCTTACGTTTACGTGGAAACCATCGGCGGCGGAAGCGGCGCCCGCTATAATAAGGACGGTATGGATGCCGTTCACGTGCATATGACCAACACCTCCAATCTTCCCGTAGAGGCACTGGAGATGGAGTATCCCTTGATGGTAGAGGAATACGCTCTGTCGGAAAACAGCTGCGGCGCGGGACAGTATCGCGGCGGTCTGGGTATCGTTCGTACCATTCGCGTGACCGAGGATAGTGCCGATTCTATGCTGGTATCCGCGGCAACGGAGCGATCCGTCAGCCATCCCTGGGGACTTTGCGGCGGGGGAGAGGGAGGCAATGCAAGCATTGAGATCCTTCGCGGTGATAAAGTGATCTCCGAAAGTCCCAAGCCTCGGAACGTTGCCCTGGAAAAGGGAGACGTGGTGAAAATGGTCACTGCAGGCGCAGGCGGCTACGGAGATATTGCAAAGCGCGACCCCGCGCTCCTTCGCCGTGAATTGGAGGAAGGAATCATCGACGAGGACTGGCTGAAACAAGCAGGCATCACCTTATAAACGAAAAAGGAACCCGAATTCGGGTTCCTTTT
>JAZPZL010000259.1:0-5127 GCA_045544655.1 Eubacteriales bacterium
TATTACTTTTCTTCGGTATTTCGGAACAATTACAATGTGGTACTTGCATAACCATTTCGTATGTGCTAAACTATTCGTGCGATTCGCCATAAAATTCTCCTTTCGTTGTACTCTAAGACTTGAACAACCTTATTGTACCACCGGGGAGAATTTTTTGGTATAACCTCCGTCGCGCACCCGCATAGCGGGTGGTTCTTTGTTTCGGACGTTCCGTCCTCAACGGGCTAAAGCCACTAATAAAAATCCGCCCGCATATGATATGCACCCCCAAAGTTAGACACTTTGGAGGTGCATATCATTTTGCTGTGTGGCCTTTTAGTTATTGTTTGCTTTATTCTTGTGGAGGAATATCATCTTCATCAACGGGATTATAAAGCTCTATGTCATCAACTCCATAGAACCGCGTATAGAAACACAGAAAATAAACCGCTGAAACCATTGTATAAAACTTACGCGTATGATATAATGGACGTGTTGTATTTTAAAGTTTTCCACTTTTGAAAAATAAATTGGAGTAAAAAACAATGAAAAATATCGTATTCGTATGCCACGGCAATATTTGCCGCAGCACCATGGCGGAGTTTCTCTTCCGCGATATGGTAAAAAAAGCGGGGCGGGAGAAGGATTTTGCCATCACAAGCCGCGCGACCAGCTGTGAGGAATTGGGCAATCCCGTCCACCCCGGCACCCGCAGAGTTTTGGAACGGCTGGGAATTTCCACCAAGGGAAAATTCGCTCAAAGGATCACCGCCAAGGAATGTGACGCGGCGGATCTGATCGTCATTATGGATGAAAACAACCGCCGAAACCTCTCTCCCTTCATCGGTGCCAACGGTCACAAGGTTGCTTCTCTCCTGTCCTACGCGGGACTGGATCGGGATATTTCCGACCCGTGGTACACGGGCAATTTTGAAGAGACCTACGCCGACGTCAAGCTGGGTCTGGACGCTCTTTGGGAGCAGATCAAATAAAAAAAGATCCGTTTGCAAATCGCAAACGGATCTTTTTCATAATAAGGTGTATTCAAACGCCTCGTAGTGCAAGCGGCTCCCCTCATCCACCCCCGGCGGAAGCAACGCCAAAGCGATAAAGAGATCTTCCTCGCATTTCCCCGAGAGGTCGTGCAGATAGCAATATTCCCCTTCTATTTTCGAAACGATATACTCTTTCGGCTCCATAATTTTTCCTCCAAAATACGCTTTTCCTCTTGTTTATATCATAAAAGTGTGATAAAATCAAGGAGTAAACTGCTTTCAAGAAAGGAAAAAGCTATGATCCGAGAAACGATTGAAAAGCTAAATCTCCCCGCATTAAGATCCCGCGAAGAAATGTTTGCGATGTTGGAGGAACAGGAATACGGCGCACTTCCTCCCAAGCCGGATAATCTCCGCTTTACCGTTGAAAAAGAGGAGGCGATCCCGAAATTCTGCGCAGGCAAGGCAAAATGCAGCAGAATTTTGATGGAATGCACCGTAAACGGTAAGGAATTTTCCTTTCCCTTCCACGCCACCATCCCCACCAAGGAAGGCAAATTTCCCTTTTTCGTCATGCCCAATTTCCGTCCCGAGATCCCCGACCGTCACCAGCCTACCGAGGAGATCGTAGACCGTGGCTTTGCCGTCCTTTCCTTCAATTATCAGGACGTTACCACCGACAACAACGATTTTACCACGGGTCTTGCCGGCGTTCTTTATGAAGACGGCATCCGTCACAATCCCACCGACTGCGGCAAGATCTCTATGTGGGCGTGGGCGGCAATGCGCCTGATGGACTACGCTCAGACCCGACCTGATCTGGATCTTTCCCGCAGCTGTGTTTGCGGTCATTCCCGTCTGGGCAAGACCGCCCTCTGGACCGGCGCAAACGATCCCCGCTTCTTCGCCGTTTATTCCAACAATTCCGGCTGCTCCGGCGCAAGTCTTTCCCGTGAAAAAAAAGGCGAAACCATTGAAGCCATCTGCAACCGTTTCCCCTATTGGTTCTGTGAAAACTACTTCCGTTACAAGGCAAACGAGGATGCTTTACCCTTTGACCAGCACTGGCTCCTTGCCCTTTGCGCCAAGCAAAAGGTCTTGGTGGGAAGCGCCTCTCAGGATCAGTGGGCAGACCCGAAAAACGAATATCTCTCCTGCGTTGCCGCCTCCCCTGCTTTTGAAAAGGGGCTGGTTCATCCCGACCGTCTCACCACCGACGACGAAGCCTTTATGGAGGGAGATCTGGCATACCAGATCCGTCCCGGTCTGCACTACTTCAGCCGTACCGACTGGAACCGTCTCTGCGACTTTGTAGAAATGAAGAGCAAATAAAAAACGAGCTCGGCTCAAAGCCGAGGTCAATTTTTTCAGTCGTTCCAGATGGGATTGCCGATGGCAATAATGGGCTGGGTGGCTCTTTTTTCATCCAGCACCTCTACACGGTAGAAGTTTACGTCCTCATCACAATCAATGGCAAAGCTTACGGGATCCACGCCGTTGTAGGAGCCGGTGTATACCACGCCTTCACTGGAAAGAATATTCACGGTGTAGGTGCGCCCCTCTCTATACATAGAGGAATGGATCGCGCCGACGGAAACTACCAGGCGCTTGCCTGCAAAGTCGGTGGAGGAACCCATTTTCGCATCACCGATGCACATGCGAACCCCTGCAAAGCCGGGTGTAAAATCACCCACGGCAAGCTGGTCCATATACGCCAGATCCTTGCGCTCCGCTGAATAAATGCAGGTCAGAGCGGCGGTGGTAGCGTCGCCGTGACTGTCAGAGCCTGCCGTTGCCCAAAGACGCTTGCCCATTGCAAGAAGATCGGTCCAGAGCTTGTAGTTGTCCTTGGTATCCTGACCGGTAATGCCGCCTCTGTAACCGTAGAACACCTCAAGTCCGGTATAATCATCGAAGAAGTAGTCCTCGGGATCGGAAGACTCCATCTGCTGCTTGGGATGCACGTTGACGATCAGTCCGCGATTTTTCTTAATATTGTCGATCAGCTCCTGCAAACGGGGGGTGGTAAAAGCAGGGTAAGAAAAGGTACCCATATTGTATTCGATTCCGTTCTTGCCGCCGGTATACTTGTACTCGGGGAAGTTCGCCAGGATCTCAAGCAGATGCTCCGGCTCACGGAAGAACATATTGTAATGTACGCTGGGCTTGGATGCGCCCGTATCGGGGCGGCTGGTGGCGGGCTCGGTTCCGCCGATGAACAGGGTATCGTCCCATTCCGCCTCGTACATGTGAGCGACCTGCTTATGGTTCATAAAAGCAACGAAATCAATGTTCAATTCCGCCATTTTCTCTTTCCACTGAGCAAGGGTACGCTTGCCGTCCTTGGCAACACCTGCAATGGGATGACAGTGAATATCACCGAAATAAGGACTGCGCCCTGCGTAATGCGCCTCCAGTGCCTGAAGATCCGCCTCGGTTGCGGCAGGAGCCGCGGGGATCTCTTCTTTCGTTTCTTCTTCCTCGGTCTTTTTAATCTCTTCCTTTACTTCCGTCTTGGTCTCTTCCGCTGTTTGCGCGGGCTCCAGAGAGGAGGAGCAGGAGGAAAGCATCAGTGGGAACAGCGTTGCCAAAGCCAAAAGAAAGGCAACTACGCGAAATTTTCTTTTCATAAGAACCTCCAAAGGAGTATTTTGCTCATTATAGCATAGAAAAAGTCGCCTTCGCAAGTGCTTTTTCGTGAAAACAAAAGAGAAAATATAAAAATTTCAAAAAACTGTTGCTTTTTTTCCTTCCTTGTGATACAATAATCTCCGCGCCGGAATGATGGAATTGGCAGACGTGCTGGACTCAAAATCCAGTGGTAGCGATACCGTGCGGGTTCGACCCCCGCTTCCGGCACCAGAAAAAAGCACTTGCGAATGCAAGTGCTTTTTTCAACGATGCGTTCCTATCGGAACGTGATACGCACTGCGTGCGTGATGCAGCCTTTGTCTGTGATGCACGCCTTCGGCGCGTGACTGACGCATCGCATCACCTATCACAGCACAGCTGCATCGCCTATCACTTATCCCCCTCCCGAAGCTAGTAGCCTTCGGGAGTTTTTCTTTTCGCGGGTAAAACGAACCCCGTCTGAAAATGCAAACGGGGTTGTGTGGTTTTCTAAACGATCTTTAGTTATTGATTTTTGCTCCTATTTTTTCTGCAAAAGCAAGTGCTGATTCTTTTACTTCTCGATCGCAGGCAGAGCCCTCTCGATTAATATTATCAAGGCCCATACAACCATAAACGCTGATAGCGTTGAATTCGTTAACCGAATCAAAAAGACCAAAACATGAGTCATTTTCTTTAATTATTATGTTGTCATTACGGCGAGTATTACAATTTCTAAATTCGCAATTTTCAACGTAAGCGACCTTGCTATTATGGGGCTTTTCATGACAATCAGATGCAATGAGATAATTCTTTCCCAAAACACACCCGTCAAAAATACAACTTTTAATATTATTGGAATTAGAAGTTGATTTTTTGGAACGTTGTAAAATGATAGAACTACTACGAAAGTTGTCTCCGGTATTAATATGATTTAAAATTTCGCAAAATTCAATATTAACTCCGCCCTCCCAAGCGTATGTACCACAAACTACATTTCCTTTGCAACCTAAAAACTTGCAATTCGATATAGTTGTGTCAGATTTTACGGTAATAGACTCAGTACAATTTCTGAAGAGACACTTTTTTATATTAGCGCGATACTTTTGATTTTCGCCCGATTCAACCGGTTTCGTACAATTTCTAAAAATACATGCTTCTACAGTTAGGGCACCTACAACACAATGCTCTGCACCATTAAATGTACAGTTTGAAATAGTTCCATTCTCAATATTAAAATAAGTAATAGTAATATCATTCAAGTAAGCAATCGCCAAATCTTCCGGCGCTTCTTTAAACTCTCTTTTTTGAACAATTGAGTTGTTAGATATCGATAATTCCATATCCGTGTCAAATCCCTGATAAATATAAAAAAGAGTAATGGAATCAAACTTATCCTTCGGCATATTAAATGTCGACAGTTTGTCATTTGTGATGGTATTACCCTCAACACAGCATTTTGCTTCATCATCATAAAAGTATAACTTTACAAAAGAATCGGTACAATTATAAATTTCGGAATTAACCAAGAGAAATTCTTTTG
>JAZPZL010000260.1:0-4215 GCA_045544655.1 Eubacteriales bacterium
GGACTTTTGAAAAAGTCTCCCCTGGCCCGCGTTGACACCGGGATTCTTCCATCGCCATTCGGCTCGGAACAATCGGGTGTCTGCCGTCGAAAACACATCGAAAAAGGGATAACATCCCTTTTTCTCGCCTTCCGCCCCCAAAACTTATGAAAATATTCTGTTTGAAGCTTTCTTTGCCTGTTTTTTCAGCGGAAGTTTTCTTTGCTTCCTTTCTTTTTCAAAAGAAAGGAAGTTGACAAGGGGAAGGGACTTCGGTAGAATAGAAGTAACAGTTGAAAAGGAGAAATACGATGAAACGATTTTTTGCCTTCCTGTCACTTTTCGCACTCATTCTTCCTCTCGCCGCCTGTTCCTCAGGCATTGCCCCCATCGAGGAAACAACCGAAGTACCTCCTTTAAAAACCACCGAGGAGGTAAAAGAAATGCAGACAACCACCGAGGAAAAAGTACTTACCCCCGAACAGCAGCAGATCCTCAGCCTGCGCCGCGAGAAGGTAGTAGACTATATGACAAAAATGGCCTCCGTCCTTTGGCGCAGTGACGAGGAGATCGTCTACACCATCAAATCCGGAGTTTCACCCGATCAGGTGAAGAACGGAAGCGGCTCCCCCGTCAAACTCACCATTGAAAAGGGACGTCTTTATCGGGGTCTGCCCTATACCTACGCGGGCAACGGCATTCCCTCCTTTGCGGATTTTTACTCGGCAACCGATGAAAAGGGCGTCGCCACCGTATCGGGTATGGTCTGGCAGGACCTCAGCGGCGG
Organism: Eubacteriales bacterium; assembly: GCA_045544655.1. Classification (GTDB taxonomy): domain Bacteria; phylum Bacillota; class Clostridia; order Oscillospirales; family SIG627; genus RGIG5579. The sequence continues at coordinate 767 of JAZPZL010000260.1, forward strand.
CTCGCAGGAAGCTATGATCGGCAATGACTGCTCCACCGCGGTTATGCAGGCTTGGGGACAGATCGGCGCCAATTCCTTCACCGTGACCAATACGCAGTATATGACCGCCGATCAAGGGTACCTCCCCGTCGGCTCCTACAAAGTATCCAAAAGCGAATTGTACTCCACCAAGGGTGACTGTGCAAGAAACGGCAAGGACGTGATGTTCTCCGCCTACGCCAAGCTGCAAAAGGGTGATGCAGTGGTACAGCGAAACAACGGTGCAGGCCACACCATGCTGGTCACCTCCGTCCACGCCGTCCCCCTTGGAAACGGCTACGACCCCAAAGAAAGCTATATTACCGTGACCCACCAAACCCGCGGAAAATACTCCAAGGAAGCAAAATACTACAGCGAAGAACACGGTGAGGACGTGTACTACTGGTACGGCATCGACGATAAATACACTTTTGCCAGCCTCCTTAGCGCAGGCTATCTGCCCATTACCTGCAAGGAGCTGATCGATCCTGCGCCCATAGCGGAGCTTCAGATCACCTTTATGCAAGGTCCCTCGTCTCCCGAGGATCCTCTGGCGGGAACGATCCATTCCAACCACCTGATGGAAAAGATCACCGCAGAGATCAAAACCGCCGACGGGAAGACTGTGCAGAGTGCCTTCGTCTATCCCACCCGCAAAACAAAAAATGAATTCCCCTGCGAGCTCCTTATCCAAAAAGGCAAGGGCAAAATCGACCTTTCTGCCCTGCCAAAAGGCTCTTATACCTTGACCTACACCGTCCTTCTTTCCGACGGCACCACCGCTACCGCCCGAGAGTTTGCTTTTACAAGGTAATCTCGGAACCCCTTTTGAAAAAAATGCAGGGGGACTTTTGAAAAAGTCTCCCCTGGCCCGCGTTGACACCGGGATTCTTCCATCGCCATTCGGCTCGGAACAATCGGGTGTCTGCCGTCGAAAACACATCGAAAAAGGGATAACATTCCTTTTTCTCGCCTTCCGCCCCCAAAACTTCAAAAAATAATATCACTTTCTTTTTTGGAGTAAAGTTTTCTTTGCCTACTTTCTTTTGAAAAAGAAAGTAGGACAAAAAAAGGCACCTTTCGGTGCCTTTTTTCTTTACCATTCCGCAACGGAGCCGTCCTTGTGATGCCAAACGGGATTCTTCCAGTTGTGGGGAGTCTTGTTTTCCTCCAGAACCAATTCCTTATTGACCTCTACACCAAGACCCGGAAGCTTGGGAAGATCCACGTGACCGTCCACAAACTCGAAATCCGCCTTGTTCTTCACATAGTCCAGAACCGTCTTGCCCACGTTGTAGTGGATACCCATACTCTGCTCCTGGATCACGGCGTTGTAGGAGGTAGCGTCTACGTTGAGACAGGATGCCAATGCAATGGGTCCGAGGGGACAGTGAGGCGCAAGGGCTACGTCGTAAGCCTCCGCCATAGCGGCGATCTTCTTTACCTCGGTAATACCGCCTGCGTGAGAAAGATCGGGCTGGATAATATCCACACCGCCTGCCTGAAGCAGACGCTTGAAATCGTATTTGGAGAACAGTCTTTCACCGGTAGCAATGGGAACGTTGCACGCAGCGGCAATCTCCGCAAAGCATTCCATATTCTCACAGAGCACCGGCTCCTCAAGGAACATGGGATCAAATTCCTCCAGCTTCTTGGCAAGCACCTTCGCCATGGGCTTGTGCACTCTGCCGTGGAAGTCGATGGCAATACCGAAATACTTTCCGCAGGATTCACGGATGGCAGCCACTCTCTCCAGTACCGCATCCACCTTATCGTAGGTGTCGATCATCTGCAGCTCTTCCGTAGCGTTCATCTTGATGGCGGTAAAGCCCTCGTCCATTTTCGCCTTTGCCGCGCTTCCCACATCGGAAGGACGGTCACCGCCGATCCAGGAATATACCCGCATCTTATCGCGGCACTTGCCGCCCATCAGCTCGTATACGGGCTTGCCCAGATCCTTACCCTTAATATCCCAAAGTGCCTGATCAATACCGGAAATGGCGCTCATCAAAACACCGCCGCCGCGGTAAAAGCCTGCGCGGTAAAGGGTAGACCAAAGCCCCTCAATGTTGGCAGGATCCTCCCCGATGAGATAATCGGACATTTCGTCCACACAGGAAAGGACTGCCTTGGCGTGTCCCTCCAGAACGGCTTCACCCCAACCGGCAATACCCGCATCGGTCTCAATTTCAACGAAGCCCCAACGGGGACGGACAAAATACGTATTGACCTTTGTGATTTTCATTGTTTTTCTCCTTTTTTACTCGGTTTTTGCCAGAAAGGCACGAAGTCTGGGCGTCTGAGGAGTGAGGAACAGCTCCTCGGGCGCACCCTCCTCTGCAATAACACCGTCTGCCATAAATACCACCTTATCGCTGATCTCACGGGCAAAATTCATTTCGTGGGTCACGATGATCATGGTAATGTTTTTCTCTGCCAATTCGCGAAGCACCTTCAGCACCTCACCCGTCAGCTCGGGGTCCAATGCGCTGGTCGGCTCGTCGAAACAAAGGATCTTGGGAGAGAGCATCAAGGCTCTTGCGATGGCAACTCTCTGCTGTTGACCGCCGGAAAGCTCACAGGGGTAATTGTTCGCCTTATCCGTAAGTCCAACCTGCTCCAAAAGCTGATCGGCGTGGGACTCGATCTCGCGGAAGATCTCTTTTTTCTTCTGCTTGTAATCGGGTCTATCCTTCGCCTGAAGCTTGGGCGCCAGACAAAGATTCTCCTTCACACTGTACTGAGGAAAGAGATTAAACTGCTGGAATACCATTCCGAAATTCATTCTCTTTTCCCGAAGCTGGGTGTCGTTCAACGCCTCCCCCGCCTTAAAAAAGCTGTTCCCCTCCAGGAAAAATTCTCCCTGGTCGGGATCACAAAGGAAGTTGATGCACCGCAAAAGCGTGGTCTTTCCGCTACCGGAGGATCCGATGATGGAAACCACCTGTCCCTTCTCCATGGAAAAGTCAATGCTTTTGAGAACCTCGGTCTTCCCGAATTTCTTGGAAATATTTTTCACTTCAAAATATGCCATATTGCCCCTCCTTTACGCCTTGAAGTAGGAGAGCCGTTTCTCCACACGTCCCAAAAGCACGGTCACGATACCCACGAAGATCAAATAGAACACTGCCGTGTAAAACAAAGGCCAGATCAAAGCCTGCGTGGACGCCATATCCTTGGCACACTTGATCAGCTCCGGAATGGCAATGGCGTTTGCCAGAGCCGTATCCTTCACCAGGGTAATGATCTCGTTGGAGAGAGCGGGAACGATCCGCTTGATCACCTGCTTGAGAATGACCTTGAAGAAGATCTGTCCCTTGCTCATACCCAGCACGTAGCCTGCCTCGTACTGACCCTGGGAAACGCTTTCAATACCGCCGCGAAAGATCTCGGAAAAATAGCAAGCGTAGTTGATAACGAAGGCAATGAGG
>JAZPZL010000261.1:0-4183 GCA_045544655.1 Eubacteriales bacterium
TCGGTCTTGCGCGCATCGACCACACCGGAGACCTGACCGCCGCACAAGACGACGATGCGGTCACACAGCTCCAGCAGAACGTCGAGGTCTTCGCCGACAAAGACGACGGCGACACCCTGCATTTTCTGCTTGGTCAAAAGATTGTAAATGGTATAGGAGGAGTTGATATCCAGTCCTCTTACGGGATAAGCCGCCATCAGTACCGTAGGCGCAGAGGAGATCTCTCTGCCTACCAATACCTTCTGCACGTTACCGCCGGAAAGACGGCGAACGGGAGTGGATACGCCGGGGGTCGATACCTCCAGGCTTTCAATGATCTCCTCCGCCAGCTTTTTCGGCTTCTTTCTGTCAAGGAACAGAGATCTGCCCTTGCTGTAGCTGCGGAGCATCATATTGTCAACAATGTCCATATTGCCCACAAGACCCATACCCAGTCGGTCCTCAGGCACGAAGGAAAGACGAACACCCAGATCGCGGATCTGCAAGGGAGTCTTTCCCCTCAGGTCCTCACGGACACCCGTTTTGGGATTGAGATACGCGATCTCACCCTGAAGGGGTCTTTGCAAGCCGGCAATGGTCTCCAGAAGCTCCTTCTGACCGCTGCCTGCGATGCCTGCAATACCCAGGATCTCACCTGCCTGCGCCGTGAAGGTAATATCGTCCAGGATCTTTCTGCCGTCCTCGTCCACCAGAGTCAAGCCCTCTACCTCGAGGCGGGGCGTGGTATTTTCAGGCTCGGGACGGTCGATATTCAGGTCGATCTTCTTCCCCACCATCATTTCCGTCAAAGCCGCCTCACTGGTCTCTGCCGTTTCCACCGTTGCGATATGCTCACCCTTTCGGAGAATGGCAACACGGTCGGAAATGCTCATAACCTCGTGCAGCTTATGGGTAATGATGAGAATGGACTTGCCGTCCTCACGCATCTTGCGAAGCACCTGGAACAGCTTGTCCGTCTCCTGGGGAGCCAAAACAGCGGTAGGCTCGTCCAGGATCAAAATGTCCGCACCGCGGTACAACACCTTGAGGATCTCCACCGTCTGCTTCTCGGAAACGCTCATTTCATGGATCTTTTTTCTGGGGTCAATGTGGAAGCCGTAACGCTTGCACAGTGCAAATACCTTATCATTTACCGCCTTCAGGCTGTATTTCTTTCCGTCGTTTACGCCCAAGGTAATGTTTTCTGCGGCGGTAAATACGTCTACCAGCTTAAAGTGCTGGTGGATCATACCGATCTTGTAACGGAAGGCATCCTTGGGAGAGCGGATCACCGCCTCCTTGCCCTCTACGAAAATATGTCCCTCATCGGGGTAATAAATGCCGGAGATCATATTCATCAGGGTAGTTTTTCCGCATCCGTTTTCGCCAAGCACTGCCAGGATCTCGCCCTTGTAGACAGTCAGATCCACCTTGTTGTTGGCAATGACGGAACCGAAGAACTTGGATACCCCGCGAAGCTCCAGACTTATGTTCTGATTCACTTTTTTCCCTCCGAATCCTCTTTATGGAAGAAAGGCGGAGCCGAGGCTCCGCCTTTTTAATTTGTCCTTTTCCTTAGAACTTAGCGTTCAAAAGGGTAATACCGTCGATCTGGAGATCGAAGTAAGGAGCAGAACGATGCTTGGATTCCTCAAAGAGCTTGCCGTCTGCGGAAACAGCCTCGGTGTCACCGGTGAATGCTTCATCGGTATCAACGTCAGCCAGATAAGAGGTGAGAGCACCCTTCTCGCTTACGGTAGCGTTCTTGTTCTTCGTATCGTCTACGGTAACGGTGAAATTCTTGATTTCGAATACGTCACGGTTGATGCCCAGCAGCTGAGACTTGTACTCGTCGATCTTCTTCTGGGTATCCTTGGCAGCAGCCTTTTCGTTTACCTCGGTAAGAACTACGGAACCGGTCTCAAGATCACCGGTGTAATCGGCGGGGATCTCGTTGCCCTTGCCTGCCATGGTCTTTTCGCAGATCAGCTTGAAGTAAGGAGTCCAGTCGATCTTGGAAGCCACGATAAAGGTGTTGGGGCAAGCTTCAGCGTTGGAAACGTTGTAGGAGATGTTGGGAACGCCCTTTTCCTCGCAAACGGAGGGAGCGCCCATAGAGTCAGCGTGCTGAGAGATCAGAACGCAACCGTTCTCGATCAGAGCGTTAGCAGCGTTCTTCTCTTCGATTTCGTCATACCAGGAGCCGGTGAACTGTACTTCCATGGTAACTTCGGGAACGATTTCCTTTACGCCCAGGTAGAAGGAGGTGTAACCGGAGATAACTTCTGCATAGGTGAATGCACCAACGTAACCGATCTTGGGAACGATAGTGGAATCAGCGGCCATCATTTCCTTCAGTTTCAGACCAGCAGCGATACCAACCAGGTATCTGCCTTCGTAGATAGAAGCGAAAGCATTGTGGAAGTTTGCCAGCTTTTCGGTGTGAGCCATGGTACCGGTAGCGTGGCAGAACTGAACGTCCTTGAATTCCTTAGCAGCCTTGAGCAGATAGGACTCATGACCGAAGGAGTTTGCAAATACAACGTTGCATCCCTCGTCAACCAGGTCAGCAGCAGCGTCGTAGCACTCATTGCCCTCGGGGATGTTCTTCTTGATTACGATCTGGTCGTCCTTCAGACCAAGAGCGTCTGCAGCCTTTTCAACTGCCTGAATGAAGTTCAAGTCGTAGGTGGACTTCTCATCGTGGAGACAGATGACACCAAGCTTGAAATCGGAAGCTGCGCCGCCCTCTTCGTTCTTCTTCTCTTCGCAAGAAGCAAGAGCAAAGCAGGAAAGAAGCATAACAGCTACCAGAATGACGGAAAGAATTCTTTTCATGTTTCTTTTCTCCTTAAAATAATTTTGTTATTCGGGGAAATTCGCACTTCCCAAAACACGTGAATATTTTAATACAAATCCGACGATATGTCAACATTTTTTAACAAATTCTCCACGGCTTTACAGATTTATTTTTCTCTTGAAAAAGCACTTCATCCGTGATATGATAGGAATCATAAAAATCATCAGCGAAAGGAATCTTTTATGGCTTTTTTTGAATTCCGCTATTTTTCCAAGGCGATCCGAACCAGCGTTACCGTCAACGTCCTTCTGCCCGAAATCGGCAAAAAGGAGGAGGGCACAGGCAAGCCAAACGGTAGCTTTAAGACCGTATGGCTCCTTCACGGACTGAACGGCAACCAGAATTCATGGATCGAAAATACCGCCATCGAGCGCTACGCCAGAGATCGGGGCCTTGCCGTGGTAATGCCCTGCGCCGATCGCAGCTGGTATACGAATACCGCCTACGGAGCAAAATATTTTACCTTTATTGCAGAGGAGCTTCCCCAAGTCTGCCGCAGTTATTTTTCCGGTATGAGCGAAAAGCGGGAGGACAATATCGTAGCAGGTCTTTCCATGGGCGGCTACGGCGCGCTGAAGATCGCTCTGACCTACCCCGAACGCTACGGCTACGTGGCAGCCCTTTCCGGCGCGCTGGATATCACCCGCAAGGGAAGACCCTACAGCTTGGAGGAATGGCGAGGCATCTTCGGCTTTGATCTAAAGGATGCACTGGAGCTTGAAAACACGCGTCACGATCTGTTTTATCTTACCCGGGAAATCAAAAAGAATACGCGTCCCTTCCCCAAAACCTATCTTTGGTGCGGAACGGAGGATCCTCTGATCACCGTCAACCGCGATTACCGCGATCTTTTGACCGAGCTTGAGATCCTCCATCTCTACGAGGAATCGGAAGGCACCCACAACTGGAAATACTGGGATAAAAAGATCACCACCGCCCTGGACTATCTTCTGAAATAAAAAGCAAGAAAGCATTTCGCTCTCGGCGAAATGCTTTCCTTTTCTCTTCTCTCTTCACTAAAAAAGTGACTGTAAAAAAAGAGATCCTCCCAATCGCCGCAGGTGGCTCCGCAAGGCGGCACTCGTTGACACTACGGTTTTGAGCCTCCCATTCGGTCGTTCAAAACCAAGTGTCTGCCGTCGAAAACCTTCGAAAAAGGGAAGTCGGAGGCCAAGCGGTCTTAGGAAGACAAGAAATCTACTCAACTCCTTGGCTCACAGAACGACATGGCTACGATCCGACTTGGTGGCTCCGCAAGGCGGCACTCGTTGACACTACGGTTTTGAGCCTCCCATTCGGTCGTTCAAAACCAAGTGTCTGCCGTCGAAAACCTTCGAAAAAGGG
>JAZPZL010000262.1:0-3404 GCA_045544655.1 Eubacteriales bacterium
GATTTTTTACCATTGCGGAAAACGTTTCTTTGACAGACAGCGTATACAAGATGCGTTTGGTCGGAGACGTTTCTGCAATTACGGCTCCCGGTCAGTTTATCAACATAAAGCTTGATGGCTTGTTCCTTCGCCGTCCCATCTCCGTTTGTGACGTGAGTGAGGATTCCGTTACGATTTTGTATAAAGTGGTTGGCAAAGGAACCGAGCAGATGAGTCAAATGAAGGAAGGTACACTTGACGTTTTGACCGGTCTCGGCAACGGCTATGACACGTCGCTTTCCGGTGATAAGCCTCTTTTGCTTGGCGGCGGAGTCGGTGTTCCTCCCCTGTACCTTTTGGCAAAGAAATTGATTGCGGAAGGGAAGAAGGTTACTGTCATTCTAGGTTTTAATACCAAAGATGAGATTTTCTACAAAGAAGAATTTGAAGCTTTGGGCGTAGACGTATATGTTACGACGGTAGACGGTTCTTGCGGTATTCCCGGGTTCGTTACCGATGCGATGAAGAATCTCGACTATTCGTATTTCTATACTTGCGGTCCTGAACCAATGCTGAAAGCAATTTTTAATAATTCCGTGACTTCCGGGCAACTTAGCTTTGAGGAAAGAATGGGTTGCGGCTTTGGTGCTTGCATGGGATGCTCCTGCAAAACCATAACGGGTTACAAGAGAATTTGCAAAGAAGGACCCGTGCTGAGAAAGGAGGAGATCCTGTGGGAAAAATGAATGTAAATCTTTGCGGAATCGAGCTGGATAATCCCGTGATTCCCGCCAGTGGAACCTTCGGATTCGGCTATGAGTTTGCAGAATTATACGATATTAATATGCTCGGAACCTTTTCCTTCAAGGGTACGACCAAGGAACCTCGCTTCGGCAACCCTACTCCCAGAATTGCTGAATGCTCTTCTGGTATGATCAATGCGGTCGGTCTTCAGAATCCGGGTGTGGAGAAGGTGATTGGTGAGGAACTCCCAAAGCTTGCCAAGTGCTTTTCTAAGAAGGTGATGGCAAACGTCAGTGGCTTTTCGGTTGACGATTACGTTTATACCTGTGCAAAGATCGATGCTTGTGAACAGGTAGGATGGATTGAGGTCAACGTCAGCTGTCCTAACGTACACGGCGGCGGTATGAGCTTTGGCACCAGTCCCGAGGCTGCTGCCGAGGTTACCCGCGAGGTGAAGAAGGTTACTACGAAACCGGTTATTATCAAGCTTTCCCCAAACGTTACCGATATCGTTTCCATTGCGGCTGCTTGTGAAAATGCAGGTGCTGACGGAATCAGCTTGATCAATACGCTTTTGGGTATGAGAATTGACCTAAGAAAGCGTAAGCCGGTGATTGCAAATACGATGGGGGGCTTTTCCGGCAGTGCGATTTTCCCCGTAGCTGTCCGTATGGTTTATCAGGTTGCAGGTGCTGTTTCTGTTCCCGTTGTGGGAATGGGCGGTGTATCTTCTGCGGAAGATGTAATTGAAATGATGCTTGCCGGTGCAACTGCCGTTCAGGTAGGTGCGGCAAATCTTGTAAATCCTTATGCCTGCAGAGATATTATCAACGCTTTGCCTGAGGCAATGAAAAAATATGGTATTGAATCATTAAGTGAAATTATAGGAGGAGTCAGATAATGGGTAAGGACGTAATTATTGCTTGTGATTTTGCGAGCGCAGAGGATGTATTTGCTTTTTTGGATCGGTTTACCGGCAAAAAGCCTTTTGTGAAAATCGGAATGGAGCTTTTCTATGCGGAAGGTCCCCAGATCGTCAGAGAAATTAAGAAGCGAGGACACAAGATCTTCCTGGATCTGAAGTCTCACGATATTCCCAATACCGTAAAGAAGTCTATGGCTGTTCTTTCCGGACTTGATGTTGACCTTTGCAATCTTCATGCCAGCGGTACGATCCGTATGATGGAGGCAGCGATCGAAGGCTTGACTCGTCCAGACGGAACCCGTCCCTTGTTGATCGCGGTTACCCAGCTGACTTCTACCGATCAAGAGAGTATGGAAAATGATCTTTTGATTCACGAGCCTATTGATCAGGTCGTTTTGCACTATGCGAAGAATGCAAAGCTTGCCGGACTTGACGGCGTTGTTTGCTCCCCTCTGGAAGCAGGCAAGGTTCACGATACCTGCGGCAAGGACTTTTTGACTGTTACTCCCGGCGTTCGTTTTGCCGACGGCGATATTGGAGATCAGAAGCGCGTTATGACTCCTGCAGAAGCGAAGAAGATCGGCTCTGATTACATTGTAGTTGGTCGTCCTATTACTGCCGCTGCAGATCCCGTTGCCGCTTACGAGCGTTGCGTTGCAGAATTCTGCGATTAATTTTCCGGAGAAGGAGATATCAATATGGAAGCTTATAAGAGAGAGTTTATAAAATTTTTGGAAGATGCAGGCGTTTTGAAATTTGGTGATTTTACTGCAAAAAGCGGTCGAAAGATTCCTTATTTTGTGAACGCTGGTATGATCAAGACCGGTGATCAGATCACCAAAATGGGTGAGTTTTATGCAAAGGCTTATTTTGATAAGCTGGGCAAAAAAGAAGCAGTACTTTACGGACCTGCTTATAAGGGTATTTCTCTTTCCATTTCCGCTGCCGTTGCTCTTTCCAGAAACGGCTTGAATCTTCCTTTCTTCTTCAATCGCAAGGAAGTGAAGGATCACGGTGAAGGCGGAATGTTCGTTGGATACGTTCCTCAGGCAGGCGAAGACATCGTTATCATCGAGGACGTTATTACCGCAGGTACCGCAATTCGCGAATCTATGGAGATCCTGAAGCATCTGGAAGGCACTAAGGTTTGCGCTACCTTTATTATGGTTGACCGCAAGGAAAAGGGCCAGGGTGAAAAGGGCGCGATGCAGGAGATCGAAGAGCAGTTCGGTTTCCCCGTATATTCCGTTGTTGACGTATACGATATTATCGAGTACCTTGAGGAAGATCCTGCCAATGCAGAGAACGTAGAAAGAATCAAAAATTATCTTGCCGTAAACGGAGCGAAATAATGAGAAGTCTGATTGATATTGTTGACTTTTCAGTTGAAGAAGTTGAGGAACTGATTGAGGTAGCATGTGATATTGACGCACATCCTGAAAAGTATGCCGAAGCCTGTAAAGGGAAAAAGCTTGCAACCTTGTTTTTTGAGCCTTCTACCCGTACTCGCCTCAGCTTTGAAGCGGCGATGTATGAGCTTGGCGGCAATGTGATCGGTTTTTCCGAAGCGAGCAGTTCTTCTGCGTCTAAGGGAGAAAGTGTTGCGGATACTGCGAAGGTCATCAGCTGTTATGCTGATATCATTGCTATGCGTCACCCCTTGGAGGGAGCACCTCTCGTGGCTTCGCGTAATGCAACGGTTCCCGTGATCAACGCCGGTGACGGTGGTCATCTTCATCCAACTCAAACCCTTACG
>JAZPZL010000263.1:0-5337 GCA_045544655.1 Eubacteriales bacterium
ACTCTTGCCTGAAATTCTTTTCCTTCAATGGGTTTTGCGTAATACATAATGATCCTCCTGTAATTTGGTTTCAATTTTTATGTTTTTCCGCGTTTTCGCGGTATTGGACGGGGGAAACGCCGTAGTGCTTTTTGAATACGGTATCAAAATATTTGATTTCCTTGAACCCAAGCTCCATCGCAATATCCGTGACGGACTTTGAGGTTTCGCACAAAATTTTCGCCGCCTTTTTTGCCTTCATTCGATTGAAACAGGTGATCAGAGATTCGCCTGTTTGATTTTTGAAAGCCTTACAAATGAAGGAGCGGGAATAATTGAAACGTTCACAAATGTCTCCAAGGCATATTTTTTTGTGAATATTTTCCCGCAGGTAGCGTAGAATTGCATTGACAAGCTCTTCGTGAAAATTCTCGTCACTGAAGAAGACGATGTCCGAACTTTTTTCCGAGGAAAGACTGCGAACCAAAGAAATCAATAAATATTCAAGCTGAAGAAGCAGGGCTTGCTGACCGCCAAAAAGGGGTGCATCCAAAACTGCAAGGTGGTCGCTTTCGTTGGTACGGAAGGTGGCCTTGCTTTCCTCCAGGATCAGGCTCATACAAGAAAGCTGTGTGCTTTCAAGGGTGAAAATATATTCGGAGATCGCGTCGAGGGATTGGGAAAAACTGTCGAAGCAGATTACGAACGCCTTATTTTGATTTCCTTTTTCCGAGTGATAGGAATGCTTTTTGCTGGGTGAAATCAAAATCAGTTGGTTTTTCGTGAGAGGGGATTCTTTTCCGTCAATGCAGATCGAGATCTCTCCCTCCGATACAAAGCAAAGCTCCCAAAAATCATGCTCCTCTTCGTAATTGCGGTATTTGCCCTCGAAATCCAAAAAGTCAAGGGCGATCAACTCTTTGACGTCAATCACGTTGCAAATTTTATGCCGTAGGTAAGTTTTCATTTACTACCTCACATTCTTGTTCCGCAAAAGTCTTTACAATACAATTATAGAGCGTTTTCGGAATATGTAAATCGCAAATATTCTTTTGAATTTCTAAAATATTCTTCCAACTGTATTTTTGTAGATGATTTTTCTAATTTGTTTTTCCTAAAAAGCGTCTTGTATTTTTAGAATGTTTTGTTGCATTTTCCATACTAGATTTAATTTTATATGCTTTTAAGTAAAATTTCAACACTTTTTCCCACTTTTTATGCTCAGCTCTTGTGCTTTTCTCAAAAAATCGTTATTATATTCGCGTAGATTTATGTAATGTTTGCAATTCATAAAATTCCCGGTTAAGTTGCTTGAAAAACTGATGTAGATCTGCTAAAATGTAGTAAATCAATTGGATTGGAGTGTGAAAATATGAAACTTATCATCAAAGAAAACTATGCCGAAATGAGTGCATGGGCTGCAAATCATATTGCAAACGCCATCAATGCTCACAAGGAAGACCGTCCTTTCGTTTTGGGCTTGCCCACCGGTTCTTCTCCCTTGGGTGTATATAAGAACCTGATCGAAATGAACCGTGCCGGTAAAGTAAGCTTTAAGAACGTGGTAACCTTTAATATGGACGAGTACGTAGGCTTGCCCCGTGAGCACGATCAGAGCTACTGGTACTTTATGCACGATAATTTCTTTAATCACATTGATATTCCCGCTGAAAACGTGAATATTCTCAACGGTATGGCAGAGGATCTGGAAGCTGAGTGTAAGCGTTACGAGGATAAGATTGCTTCCTACGGCGGAATTGATCTCTTTTTGGGCGGTAGCGGTGTTGACGGTCACATTGCCTTCAACGAACCCTTTACGTCTCTTAGCTCCCGCACCGGTGTTCGCGCTTTGACCGAGGATACTTTGATCGTAAACTCCCGTTTCTTCGGCAACGATCCCGAAAAGGTTCCGAAGACTGCACTATCCGTCGGCGTTGGTACGGTTTGCGATTCCAAGGAGGTTCTTCTCGTTATCAACGGTCACGCCAAGGCACGCGCTCTTCGCCATTGCGTTGAGGGCGGTGTTGACCACGCATGGACCATCAGCGCTCTTCAGCTCCATCCCAATGGCATCATTGCCTGTGATGAGGCTGCTTGCGGTGAACTGAAGGTTGATACCTATAAGTATTTCAAGGAAATTTACAAAAACGAGCAGTAACGGCTTTTTAAAAAGAGACGGCATTTTGCCGTCTTTTTTTGCAAAAATACAATACAGGAGGAGTGCTTTATGAGAGCGCGTCTTGCGATCGGTGCTTTGATTAAATATTTGCTCGGATTGATCTTCGTGGGGCTTTTGCTTTTTGTACCTGCGGGAACTTTCCGCTTTTTCCAAGCCTGGCTTTTTATTGCTCTTTTATTCGTTCCTATGCTGCTTCTGGGGGTGGTTCTTTTGATTTGGTCTCCCCGGCTTTTGCAAAAGCGGCTGGAATCGAAGGAGGTTGAAAAAACGCAGAAAGCGGTGGTCGGTGCTTTTGCTTTTCTTTTCGTTGCAGGTTTTATTGTTGCGGGCTTGGATCACCGTTTCGGATGGTCTCATTTTCCAGCGTTTCTTCTCGTGTTGGGGTCGGTTCTTCTTCTGATCTCTTACGCTTTGTATGCAGAAGTGATTCGGGAAAACGCATATCTTTCCAGAACGATTCGCGTACAGGAAGGGCAAAGCGTGGTTGATACGGGCTTATATGCCATCGTACGACATCCTATGTATTCCGCAACCCTTTTACTGTTTTTATCCTTTGCTATCGTTTTGGGATCCCTCTGGACCTTTCTTTGTTTTTTGCTATTTATTCCTTTGTTTGCAATTCGCATTCAAAACGAGGAAAAGGTTCTTCTCAAGGATCTGAACGGATATGACTTGTATCGAAAAAAGGTCAAATATCGCTTGATTCCCTTTATATGGTAAAAAAACGGCAGAGATCTCTGCCGTTTTTTTAATCCTTGAGCGGTTTGGAAAGAAGGGTCAGCACAAAGGTGAAAATTCCGCTGACTGTGCAGGAAATTGCAGGCATCAGCCAAACGCCCGTCAATCCCCACGGACGTGATAGGAGAAATAAGAAGGCGATGGGGAAGATCAAGGTGCCGAAGAAGGAAATGAGAAAGGATTTTCCGGGTCGATCCAGCGCGGTAAAGAGGGAAGAGAAGCATAGATCCACCCAACCGAACAAATATGAGTAGGAAAAATATTTGATCGCAACAATGCTTACCGCTAAAAGATTATGATCCGAGCCTTTGATAAAGATCGGTGCAACGATTGGTCCGCAGAAAAGCATAAACAGAAAAGCAAGCAAAGACGTTGCGATAACTCCTACCAATACACGCTTGAAAATGCTTCGTACCCGTTTCATTTGCTTTGCTCCGTAGCAATAACCGATGGCAGGCTGTAGCGCATCGCACATTCCGAAGCTCATCATACCGATGATACTGTCTACGTACATTACTACGGAAAATGCGGCAACGCCCACCGTCCCGCCGTACTTGAGCAAAAAGAGGTTCAATACGACGGACATTACCGACATGGAGATATTGTTGAAAAATTCGCTTGACCCGTTTGCAAGGATGTGGAAAAACTTTTTGATCGGGACTTTTCCAAAATAGTAGTAGAGATCCATTTTTTTCTTGCGAAACAAAAGCAGGGTAATGACCGATCCCAGCGTCATAGAGGCACAGCTTGTCAGGGCAACCGCCCGAATTCCAAAGCCCAAAGTGACCACCAGAATAACGTCAAGGGCAATATTCAGTCCTTGGGTAATGATTCCGAGCCACATACTGAGCTTTTCCTTGCCGCAAACGCGGAGATAATTATCCGTTGCAAAATAGATCAAAACCGGGGGAGAGAATACCGAATGGATTTTTAAGTATTCCACACCGTAGTGTATTGCTTGCTCGTTTGCTCCCGGAGAAATGAATCGTATGAATTTTTCTGTGAATAAGAATCCCAAAAGACCGATGATACAAGCAAGAATAAAGATAAACGTCAAGGAAAATGAAAAAATACGGGAAGCCTCGTTTCGCTTTTTTTCTCCAAGTAGGATCGAACAATTTACCGAAGTTCCGCTTGCCACCATATTGGATAAGCCAAATACCATCATCAAAACGGGCATAATAATATTGATCGCGGCCAAGGCATCCTGACCGACGAAGCGCCCTACGAAGATTCCGTCTGCGATCTGATAAAGCGCACCGAAAACCATTGTGACCATAGAGGGTATGGCGCATTTGAAAAATAACCTTGTAGGGGAGAGCTTTTCAAAAGCATCTGAATTCATAATGACCTCACAAAAAAACACTCGATTATTTGCACCACGCGATGCAATAACCGAGCGCACTCGACACCTTATCCGGACCTTGAGCGCTACGGGCTCTGTCCTCCGGTGACCAATATTTTCTTGAATTATAATGAATTGTCGGGGATTTGTCAAGTTTGTTTGGTTTGAATTCTACAAAAAAACGAAAAATCGGTAAAATATTGTATTTTTCTATTTACCTTTGTCGGAAAATGGAGTATAATAACTCGGTAGGCATCATAAAAAAACAAATGTAAGGAGTGTATATTTATGAAACTTTCTGCTCTTCAGATGTCAAGATATGAGTACAAACCTAAGCTCCCCGGTATGCTTCGAAACGGTATTTCCGAAATTTGCGTACATGATGGAAACGCTACCGAGAGTGTAGCCGATCAGGAGAAGATCAAGGCACTGTTCCCCAATACCTACGGCAAGAATGAGATCACCTTCCGTAAGGGTGCCAATACTTCCGAGGCAAAAAAGCAGGTTGTAGGAGTTATTCTTTCCGGCGGTCAGGCTCCCGGTGGTCATAACGTAATTTGCGGTCTTTACGATGCGCTGAAAGCAACCAACGCCGAAAACGTTCTATACGGCTTCAAGGGCGGTCCCAGCGGTCTTCTGGAAGACGATTATCTGATCTTTGACGATGCGTATATCGATCAGTACAGAAACACTGGCGGCTTTGATATCATCGGATCCGGCAGAACCAAGCTGGAAAGCAAGGAGCAATTTGCTGTTGCCGCAGAGGTCTGCAAGAAGCACGGCATTACCGCTATCGTAATCATCGGCGGTGACGATTCCAATACCAACGCCGCAGTTTTGGCAGAGTATTTTGCTGCCAACAGCACCGGCGTTCAGGTGATCGGTTGTCCCAAGACCATCGACGGTGACTTGAAGAACGAAGACATCGAGTGTTCCTTCGGTTTTGATACCGCTACCAAGACCTATAGTGAAATGATCGGTAACATTGGCAGAGACGCCAATTCCGCTAAGAAATATTGGCATTTCGTTAAGGTAATGGGGCGTTCCGCTTCCCACGTAGCTCTGGAATGCGCTCTTCAGACTCAGCCCAACGTTT
>JAZPZL010000264.1:0-14033 GCA_045544655.1 Eubacteriales bacterium
CCGCTGTTGTAGGCGCGGTTGATCACTCCCTGGTAATACACGTCCGCCAGGATCTCGTTTTCCCCTTCCCGCAGGTATTCCGTTACGTCCACCTCGTTCCAATAATAGGAAAAGTAGTAGCCTTGTGCGGGACCTTGGCAAACGTAGGCACCGTTGACGGACAGCTTATAATAATCGTCTGCAGTAATGCGAATTTTATACCTTCCCTTTTTTTCGGGCAGAGTCAGCTTGCCCCGCATCAGAAAATGGCGGTGCTTCAGCTCGTCGGGAAGCTCCTTTTTCCGCTTGTCCAACTGCTTATGAAATACGTCCAGCGGCTCAAGGAGGGAGAATTCACGGGGGCAGATCCATTTGCCCAAGGAAAAGGGAGTCATTTACGCATCCTCCTTAATGGTACTGAATACCAGGCAGGCACCGAGAATCAAAACGATACCGATCACGGAAGGCACGGAAAGCGCCTCACGGAAAAAGATCACGCTGTAAAGAGTGGCAGACATAGGCTCAATAACGCCCAATGCCGCCGCCGTGCCAACGGGCACGTATTTGAGCGACAGAGAAAACATAAAGTAAGGCACCACGCAGGTGACCAGACCGATTCCGATCAAAAGCGGGATCACGGTGGCAGGCGCCTTTGCCACGCAGGGAATATAAGTGGGAAAATCCATAAAGCAAAGTCCGATGCACCCCATGATCACGAAGTGATAGAGGGTAGCGGACAGAGAATGATAACCTCGCAAAACCTCCTCCTTGGCAACGATGCTGTAAATGCTGTAGGAAAGTCCCGAGCCAATGCCCAGCACCACGCCCAGCAGGCGAAAGCTCATTCCGCCGGACAAAACGCCCGATACCAGCATACATCCCGTCAGCATCACCAAAAGTCCGATCAGCTTCTTTCTCGTCAGCTTTTCGTGGAAAAAGAGAACGGAAAAGGTCATTACGAAGGCGGGGGAGGTATTCATCAGTACCGCCGCAGTAGACACGGAGGAATTCCGCATTGCCGCGTAATACAGTGCCGCCGTACAAAAGACGGTCACACCGCCGCAAGCGAAAAGGGCAAGCTGTCTCCCCGTCACCCGAAAAAGCTTTTTGTTATAAAAAAGCACGTAAAGGGAAACGGCAATTCCCGAAATAATGCCGCGGGTGGAGGTCAGCTGCAAGGGAGAAAAGCCGTAGGGGCTGAGCAAATTGGAAAAAACGCCTGAGGAACCCCACATCAGTCCCGCCAGAACGCAGTAAATCACCGCTTTGTTTTTCATAATCCCCTCTTTTTTCTCTCGCAAAGTTTCAAAAAGTATTCAAACAAGGGTGCGCCGTCCACGGCATCCTCTCGGCGCATTCCGTAGCACATTTTCTCCGGGTGCCACTGTACCGCAAAGATGGGCAGAGCTTCATGCTCGAACGCCTCTACCAGATCCCCTGCAAAGGCAGTGGGGATCAAGCCCTTACCAAGAGTCTTGATGCCCTGATGGTGACAGCTGTTCACGGAAAACTCCTCTCCGTACATCCGTCTCAAAAAACAATTCTCCGCCGAACGAACGGAATGCACGGGATAATGCTCCAGAGAGCCGCGATGGGTGGAGACCGTATCCAGATGCTGGATCAGATCCCCGCCGAAGTAGGCGTTGAGCAGCTGAAATCCGCGGCAAACCCCCATAATAGGCTTCCCCGTTTTCAGAAATTCGGTCAGATACGCCCATTCCGCATCGTCACGGGGACGGTCAATGTCCACGCTTCCGTTCAGCTCCTGACCGTAGAAGACAGGGTCCAGATCGTTTCCGCCGCAAAGGATCAAGCCGTCGTAATCCATATCAAGGGTGGGAATGTACGAGGCAATCGGCTCGCCCCCCGCCCCTTCAATAGCGTGGATATAATGCTCCTTGTTGGTATTGACACACAGTAAAATTCGCATTTTGTAAGCTTCTCCTCAGAAATTCAGATTTTCGATCAAAAGCAGCTCTCCCGTGGAGATCCGCACGGCAATCCCAAGAGTACCGCCCTTTGCTACAGCCGCGGCTACGCCCGTCATAACGGAGGGGCGGTTGCCGTCGGCATCGGTTTTTGCATTGCTCATAGGACTGTTCAGCAGGGCAACGCGGGTGGAATTGCCCTTCACGCGATATACGTTTTCCAGCATCACGCTTCCGTCGGCTCCCTTCACACGCACGAATACATCGGAAAGGGGATAATTGCTTCCCACGGCAAGTCCTTCCAATTCCTTGAGGGAGGCAGGCTTTCCCGTAAGAAATACGGTAGCCTTTTCCACACCGCTTCCGCAAACCACCTTCAGATCCTCCGAGGAAAGTTCCGTCTGCGCATATTTTTCCCCAAGGTAATTGCGACCGGCAATATGCTTTTTGTAAAAGTCCAGATGGGGCTTGTCAAAAGGATCGTTTTCATCCAGAAGCTCGGCAAAGGTAAAGGGAAGGTAGCCCGCATCCTTCAGCTCTGCGAAGGTAAACAGGCGATCCACGTCTCCCTGACGGTAGAATTTCTTCCCTTCCAGCTTGGTCTTCTTCGACCAGCCCTCTCCCTGATCCAGAATATAGATACAGCTTCGCTGGGGATTGACCGTGCCGTCGGCTTTCAGGGTAACCTTCACGTTACGCACCATCATCGTATGCCCCTTGCTGAGCAAACAGTCTGCAGGGCGCATCAAAGCATAGCATTCGTACAGCTTATTCGCTCCCATTTCATCAATGACGTCGTCCACGTCCAGACCGGAAGGATTGCCTTCGGTAACGACACCGAATTTATCCACGGTCTCCATATTCTCATAGGTATAACAGCCCACGGGAATAAAGCCGCCGTGTACGTTATAATCCATAGTCGCACCGAAATCCGCAGAGTTGACCACCCTTGCCCAGCCCCAGCCGGCACCGGAGGAGCAAGCGTTGAAAAAGGTTTTCATGGAGCGGTAACGCTTGTAGGTAATATTGCCCGCGTCGTCCTTTTTAAGATCCTCCAGATCACCGCCTTCTCCGTAACCGCCGTTCTCGGCAAAGGCACGCTGCAGATCAAAAATACCCGTAGCCTCGTCGTAATACTCCAGCCAGCGGTAAAGATTGCCGTTGCCGCCGGACTGATAAGGAATGCCCCCGTAGAGATTCTCTGTCAGAAGAGGGCGATCCTTTATGGTCTTGGCGTAGGTGGACTGATAATCGGTCACGTCCAGATTGCCCTGCCAGCGGAAGGTAAGCTGCATCTGAAAATAGTCCAGACAAAGCTTTCTTCTCTCCATAGCGCTCATCTCTTCACTCGCTACGGGAAGAGCGTTCAGCGCGGTGGCAGACAGATTCCCGTATTCCAGATCCTTATCGCGAAAATCCGGATCGATCCGGCAAGGATAGGAGAGCTCCGTTTCTTTTTCTTCCTTCGTCTCGGCTTTGCTTACGGTCTCCTCCTCGGCGGTAGAAACGGGTGCGACCGATGGGGCGCAGGAAGCAAATAAGGGACACAAAAGAGCCAACAGCACACTGAAGCAAACGATGCGCTTTTTCAGTTTCATTTTTCCTTCTCCTTCTTGGAATATCTGCATAAATATACGATTTTATTTTACAGAAAGCATTCCTTTCTGTCAATGAAAAATACCGAAAACTTTCCGTTTTTCCTTGAACTTTTCTATAAACGATAGTATAATACTTTTGAAAACTACCCAAAAAACAAACAGAAAGGTTTTTGATGAAAAAAGCACTTGCATTTTTTCTTCTGCTTTGCACCTTGCTCCCCCTTTGCGCCTGCTCCTCGGGACTGGAAGCGGAACGCGTGACGGAGACCGCCGAGGAGCCGCAGGAAGAAAAGAAAGAGATCACCTATTCCGTCCCCACCCCACTGACGTGGAAGGCTATTGACGCCATTCCCATCGCCAATTCGGATATGACAAGCGACCAGCTTCGGCAGATCTGCGTGGACTACTTCCGTCTGCAGACCTCCTTTCAGTGGACGCCCAACAAAAGCTTCAGCTACGTCATCCGCTCCGGCAACTCCGAGAGAAAGTTTCAGCCCGGTAAGCTTTACGGAGGGATCCCCTACGTGACCAGCTCCAAGGGAGGCGGCAATCTGTACCTTTGGATGGAGCATTACGATGAAAAAACGGGTGTACTGGATCTGAGCAAATTATCAGGTCAGGATCTGATGGATCTTTTGGGCAACCACTGCGCCCACGGAGCCTTCTGGGGCTGGACAAGAGTCGTCAATTCCGCCGAAATACGGGGAACACGCACCCTTACCCACAAAAACGGCTGTCTTGCCGTAGGCCCCTATCACTTCGATCCCGAATTGGAGGAATACTCCACCGAAGATCCCGAAAAGGGCACGGACAAGGTCTGCCAAGAAAACGGGGAGCAGATCATGTACCAATCCTACGCCATGCTTCTCCCTGCAGACGGCATCAACGCCACCCACACGGGGAACTGGCACGTGCGTATGATCTCTCAGGCGGCCCACGTAGAATACGCGGCAGACGGCACCATCGACGGCGAAAAATCCTACGTACATTGCATCGAGCAGGCAGCCAAGAAAAATACGGAATACACCTGCCCCGACGGAACGAAGGTGCAGGTAATGGCCGGTGTGGATCTGAAATACACCTTCGCTTCTATGTACAAAAGCGGCTATATCCCCTTCACCTTTGCGGAATTTCACGATACGGATCCCGTAGAGCCTGCCCAGGTCACCCTGGCTTTGGATCAGAGTACCGTAACCACTGAAATGCTGCAGGGTGCCACCGTCACCTCCAACTATTCCATTTCCCACGTCACCGTCCGCGCCGTGGACGAAAAGGGGGAAGTGCTTTACCGCTACGTGAAGAAATTCGTTCCTTCCGATACGGGCGGAAACGCCATTCTCTGTACTTCCCTTTCCCTGGAAAAGGCGATCATCCCCGCAACGCTGAATCGCTTTGCCAATAAAGACGACGTATCCATTCAGATTCTGTGCCGTGTCAGCAACGGTGAAGAGCCTATGATCTGGGAAGGAAAGCTGACCAAATAAAGGAGAAAAATAATGAACGAAAAACTTGCCGAAAAAGGCTTCGTTTTACCTAATACCTTCGCCGTAGGCTCCGCCCGCGCCTCTCTCAATCCCCCTTTGGGCATCAGCCTGGCGGGACACGGAATGAAAAACGCCATTGAATCCAGACACAGCACGGAAAACTGGGACGAGCTGATGCTTTGCTGCACCGCTTATTCCGACGGTGAAAATCTGGCTTTGATGTTCACCTACGACTCCTGCCAGTTCGGTGAATCCGTGGCAAAGCCCCTCTTCCGCCTTCTGGAAGAGAACTACGGCATCCCCGAAGAAAACGTGGTTTTCAGCGGAACCCACACCCACGCGGGACCCGTTATGTATTCCCGTAACGAGTGCTTCCCCAAGGTACCCAAATTTCTCGATACCATGTTCGCCCCCGAAATGCTTCGCATCACAGGAGAAGCCATCCGTGATCTGACTCCCGCCACCGTTTTCATCGGTCGGGGTAAGACCGAAGGGCTGAATTTCGTCCGCCGCTATATCAGCAAAAAGGACGGCTCCTTCCTGGGCAACTGGCCTAAGGAATACCTGGACCCCGAAGAGGCAATGCACGAGTCCGAGGTAGACGAGGAAATGCAGGTCGTCCGCTTCGTCCGCGAAGGCAAAAAGGACGTGATCCTGGTCAACTGGCAATGCCATCCCACCTCGGCAGGCGGATACAGCAAAACCAATACCAGCTCCGACTGGCCCGGCATCATCCGTAACACCGTCGGCGAACAGGAAGACGCTCTCGTGGTATACCATCAGGGCGCTTGCGGAAATATCATCCCCTTCGGTAAAATCAAGGGCGAAAGAAGCTTTGCAGGCGACGCTTTCCGTGAGCACGGCGCGCTTCTCTCCGAAAAGGTACTGGAAATTCTTAAAAACAATATGACCCCCGCCAAGGCGGGAAAGGTTCAGATCCGCAAGGATTACCTTCCCGTTCCCCATATCAAGCCGGAAAAGGGTGATCTGAAGGTTCCCGTTACCGCCGTGGCTTTGGGCGACGTTTCCTTTGCCACCGTTCCTTACGAAATGTTCCATCAGAACGGTCAGCAGGTAAAAAGCGGCTCTCCCTTTGAAATGACCTTCGTATGCGAGGTTACCAACGGCGACTTTGTCTACGTACCTGCCGCAGAGTGCTATGCAAACGGCGGCTACGAGGTTTCCATCACTCCCCTGGCAAAGGGCGGCGGTGAAAAGATCGCAAACCACCTGGTGGAAATGCTGAACGACCTTCATAAAAACAACTGAATTCTACGAGGAGAAACATCATGAAAAAATTCGACCTGCCTACCGGTTTTTCCGTAGGCGCGGCAATTGCAAATGCAAATCCTCCCTTGGGCATCAGCCTGGCGGGACACGGTGTAGAAAATGCCAAGACCCGTCTCAGTACCGAAAACTGGGATGAGATCGACCTTTGCTGTACTGCCCTTTCCGACGGGGAGAACGTTGCCCTGCTCTTCACTCTCGACTGCTCCTGCATTGCCGCGCACATTGCCGCTCCCATGCTGAAGCTTTTGGAAGAAAATTTCGGTATTCCCGAAAAGAACGTGATCCTGCAGGCTACCCACACCCACGCAGGCCCCGTCATGTATTCCCGCCACGAGGACTTCAAAAAGGTAGGGGAATATCTGGATACCGTCCTCCACCCCGCCCTGCTCAAGGTAACGGAGGAAGCCTTGAAGGATCTTGCCCCCGCAAAGCTTTTCATCGGCAAAGGCAAGACCGAAAAGCTCAACTACGTGCGCCGCTATATTTCCCGCGTGGACGGATCCTTTTTGGGCAACTGGCCCGAAAAGGGACAGGACGGCACCAAAATTATGCACGAATCCCAGCCGGATGAAGAAATGCAGATAATGCGCTTTGCTCGCGAAAACAAAAAGGACGTGATCCTGGTCAACTGGCAGTGCCACCCCACCTCCTCCGGCGGCTCCAAAAAGACCAATACCTCCTCCGACTGGCCCGGCATCGTCCGCAAGACCGTGGGTGAACAGGAAAACGCCCTTTGCATTTTCCATCAGGGCGCGGCAGGCAACCTGATCCCCTACAGTGCCATCGAGGGCGAAAAGGGCTATCCCGGGGACGCCTTCCGCGAGCACGGCGCGCTCATCTCCCAAGCGGCGCTGAATATACTGGAAACCAAAATGGAACCTGCCGAGACCGGCAAGATTCTCTGCACCAAGGAGCAATTCCCCATGAAGCGCAAGGACGGAAGAGATACCACCATTCCCCTGTCCGTCATTGCAACGGGGGATATTGCCTTTGCCACCACCCCCAACGAAACCTTTTGTCAGAACGGCAAAGAGGTCAAGGACTCCTCCCCCTTCAAAATGACCTTCTTCTGTGAATTGACCAACGATGATCGCGGCTATATCCCCGCTATGGAATGCTTTCAAAACGGCGGTTACGAGGTTCGCATCTGTCCCCACGGTGAGGGCGCAGGGGAGCGGATCGCCGGTGAACTGCTTTATATGCTCAAGGGAAACTACACCAACACAAATAAAGGAGAATAAAACCATGAACGACGATCTTTCTTTGGACACACTTTGCGCGTCCCTTGCTTATGCAATGGGCATTACGCCCCCAAAATTTGCCGCCGCCCCTGCCGAGGATCTGGTACGGTATATTGATGAAAAGCTGGGCGGGCAGAAGGCAGACCGCGTCTTGATGTACAACCCCGACGCCATCGGCAAATGGGTCTGGGCAAAAAATCCTCAGTACCTGACCGAGGTAGAGGAAAAAACCGAGCTGGATCTTTCCTTCTGGAGTCCCATGCCCCCCGTCACCCCCGTTTGTTTCGGCACTATGTACACCGGCGCACAGCCCGAGGTACACGGCATTCAGAAATACGAAAAGCCCGTTCTGAAGATCGACACCCTCTTCGACGCCCTTCTCCGCGCAGGGAAAAAGCCCCTGATCATCGCGGTACAGAATTGCAGTCTCGCCAGCATCTTCCTGGAGCGTGAAATGGACTACATCATCACCTCAGGCTCTGCCGAGACCAACGCCTACGCCGCAGAAGCCATTCTGGAGGACAAGCACGACTTCATCATAGTCTACAACGGAAATTACGATTCCAAAATGCATCGGGCAGGCTGTGAAGCGCCGGAAACCCTGGCAGAGCTTCGCTACAACGCCTACTCCTACGCCACCCTTGCCAATCTGGTGGAGCGCCATTGGGGACATCACAATACCCTGATGGGCTTTGCTATGGATCACGGCTGCCACAACTGTGAACCCTTCTTTAAAAAAGGAAAGCTTTATCTTGGCTCCCACGGCAAGGATATCGACGCCGACCGCTTCATCCGTCACCGCTATCAGATCTATCCCAAAACCAAATAAACACGGGAAAATTTTTATGGAACCTTTTTTTGAAAAAAAGGTTCCAAACCTCCCAAAAACTTCAAAAAGTTTTAGTATAAAGTTTTCTTTGCTTCCTTTCTTTTTCAAAAGAAAGGAAGAGATCGGAAAATCACAAAAGCACCGCAGAAAAATCTGCGGTGCTTTTGCTTTACTTCAAGCGAAGCCAAAATATTTACTTTCGGGAAGAAGCCGCCTTGCACTCCGTCAATAGCCGTACCATCTCATCCGCAAAATCATCTCCCGTGGTCTCGCAGAAGCGGCTGATCCACACCTCGTACGCGCCGTGGGGGAAGGCAATGGAGGAAGGCACGTAGCCGAAGCCGCCGTTGGAGTAGGAGCAGACGAAGGTCACCTTAAAAGGAGAGCCTTCCCGCACCTGCACGCCGTTGGTATCAAACATTTCGTAGGGCGCAGTCACAAAGCCGATATCCCCAAAGGAAATGGCGTAGAAGGGAACGTCCAGGGTTTTCCCCAGAGCCGCGCGGGTCGTAATACCCTGGATCTGGCGGTAAGAAACGTAGCCGTATTTCTTAAGCAGCTCGGTATATTCCGCGCTGTCCGTATCGTAGCCGGAGGAATTGATGATCTTCGCATTTGCCTTATCCTCGGCGGTATCCTGATAGACGGGCGCCGTATACCAATTGGATGCAAATTGAAGCTCACCCAGCTTGACCCTCTCCTCGCTTTCCAGACAGCGCTGCGCCGTGGGAACCAGTCCCGCCAGCGTCGCCAGAACAAAATTGGAATACTTCCGCTCCCCGGGGATCGCCGATGCAAAATTCAAATTGCCCGATGCCCCCGAGTGGTACACGAAGTGGCAATCCCATTTCCGCTCCGCAGTTTCTCGGAATACGTGAACAAAATCCGCGGAATACTGCCCTTTGTGAAGACCGGTCGCAGAGCCGTAGTGGGTCTGATAGTTGACCATCAAAATATCCTTTTTATTCTTCCGATCCAGGCGAAGGGTACGCATCTGCGTATCCGCCTCGGTTTCGTGGGCAACAGGTTTGGAGGACTCGGAGGGATTCATCTTATAGGTGCCGTCGGGCATCAGATACCGCCGCACGAAGGTGATCCCCTCGGTGTACCCTACTCCCGCGTAAGCTCCCTCCACCTCATCCAGATCGTCCAGCGCCGCCCGTACCACGATGGGCAATTGCGCCAGGATCTTATTTCTCCATCTGGTAGCGGCTCCACTTCCGTTTCCAATGGTGGGCGTGGAATGGGTGTGGGTAATATTCAATATCACCCGATCTGCGGGAATGCCGAATTCCTTTTCGATCACGTCCGTCATTCTCTCGGAAAAATCCACGGAAAAGCTTCTCAGATCCAGGGAAAAAAGCAATGCCCGATTCTTTCCGTCGTCCACCGCGGTGCAGGTCATCTGCAAGGGATCGTGGGCGGAGGTTGCCGTGCTTCCGTAAATGGGAAGAGCCTCCTCGGGCGTAATATCCACTCGGGCGTAGCCCACAAAGATCGTATGCTCATAGGTGCATCCCGGCAAAGGATACCTCTCCGGGAAATTCAGGTGATAGAGCAGATAAAGGGCATCCGTCAGATCCACGACGCCGCTTTGATCCAGATCCCCTACCCGAAGACAACCCGGGCAATTCTCTTCCCGATGGTCGTCGTGAAGAGGCAGAGCGTAACGCTCCGGGAAAAAGCTGTGGTACAGAAGATAGATGGCATCTTCCCCGTCAAAAGTGCCGTTTTGATCCAGATCCCCCACCCTTGCACAGCTGATACACTTTGCTCCGTGGGGATTTTCCGTAGCGGCAGTCACGGGGAGCGCGATGCTCACCATCATCAAAAGGGCGAGCAATACCGAAATAATTCGCTTCATAAAACCTCTGTTTTTTCTCATAAATTTACAAATCGCCTGCGAGTTCGCAGGCGATTTTTTCAGTCAATGGTTTTATTTATTTTTGCACTCCATCAAAAGCTTTACCATCTCCTGGGCACAGTCGTCACCGGTGGTCTCACAGAAGCGGCTGACGTATACCTCGTAACCCTTATGGGGGAAGGCAAAAGAGGAAGGCACGTAGCCAAAGCCGCCGTTGGTGTAGGAGCAAACGAAGGTCATCTTAAAAGGAGAGCCGTCCCGCACCTCTTTGCCGTTGGTATCGAACATTTCGTAAGGAGAGGATGCAAAGCCGATATCGCCAAAGGTGACGGCGTAGAAGGGTAGATCCACCGTTTCTCCCAGAGCCGCACGGGTCGTAATGCCCTGCACCTGGCGGTATCCCGCGAAGCCGTACTGCGTGCACAGCGCCTTATATTCCGCACTGTCGGTGGCGTATCCGGAGTTGGCGACGATCTTCGCATTTGCCTTATCCTCGGCGGTATCTTGATACACGGGAGCCGGATACCAAGTGGATGCAAAGCGAAGCTTGCCCAGGGAAACCTTCTCTTCTGCGGCGATACAGTCCTTCATCGCGGGAATCAGACCAACGCCACCGTTGGCATCCCCGGTCTCGCTGTTGATACCTACCACTGCCTCAGGGAAGGTGGGATATTTCCGTTCCCCGGGAATGGCAGAGTTGAAATTCAGGTTGGCCGATGCGCCGCTGTGATAGACGAAATGGCAATCCAGCTCCGTATCCGCCTCAACCTTCTCACGGAATTCGTGAACGAAGTCTGCGGAATACTGTCCCCTGTAAAGACTGGTTGCAGAGCCGTAGTGGGTCTGGTAGTTGACCATCAAAATATCCTTCTTATTCTTGCGCTCGATGCGAATGGTACGCATTTCATTGTCCGCCTCGGTTTCGTGAGCAGAGGCAGTTCCCAATGAAGGGTTGGTATCGTAGGTTCCGTCGGGCATCAGATACCGGCGCACGAAGGTAATGCCTTGGGTATGTCCCTTTCCTACGTAAATACCGTCTACCTCGTCCAGATCGTCCAGAGCCGCCTGAACCACGATGGGAAGCTGCTCACACATCAAGGTCCTCCATCTGCCGTGGGTACTGTCCGCCTTCGTGGAGGCGGTGGGACAGTTGGGGGCGGAGTGAGTATGGGTAATATTAAAGAGAACGTGGTTGGCGGGAATACCGAATTCCTGCTCAATAATATCCGTAAACACCTGGGTCAAGCTTACGGAAAAGTTTCTCAGGTCCAGAGAGAAGAGCAGAGCGGTATTCTTTCCGTCGTTGACCGCGGTACAGGTCATCTGCAAGGGGTCGTGAGCGGAGGTTGCCGTGCTTCCGTAAATATCCATGGATTCCTGGGGCGTAATATCTCCGCGGGCATAGCCTACCCACATCAAGCCCTGACAGGTGCAATTGGGAATAATATAATCAAGGCTGTCGGGGAAAAGCGTACGGAAAAGAAGGAACATTACGTCATCCTGGTCAAAAACACCGTTTTCATCCAGATCTCCCGCCGCGGTGCAAGCCTCGCACTCCCCGTCCGTGTGACCGGTATGCTCCAGCACGTCATAGCGGTTGGGAAAGAGATAGCAGGACAAAAGATGCAGCGCGTCATCGGGATCACAAGTTCCGTTTCGATCCAGATCTCCGTAGGTGTTGCACGCTTCGCAATACCGCTCAAGACTGCCCGTAGTCTCTGCAGATGCAAAGGTGGGAATCATCCCGGCGATCATAACGAATGCCACCAGAAAAGCTATGATTTTTTTCATTGTTGTATCCTTTCTGCCCTTACTTCAAGAAAGGGACCAAAAAAAACGATTTCACGGGGATTCTATCAAAGCAAATTATCCTTGATTTTTACACTCGTTCAAAAGGCGAACCATCTCATCGGCAAAATCATCGCCGGTGGTCTCGCAGAAGCGGCTGACGAATACCTCGTAGCCTCCGTGAGGAAAAGCGATACTGGAAGGCACGTAGCCAAATCCGCCGTTGGAATAAGAACAAACGAAGGTCATCTTAAAGGGAGACCCCTCGCGTACCTGCACTCCGTTGGTATCAAACATTTCGTAAGGCGCGGAAACGAATCCGATGTCGCCGAAGGTAACGGCGTAGAAAGGAACGTCCACCGTTTCTCCCAGAGCCGCACGGGTCATAATACCCTGAATCTGGCGGGAGGAAACAAATCCGTTCTCCGCAAGCGCTTTTTTGTACGCCTCGGAGCCTTCCTCCTGGGCGTCTACCTTCTTGGCGCGGGCGATCACGTCTTCCCCGTCCTGATATACGGGAGCCTTATACCAATTGGAGGCAAAGCGCAGATCGCCGATGGCAACCTGCTCCTCCCCGGCAAGACATCCTTCTACCGTGGGGATGAAGCCCTCCTTGGTAGCCTCCACAAAGGTGGCGTATTTCTTCTCTCCCTCCAGTTTGGACTGGAAGTTCAGATTGCCCGATGCACCGCTATGGTACACGAAATGGCAATCCCACTTCTTTTCAGCCTCCTCGCGGAAGGTGTGAACGAAGTCTGCGGAATACTGATTCTTGTACAGACCGGTTGCAGATCCGTAGTGGGTCTGATAATTGACCATCAGAATATCCTTTTTATTCTTTCGGTCGATCCGTACGACGCGCATTTCATTGTCTGCCTCGGTCTCGTGGGCAACGGGATGATCCCCGCCGCCGGGATTGGTCATATACGTACCGTTTGCCAAAAGGTAACGGCGCACGAAGGTGATCCCCTCGGTGTAGCCCTTGCCAACGTAAGCCCCCTCCACAAGATCCAGATCGCGAAGAGCCTGCTCTATGGCAACCATTCCCTGATTGAGCATCTTCACCTTCCATTTCAAAGCCGCGGTGGTTCCGAAGCTGGAATTGGGGGTGGAATGGGTATGGGTCACGTTCAGGATCACGTGATCGGCAGGAACGGAAAATTCCTTGGTAATGCGGTCGGTAAAGCTTTTGCTCAACTCGACCGTCATATTCTTAATATCCAGAGAGCAAAGCAAAGCCACGTTCTTTCCGTCGGAAAGGGCAGTGCAGGTAAAAAGTAGGGGATCGTGAGTGGAATTACCGGTTCCGTTGTAAATGGGCAAGCCCGGCTCGGGAGTAATATCCGCTCTGCCGTAGCCAACGGCAAAGCCGTCGGGATATACGATCTCATCCTTCTCTTCGGTCTTTTGATCGTTTTCTTTTTTTGTCTCCGTCTTGGTTTCTTCGGCCTTTTCCACCGTCTCAGCCGCTTCCAGTCCCGAGGAACAGGCGCAGAGAGACAAGCAGGTTACCGCCGCAAGAACCAGTGCGATCAGTCGCTTCATTTTCTTCTCCCAAACTTATAAATATCGCAAGATAACATTTCATTTTATTATAGCATTCTTACTTCTTTTTGTCAAGAAAATGAACAAAAGAAAGCCGCGGTTTTTCCGCGACTTTGTTGATTATGTATTCTTTTTTGCTTTATAAGCCCAAAAGCTCCTTTTTATTCCGCATACAATTCATCCTCCCGCCATTTGAGAGGATTTTCGAAAATGTAACTGCATACCTTTACGTATTCCTTTTCATCCCGAATGACCCGATCGTAAAACGATCGTTGGAAAATCGGTTTTCCAATTTCCCGATGACAAAACCGCTTGAACGTTGAGACCAAATGCGGAATTTTTGCGTTCTACGGATAAAACCCGAGACAGGATCGATTTCCGTCCTTCCGTGCAAACCGTAATAAAATACCGCCCCGCATCCGAATAATCGTGCTTCTCCCAGCGAATGGGTTTTCTTTTGGGCAATTCCTTTTCCATTCGTATCACC
>JAZPZL010000265.1:0-7438 GCA_045544655.1 Eubacteriales bacterium
AGCATCCTTGCGAATGACCCTGACAAGCTGCAAGGATTCGTCCTGAGTACCTTCCCAGGAAACCAAGTTGGGATTCCCGGTGGAGGGATTGGTCTTACAAGATCCGTCCTTCATACGGTATCTGCGAATAAAACCTACGTCTTTTGCAACGCCCTTTGCGATCTTTACGTCAGTAACAGGTTTCAGATCTTCAAAGGCAAATTGCGCAAGATCTGCGTAGGTTTGAAACAGCCTTCTCATAAAGATGGCATCGTCGCTGTTATCCTTGGAAGGCGGATTGTAGGTTCTGTATGACGTATGAGAATGCATACAGCAGATATAGATTGAATCAGGATCAATTCCCACCCGTTCCACGATCATATCACGGATCTTGTTATAAGCGCCTTCCATCATGCTTACGGCATCGGAAGTGAAAATGATCGCTTTCTTTTCACCGCATTGAAAGGCAGTTGCCTGAAGATAAATATCAGTGATGATTCCATCTGCCCAACGCTTGCTGAAATAACCGGGAATATTGACACCCAGCGGAGGATTCGTTACGGCTTTGGAAAAGCCTGCGTACAGTTGATCGGACATTTTTTCCTCTTTTTCTTAATCTACGGCTTCTTCGCTTTGCAGCTCCATATCATCAAGGAGCTCCAGGGCAGCGTCAATCAGCTTTTGTGCAACGTCGTGAGCAAAGGGAGAGGTGGATCTTTCGTAGCCTTTTTCGGCAAAAGCAGAGGCGGTGGGGAAGTATCCTTGGCCTCCATTGGTAATGCAGGAGCATACAGTCATTGCCATTTTACTTCCTTCTTTGACCTTGAGTCCGATTTCGGTAAAGGGCTCGCCGGGGAATCCGACGAAAGCAAGGTTGCCAAGCTGGAGAGTGGAAACCTGAAGATAAAATGCTTCCGGACCGTTCAGCAGTCGAATGATTCTCAAAGCTTCCGGAACGTTTAATTTGTACTTTTTGAAAACGGGATGAGCATTATCCTGATACTCTTTATAAAGCTCGTGAATCTCCTTTGCTTCGGGAATGTCTGCGGGATCAAAGGGATTTGTGCCAACCTCTACGATCTTATTTGAAAACGTGATCTTGGTATGAGGAACGCTGACGGCATCATCGTAAATTTTCAGAGCCTCGCCTGTCAAAATTCGAGCCATTTCCTTTGCACGGTCGATCTTTTGCAAAGCAACGCCTTTGGGAAGGAATCGGTTTACGTGGTTGGAGTCTCCCTGAGGTCCGACGATCATCATAACTTCGGCATCGCCGCCGAGAGCACCGATCAAGAAATCACGGGTGTAGCCGGGCCAGTCGGCACAGTATTTGGTGCCACCGATGACGTCCGCGTGCGTACCGAAGTTCAGGAACAGGATTTCCTTTGCATTTTCGCGGATCACTCGAACCAATTGCAAAGACTCGTCCTGCACGCCGTCCCAAGCAACAAGCTCGGGACTGGCCGTGGGAGGATTCGTTTTGCACGAACCGTCCTTCAGACGGTAACGGCGGATAAAGCCAACGTCTTTTGCGATTCCTTTTGCGATTTTTACGTCTTCAACAGGCTTCAGATCCTCGAATGCAAATTGAGCAAGGTCGGCAAATTCCTGATGAACTCTTCTCATGAAGATCGCATCATCGCTCATATCGGCTTCGCCGGGATTGGTAATTCTGAAAGCAGTGTGGGGGTGTGCGCAGCAGATGTAAACGGAATTTTCGTCAATTCCCGTGCGATCTGCAATTTTTTTGCGAATTGCCTTGTAAGCAGTTTCGTAGATTCCGATTGCATCGCAACTGAAAATGATCGCTTTCTTTTCACCGCATTGGAATGCGGTTGCTTCGAGATACAGATCCGTGATAAATCCATCGGACCAGCGCTTTCTGAAATAACCGGGAACGTTGATCCCCATCGGGGGATTTACTTTTACCTTCGCAAAGCCTGCGTAAAGTTTTTCAGTCATTTTATTACCTCTTGTAAAATCTTATTTGAGTTATTCAGCCTTGGGTTCTTCGGGTACAAGCACTTCCATATCACCGATCAGATCCAAAGCGCCCTCAATAAGGATGTCGGCGACGTTGTGGGCGAAGGGAGACGTGGATCTCTCGTAACCCTTTTCAGCAAAAGCAGAAGCGGTGGGGAAGTAACCCTGACCACCGTTGGTCACACAGGTGCAGATGGTCATATCCATCTTGCTTCGGTTTTTGATCTGACGGCCGATCTCAACGAAGGGTTCGCCCTGAAGACCGATGAAAGCGATATTTCCAAGCTGAATGGAAGAAATTTGTAATTCAAAGAATTCGGGGTTGTTCAAATTGCGCATGATTCTGAGTGCTTCGGGAACGTTCAGCTTGAACTGCTTGAATACGGGATCGGAAGAAGTACCCAGCTTGATGTAAAGCTTGCGGATCTCTTCAGCTTCGGGAACGTCTGCGGGATCGTAGGGGTTTTTACCAACCTTTACGATTTTGTTGAAAAAAGCGATCTTTTCATAAGGAACATCTTTCGCATTGTCATAGATCTTAAGAACTTCACCGCTGATCTTTCTTGCCATTCTTTGAGCAAGAGGAACACCCTTGCGGGGAGATCCCTTGGGCAGGAAGCAGTTGTGGTGGTTGGAGTCACCCTGGCATCCGTTCAGATACAAAACCTCAATGTTTCCGTCAAAAGCACCGATCAGATTTTCCATAACGTACCCGGGCCAGTCTGCGCAGTACTTATTTCCGCCGATTACGTCAGGGTGAGTACCGAAGTTTACGAGAAGGATTTCTTTTGCTTCCTCGCGAATCAAGCGAACGATCTGCAGGGACTCATCCTGAACACCGTCAAAATCAACGATGTCGGGATTGCCGATGCCGGGGTTCGTTTTGCAGGAGCCGTCCTTCATACGGTAGCGGCGAATAAAGCCAACGCCCTTAACCTCGCCTTTAGCGATCTTCACTGCTGAAACGGGCTTCAGATCTTCAAAAGCAAACTGAGCAACGTCTGCGAACTGTTGAAACAGTCTGTGAAGGAAAATATCATTTGCAGTATTTTCCTTGGAGGGAGGCGTGATTCGGAAAGCGGTGTGAGAGTGGGTGCAGTGAATATAAATGGCAGCGGGATCCATTCCAACTCGCTCGGCAATTTTTTCGCGAATGATATTGTAAGCAGGAACCTGCATTCCGATTGCATCGCAGCTGAAGAAGAGTGCTTTGTTTTCGCCGTCGGAAATGGCGGTCGCGTGGATGTAAAGGTCCGTGATGATGCCGTCAGAGGTGCGCTTGCTGAAGTATCCCGGGATATTCAGACCCATAGGAGGGGTAACCTTGTCCTTGGCATAGCCTGCGTAAAGTGTGTAGCTCATAATCATTCTCCTTTTTTAGATCAAAAGATCAAAATATACAATTTTTGACAAAAAAATATTCATTATTTTGCCTTAAAATCATTGTAACACGAAATAGTAGAAAGTAAATAATTCCATTTAAAAAAAACAAATTTCTATTTATTTTGTGCTAGTACAGTTGTTTTTTGAATTTTTTTATAAATATATTAACAAATTGATTATTTTGTGGTATAATTGGACGATAAAACTTTTTAGGAGATTATTTATGAAGCCGATTTTCAGAAAAGCTATGTTTGGATTTCACAAAGGTGACGTTTTTAATTTTATTACCAAGCAGAACAAGCAGTATGAATCAAAGATTTCAGAATTGAATCAGGAACTGGAAAAAGCAAATGAGAAATTTGAGGAGGAGCGTCAAGCCTTCGACCGTGACACGACTGAGCTTGAAACCCTTCGAGAAACCACTGTACAAATGAAGCAAACGATTTCTGACGTAGCAGCTACCGTTGCGGAAATATTAAACGATAAAGCCAAAATTCTGTCTTGCGCAGGAGAACTTCGGAATGAACAAGCTGAATTGGAATCAAAGCTTTCCGAAATGCAGCAACGGGTGAACGATGCAGAAAAATTGAGAAGCAAGGCGGAAAAGTTTGATCAGCTTTCCGGAGTTCTTTCCAGCATTTTCAATCAGCAGGAAATTGCTGCACAAGAGGAAGCCCCTCAAATCGAAAGTGAGGAACCGGTTCCCTTGAACGATCAGACTGTTTCCGAGCTTCTTGATCTCTTGGAGACTCTTTCCGCTCACTGTGAGAAAATTCAGAGTCAGCTCAACTCGGAGAAAGCAGATGACTGACACTGTTTTAATTACCGGAGGTACGAGGGGGATCGGCAAAGCAATGGTGTCCGCTTTTTCAAAAGCGGGATATCGGGTCTTCTTCACCTATCATTCCTCGAAAGAACTTGCCTCTGAATTGGAAAAGTCAGCGGGAGCAAAAGGCTTTTGCGTAGATTTTCAGAACGTTCAAAGCGTGACCGATTTTGCAGATCGCTTTTTATCGGAATTCGAAAGAGTCGACGTTTTGATCAATAATGCCGGGATTTCTCACTACGGATTGATTCAAGACGTATCAGAGCGTGATTTTGAGCGTGTTTTCAACGTGAATTTTCAAAGTCCCTTCTTTTTAACCCGGAAGTTGATCCCTTCAATGGTTGCCGTAAATCGCGGCACCGTTATCAATATCGCTTCAATTTGGGGAGAGACCGGTGCCTCCTGTGAGGTTTTGTATTCATCCGCAAAAGGCGCGATGATCGCCTTTACCAAGGCGTTGGCGAAGGAGCTTGCGCCAAGCGGTGTTGCTGTCAACTGTATTTCTCCCGGTGTTGTTGACACAGATATGATGGCTCGTTTTTCTCCTGATGAAAAGAAAGAACTTGCGGAAGAAATACCCGCAGGCAAGTTTACCGATGCGGATGAGATTGCAAATCTCGCTCTGTATCTTGCTGAAAACTCTTCCACTGCATTTACGGGTCAGATCATTGGCTTAAACGGAGGAATGTACTGTTGAATACGAATGTAAATGAAGTTCTTAACAATGTTCAGGAAGAGAACTATCCTGCCGCCTTGACTTGCTGTGAAAGCTTGATCAATGAATTTCAAACGAAATTTATGGAGGATCTTACCGTGAATTCCGCTACGGATTACGTAGGGATCGTCATTTTGTATTCCAAGATCTGCGGTATGCTGAAAAAGCCTTGGAAAGCGTTTCACAAGCTGGAAGCTGCCCGTGGAGCCCTTCGTTTTCTGAAGGATTTTATGTCTGATAGCGATATGCTCGGAGAAACCTTTTGTTCATTTGGAGAGGCGTATGCATACGGTACATTCTTTCCTGAAGCGGTTTCCTGCTTTTGCGATGCTGCCCGTTATTTTGAATCTACCGATAAAACTACGGAAGCCATATCTTCTGCTTTGTTCTATCAGGAGCGTTTTGGCAAAAAACTGATTGGTGATCTGTCCTTTGCTGAAGAAAAAATCGGAAAAGATAAAATCCGTGAATTGAAAATATCAGTGAAAGATGAGATAAAATCACAGATTTTGACCGATCCCGTTGAAACAACGGATGCATTTTTGAAGATTCGTTTTGAGGTTGAGGAGATCACGGACGGTCTTTTGTCTGAAAATAGGGAAAAGGGACCCTTTTGCGCTCTGTACTGGAATACCAAAAAATCCGTTTTGAAGGACCGATTCGGAATTGAATGGAACACCCCTGCAGAAATGAATCCCAACATACGTTTTTATTAAAAAATGGCACGAATATTCGTGCCATTTTTTCTAGCAGCAGGTACTGAATTTGGTTCTGGTCTCGTCAATTTTTTGCTGAGGAGCCGCTTCCGTTTGGTACCAGCCACGCTTTTGCATTTGAGAGAAAAGATCGTGCTGAATATTATGCTCGTC
Source organism: Eubacteriales bacterium (assembly GCA_045544655.1). Lineage (GTDB taxonomy): Bacteria > Bacillota > Clostridia > Oscillospirales > SIG627 > RGIG5579. The sequence continues at coordinate 5,756 of JAZPZL010000265.1, forward strand.
TTCCAAAAGGGACATCAAAGTGTTCTTTACCACGGGTGCTGCCGCTTCGTTTGCGCCGGTATTGTACCCGTCGCTGATGAATTTTTGAGAAGAAAGAGCGTCGTTCATCATTGCTTGATCGTCAAAACAATTGGGATTCATAAATTCCTCCTTATTTTAAAAGGGAATACAGCTTATTATAATGCTGAATATGCTTCCCGGCTACTTCTTCAAATTTGGTTTTCAACTCCTGATCCTGAGTTTGTGCTGCATACATTTTGCACTTGCAGATCAGATTTTCTTCGCACTTCAAACTGTCCTCGATTGCGGAAAGTTCTTTCGTCGTAAGGTTTACCATTTTCGTTTCCTTTCCGAGTGAATTCGTCGGTTTGATCCGACACAAATATTATTTGAAAAATTATATTTGATATGCAAAAAAATGATGGAAAACATTCATCTTTTTTCATTGACAAATTTACATAAAAGTGTTATATTATAACAAGAGATGTTAATTTTAACATTTTTGAGATTTTGTTGGGTAACAACGTAAGTTTCGTCCAAAATGAATGTTTGAAAATATAAAGAAGGGAAGCAAGATGAATTATCCGAGAAAAGTTCTTGTAAGGGAGATCTTGATTTCGAAGCCTTTTACTTCCTTGAAAGAGTTAGAAGAGCGTTTTCCTGAGGTGTCCAGTATGACACTGAGACGGGATATTGAATTTTTTGAGCGTCAGGGTGACGTTATCAAGGTTCGTGGCGGAGCCCGTGCAATGCGGTTTATTACCACGTCCATGGAAGAGAGCATTGTCACCCGGAGCGGTGAAAATACGGACACTAAGCAGAAGATCGCTTGTGCCGCCGCGGAATTTATCGAAACCGGAAGAAGTATTTTCTTCGATTCCGGATCTACCATTATGCAAATGGCTCATTTGATGCCGAAAACAAGACTTACCGTAAACACGACCGATCCGAACCTTGCTTTGGAGCTTGTCAAGCAAGAGAATATTATGGTCAATCTTGTGGGAGGTCTTTTGAGCAGAGACAATCTTTCTCTCTCCGGAATGCAGGCTGTTGATTATATCAATAAAGTTAACATTGACGTTGCATTTATTTCTCCTTCCGGCTTTTCAATGAAAAACGGCTTTACCAGTGGCAATTACAATGAAAGTGAATTGAAAAGTGCCATTGTGAAAAAAGCAGGCTGTGTGATTATGTTGATCCATTCTTCCAAGATCGACAAGAGTCTGCCGTATACGTTTTGCGGATTGGAACACGTTAGCAAAATCGTTACGGATGCTCCTCTTGCTCCTGAAATGGTTGAAGCTTGTAAAGAGCGTGGAATTCAAGTAATCGTAGCCCAATAAATTTTTTTGATTATTTTTTGGAGGTGTTGTTATGGCAACCGCAATTATCATGCCGCGCCAGGGTCAGAGCGTAGAAAGCTGCGTTATTACTTCCTGGAGCAAAAAGGTAGGAGATAAGGTAAACGTCGGCGACGTTCTTTTCTCTTACGAAACCGACAAATCTTCCTTTGACGAAGAAGCGCAGGTTGAGGGTACTCTTCTTGCCATTTTCAAGGAAGAGGGCGAGGACGTTCCTTGTCTCGAAAACGTATGTGTAATTGGTAACGAAGGCGAGGATTTCTCTCAGTTCGCTCCCAAGGAAGATGCTGCTCCCGCTGAGGCTGCTCCTGCAGCTCCCGCC